>CAYNRA010000033.1:0-2892 GCA_964399465.1 uncultured Cytophagales bacterium
TTCTCGTGTAGCACTTGGGACTCATATGAAATCGCCTTTACTACAACTGTATCTACGGACCCAAATACAGTTCCTCGAATCGGAATTGGTGTTAAAGTTTCATTTGAACGTTGAAAAACATGTCCTGGCAATGGTGAAAACACCGTATCAATTCCACTCCAATTGGGGTCAATCAATGCAGAATAATAATTACCATCAGGCACAAAAAAGCCCGGATTCAGTAAAATAAACTGACTCCGGGTATCTTGTACCCTTGTGTTTCCAAGGGCTGTATTTCTCGTTAATATTTTATTAGATTGCGAATTACAAAAGCTAAGTGAGATAAAAAAGAGAGTTATAGTAAAGAGAGTTATAGTTAGGACAGTTTTCATATATCTGAATTACGTTCCTACAAAAATAATAGATTGTAAGAATGACGCTTACAACTTTCTTATTTTTTTATTAAACGGTCACTTCAGCGTACCCATTCCGCCATCTACACCTAAAATTTGACCTGTTACCCAAGAGGATTGCGCACCAAGTAAGTAACAAGCTGCATTCGCCACATCTTCTGATTGCCCGACCCTACCCAATGGATGGCGTTTGTTGGATGCTTCTATTTTCTCTGGTGAGGATAAAAGTGCCTGAGCCAACGGTGTAGAAGTCAAAGATGGTGCAATGGCATTTACTCGAATTTGTTGACCAGCTAACTCAGCTGCAAGCGAGCGAGTTAAGCCTTCAATAGCTCCTTTCGAGGCAGCAACCGAAGCATGGAAACTCATTCCTGTTTGTACTGCTACCGTACTAAAAAAGACAATCGAAGCACCTTTTGCTGCCTTCAAAGCTGGTAAAGCAGCTTGTGCTACTTGGATAGCTCCCAGAACATTTATTTGGTAATCCAAGGTAAAGTCTGCCATACTAAAACGAGGAAAGGGCTTCAAAGAAATTGTGCCCGGGCAATAAGCAACTCCGTGCAAAACCGCTGGCAATTCTTCTTTAGGAAAAGAAGTTGACGTGCTTGCATCCCATGTAATGTGTTTTGTAACAGCAAAAGAAGGGGCAGTTCTCGACGCTGAGATGACTTCATTTCCAGCTGCTAGCAATGTTTTCGCGATAGATTCTCCGATTCCACTACTAGCACCTACCACTAAATATAAATTCGACATTTTACTTTTATTTTATTCATTTAATTCGTTAACACCCAAATAAAAAAAATGTTTGGAAAGTAAGCTACCCTCCAAACATTCTCAAAATCAACAAAACGAACGATTAGGCTTTCAATTTCACTAATTGAACAAATTCATCGCGTTTACTTTGGTTCTGAAAAATTCCACCGTAAAAGGATGTTACAGTAGAACTCGAATGGTCGTGTACGCCTCTGGACGATACGCACATGTGATCTGCATCTAAAATAACAGCTACATCTTGCGTATCAAGCACTTCTTGCAATGCTTTTCCAACCTGAATGGTCATCCTTTCTTGAACTTGCGGGCGCCGTGCAAAATGGTTTACAATCCGATGAAGTTTCGATAAACCTATTACTTTACCAGAAGAAATATAGGCAATGTGTGCTTTTCCAACGATGGGCACAAAATGATGTTCACAGTTAGAATTGAATTGAATATCGCGTTCAATCAACATTTCACCGTATTTGTATTCGTTGTTAAATAAAGTCAAGGCAGGCATATTTTGCGGATTCAACCCTGAAAATATTTCTTTCACATACATTTTTGCTACACGGCGCGGAGTGCCTTGCAAGCTATCATCGCTTAAATCAAGTCCAAGAATTTCCATAATTTGACGGAAATTTTGCTCGATCAAATCTATTTTGGTATCGTCGTCTAAGGCAAAAGCATCTTCTCTTAGCGGCGTATTCACCGATGTAAACGTGTGGTCATCGCCCATGGCATCAGCCCACTCAGCTGTATTATTTTTAAGCAGGGTATTCGACATAGTTTCTTTCAGTTTCGTAAAGTCTAATTTTAACTTCTAATGCTTGGTTGTTTATTTGTTTTTCAATGATGTCATGAATGACCCTTGCGATGTTTTCAGCGGTTGGATTTAAGTTCTTAAATTCTTCTACTTCAATATTCAAGTTTTTATGGTCAAATTTATCGAGGACATGCTCTTTTATCAAGTCACTCAATGCTTTCAAATCATACAAATAGCCTGTTACGGGGTCTGTTTCCCCAATCAGTTGAACAATCAATTCATAATTATGCCCATGAAAGTACTGGTTATTGCATTTACCGAATACTTCTTCATTTTTCTCTGCACTCCACGCGGGATTGTGCAGGCGATGGGCCGCATTAAAATGCTCTTTTCTAAAAACAGCGGTTTTCTTTTTCAATGATATATAATTTACGAGTTAGTGCTGTTACAAAGTTTGTGTACAATGCAACTAGCCCGTCGAGACGGTATCTCTTTCGCGAAAGACTCTTTTATAACCGAACATTTTGTATGCTTGTTCAAATTTATTCAAAATTATTCCTATTTTGCTCAATCAATTATAACCTAAACTTCTATGAACCGACGTAATTTTCTGTCAACGACTTTAGCTACTTCTGCTGTTCCATTTGTTGTTAAAATGGCTCCCGAACCTAAAAAAACGGTTCGTTTGGCTTTTATTGGTACCGGATACCGGGGTAGAAATCATATAGAACAAGTCCTTTACAGACCTGATGTTGAAATTACCGCTATTTGCGATATTGATCTTTCTGCTATTGCTGAAGCTTTAAAAATTTGCAAAAAATTTGGCAAAAAAGAGCCTGCCATCTATGGTAAAACAGACAAACATTATCTCGAAATGCTCAAACGAGACGATATTGACGGCGTCATTATTTCTACCCCTTGGGAACTGCATGTTCCCATGTCTGTGGACTCCATGAAAGCAGGAAAATATACAGCCGTGGA
>CAYNRA010000033.1:2902-5536 GCA_964399465.1 uncultured Cytophagales bacterium
GTCATGGGACTTAGTAGATACGTACGAAAAGACTGGCGCCCATTGCATGATATTAGAAAATGTGTGTTATAGACGAGATGTCTTAGCCGTCTTGAACATGGTTCGCCAAGGTATGTTCGGACAAATGACCTACGCGCACTGTGGCTACCAGCACGATTTACGAGAAGTCAAATTCAATGATGGCAAACGATATGCAGGTGGAGGTGTTGAGTTTGGCCCCAATGCACACGCAGAGGCACGTTGGCGCACACAACATTCGGTAGATAGAAATGGAGACCTGTATCCGACACATGGCTTAGGCCCCGTTGCACATTGG
Source organism: uncultured Cytophagales bacterium (assembly GCA_964399465.1). Classification (GTDB taxonomy): domain Bacteria; phylum Bacteroidota; class Bacteroidia; order Cytophagales; family Spirosomataceae; genus CAYNRA01. The sequence goes on from CAYNRA010000033.1 coordinate 3,219, forward strand.
TTAGATATCAATCGTGGAAATCGATTTACCTATTTATCCTCGTATGCCACGCCAAGTTTAGGATTACACAAACACATCGTTGATAAAGGAGGAAAAGACCACCCAAATGCCAAAGTAAATTTTAAATTAGGTGATATTGTTACTACCATGATTCAGTGTGCAAATGGTGAAAATATCATGCTCATTCACGATACAAACTCACCACGCCCATATTCATTGGGCTTTCGAGCACAAGGAACAGAAGGAATTTGGATGGACGATAACGACTCCATTTATCTTCAAAACCACAGTCCAAAACCACACGTTTGGGAGAAGTTTGAGGCGTATCAAGAAAAATATGACCACCCACTATGGAAGAGTCATGCAGAAGAAGCAGAGAAAGCAGGACACGGAGGAATCGATTATTTTGTCATGCGGGGCTTCATTGAAGCCATTAAAAATCAAACTGCACCACCTATGGATGTCTATGATGCCGCCGTTTGGAGCGCAATTAGCCCACTTTCTGAACTTTCCATTCAGCGAGGGAGTGCCCCTGTTGAAGTTCCTGACTTCACACGAGGAAAATGGAAAACTAACCCACGTATTTTTGGTTTAAATGATCAGTTTTAATAAATCAACTCGCATTAAATATTCAAAAAACGGCTTTTCCAAACAAGCATGATTCGCAGTTTGTTATGGGTTACAAATACTAAAAAGATGAAGATAAGTATAAACAAAAAGGAATATTCCTTAGCGGATATTGATCCAGAAACGCCACTTCTCTGGGTGATTCGAGATGAGGTTGGACTCAAAGGAACAAAATTTGGTTGTGGGCTTGCCCAATGTGGTGCTTGTACAGTTCACATAGATGGGGATGCTGTCCGTTCATGCTCCTACCCTGTTCAATATGCTGAAAACAAAGAGATTACAACAATCGAAGGACTTTCGCAAAATGACCAAAACCTGCACCCTATCCAACAAGCTTGGATAGAGCATCAAGTACCACAATGTGGCTATTGCCAACCTGGTTTTATGATGGCAGCAGCAGAACTTTTGGCAAAAAATCCAGCCATTACAGAGACCGATATTCGCGAAAATATCACCAATATTTGTCGATGTGGAACACAACCTCGAATCATTTCGGCAATTCTAAAAGCTGCTGAAATCAACAAATCCAACGCATGAAAAAAGACGAAAAAAAATCAATCTCAAGAAGAAAATTCCTTATACGCTCTGGAATTGGATTAGCTGGAGCTTCTGCCCTCCTCTATTTTGGTTGTACGCCTATTCGTCGCGCAATTGGTTCGACGGCAGCTGAAATGGACTTACCCTCTGGTATTCTTTCTTTTGATACTGACCTTTGGTTTACATTAGAAAAAGATAATACACTGACAATCCGCTCCCCAAAAGTAGAAATGGGTCAAGGTATCTTTACTGGACTTGCTATGCTTGTTGCCGAAGAGCTAGATATGGACATGCAACAAATCAAGGTCATTCATGCCTCCACACAGAATGGCGCAGCAGATTTTGCAGGCACAGGTGGAAGTTCTACGACGACCTCTTTGTATGTCGATTTGCGGGAAATGGCAGCCACATTGCGCGAGACAATCAAACAAGCAGCAAGCAAGCAGTTAAATATCCCTACAGATCAGCTTATCACCAAATCAGGAAAAGTAATTTATGCCAACGGTGAAATGACGTATTCAGAAATTGCACTGAAGTCACCCGACTGGAAAATAGCCAAAACACCTGAACTTCGCCCCGAAAAAGAATTTAAAATCATTGGTACAAGTCAAAAAAGAGTTGATCTTGAAGATAAAGTTTTAGGCAAGCCAATTTATGGTATCGATGTTGATCTTCCAGAAATGGTTTACGGACAAATTGTCTATTCTCCTTTTCTTGGTGGAAAAATGGGAAAGGTAGATACCAAAGAAGCCCAAAAAGTAAAGGGCGTTTTGACTATTCATCAGGACAAAGAATGGATTGGCGTCGTTGCAAAAAATCAGTATGCGGCACTCAAGGCAGCAAAGTTGATTCAGGTTGATTGGCAAGTAGCCAAAAAAGCAACCAATGAAGAAATTATAGAGGCGATTACAGTTGGAAAAGGCACACATGTAAATATTCAAGATAAAGGAAATGTAGAACGTACATTTACTTCAACCACGAACGCAAAAGTAACCGCAGCGTATAGAACCCCACCCGGAATACATGCCACCATGGAACCTAGTGTAAGCGTTGCATCTGTGGAAGGAGACAACGTGACCATTTATATGGGCACACAAATGGCTCAAATTGTTAAGGGACAAATCACAAGCAAAACGCGTTTCAAAAGTGATAAT
>CAYNRA010000033.1:5546-15072 GCA_964399465.1 uncultured Cytophagales bacterium
GTCGCAAAGCTACCTTGTACAATGTCGTTGAGGCCATTACATTGTCCGACAAGGTGAAGAAACCAGTCAAAGTCATCTGGACAAGAGAGCAGGAATTTCAAAATGGGTATTTACGCCCCAATACACACCACGCTTTACGCGGAAGTGTCACAAAAACGGGCGAGATAGAAAGTTTTCAGCATGAACAAGCAACGGGCGATATGATTTTGCAGAATTTCCCTCCAATTGCTTTGAAAGCGTTGGGTGCAGATATGTTCTCTGCAGGACATGGCGCACGCATCCCGTACATAATACCGAACAAAAAAGCGGATATGTGGCAAAATGTACTGCCATATCCAACAGGAATTTGGCGGTCTGTTGGGATGTTTTCCAATACATTTGCAGTAGAATGTTTTGTTGATGAACTTGCACATGCAGCTAAAAAAGACCCCATTGAGTTCCGAATAAATCATCTACAAGATGATGATAATTTGGTACGAAGAAGAAAAGAACTTTTGGTATTATTGGCACAAAAAGCTGGCTGGGACACACCCAAAAAACCTGGTGTTGGTCGGGGTATCGCAACTGGAGAGGACCGCAAAGCGATAGCAGCAACAATGGTTGAATTGGAAGTTGTCGAAGGGCAGATTCGCATAATACGGGTCGTACAGTTATTGGACTCAGGAAAAATTGTTAATCCAGATGGAGCTAGACAGCAAGTTGAAGGCGCAACCATGATGGCTTTGAGTGCTGCTTTATTTGAAGATGTTTCGATTGAGGATGGACAAATAAGTGCAACCAATTTCCATCAATACAATGTAGCGAAATTGGCACATACTCCACAAATCGAAGTCTATTTCCACGAAGGAGGCGAAAAGCCTTACGGGGTCGGAGAACCACCTATGGCGCCCGTTGCACCAGCAATTGCCAATGCTCTTTTTGATTTAACGGGAAAACGATTCCGAAGTTTACCTTTGCAACCAGCGTTTACTGTTTAATAAATTTTACGCTATTCAGAATCTACCTTTTCTATGAGAAGAGGTAGATTTTCTGTTTTAAAACGCCACCAAGCGTAGAAAGTTAGCAAGATTAGGAGGATTTCAAAAATACCTAATGCCCATGGAATACCTAGTGAGTCGGATAAATAACCCAGAAAAACAGCTGGAATACCAAAACCGATGTAGCCAACAAACATATAACCCGAAACAGCTCTTGCCCGTTGCGCCCCACCCAATTCTGCAATCATACTTAGTCCTCCCACATAAGAAAAACCATACGCTGCAAAGCCGATAAGTGTAGTTCCAAATAGAATAACGGTTATTTGGTGGATAAAAAGTCCGGTAACGACAATGGCAAAACCAATTGGAACAAGAAGAAAACCAATCTGCATGGCATGTGCAGAGGAAAAAGTACGTACCCATTTTTGAATAAAAGCACCTGTCCAATTAATTAACACAATACAAAATCCCGCATAAGCTGTTAAACCCAGTTTACTAAATTCTGCCGGAACAATGGCAATGATTGTACCTGTTGCAGCCCAACAAATACCAATACTTGTATTGATGGCAAATGAACCTTTTGGAAAATACGGAAGCCGTACCATTGGCCCACCAATTGGTGGAATAGCAGGTAAAAAAGCGAGTAAAACTAGACCGATTAAAGTAAGAAAAAGAAGAATATAATAACTGAGAGGAGTTAAACTGAAGGCAATAAAAAGTACCAAAGTTGTTGCCAAAGCACCTCCACTAAAACCAAAAGCAGTGGATAATGAAGCTTTATTTGCTGCGCGTGATGGGGCAAGAATCCCTTTATCCGTCATCAATTCTGCCATATAAGCGGTACCCGTGCCCATGCTTAATGCAAGGGCAATTCCTTGACATAAACGGGCAAAGACCAATGCTTCGACATCAGGTTTCCAAGTAATCAAGGCAGTAGATAAGAAGGCAAAAAACACACTAGTAATCAGCACGGGCTTCCGACCTAGTCGATCCGAAATTCCCCCTAAAAAAATATAACTGGGTAACATTCCTGTAATGTAAGCAGCAAGAACGAGCGCGGTTTGACCTTTAGAAAGTCCAGCGTTTTCAGCATATACTTGAAACAAAGGCATGGAGACATTCACGGCTAATGTCACTAATAATAGACCAAATGCAATGGTATTTGGAGGGGAAAGGATTTTTTTCATCCTGCAAAAAAGGAAAAATCAACCAAAACTAGAGGAAAAAAAATGGTTAAATAAGATAGAAAAGGGGATTTAATCGTCAGAATTAATGAAATTGAACAAAGCACGCACAATTTTTGTCACTTTCCATTAATTTGCAAATTCATTAGCACAAATCAACATGCAATCTATTTTTCGTTCACTCGTACTTATTACATTTATTGGTTTTACCGGTTGTATCAACCAAAAAACCCAAACTAATTTAACGCCTATCTCCGATTTTTTGCGGTATGATGCGCAAAAACCTGCCTTAATTTCTGTTCACCGTGGAGGAGGTGAAGAAAAAAATATCCCTGAAAACGGTATTGAGTCGTTCACGTATTATGCAAATAAACTTCCGTTTTGTGTCATAGAGTGTGACATCACAACAACCAAAGATTCTATTTTGGTCATGATGCACGATTATACTTTGGATAGAACTACAACGGGAAATGGCAAAGTAGCTGAAAAAACCTATGCAGACTTAAAACCTTTGTTCTTAAAGGATAATTCAGGCAATATAACCACATTTAAAATCCCTACTTTGGAAGAAACCTTGCGTTGGGGAAAGGGTAAGGTATATTTCACATTGGATGTGAAGCGAGGAACACCTTTCAAAAAAGTAGTAGAACTCATAGAAAAAACAGGTACAGAACAAACGGCAGCCGTTGTTACCTACAATGCAAACCAAGCATTTGAAGTGTATCAATTAAACCCCGCATTGATGATTTCCGTTGGAATTATGAAAATGGAAGATTACGAACGTCTCAAAGCAGGTGGACTTCCAGACAAAAATATGATTGCCTTTTTGGGTACGCGTGAACCAAACAAAGAACTCATTGATTTTTTGCACAGCAAAGGAATTATGACGATATTGGGAACTTTGGGTAACCTTGACAAAAAAGCAGCGGCAAACAAGGAATATCTTTATCAAGAATGGCGAAAACAAGGCGTCGATATTTTTGCTACTGACCGTCCATTGCAAGCATTTAAATCTATTTCAGAACTCAACTAAACTGTACAATGAAAAAACAACTATTTACACTTTTGGCTCTTGGTGTAACCACAAGTATTACCGCACAATCTTCGCTTAAGCCAGCCATTGCTACGGCTACGGCAAAAGTTGAATCCAAAGTAATCGAGTGGCGAAGAGACTTACACCAACATCCAGAACTAGGGAATCAAGAATTTAGAACAGCGAAAAAAGTCGCGGAACACCTTCGTTCCCTTGGCATTGAAGTCCAAGAAAATGTGGCCGTTACGGGCGTTATTGGTGTCTTAAAAGGTGGAAAACCTGGCCCTGTTGTTGCACTTCGTGCCGATATGGATGCGCTTCCTGTTACAGAGCGTGTAAATATCCCGTTTAAGTCGGAGGTAATGGCAGAATACAATGGGCAAAAAACGGGTGTCATGCACGCATGTGGACATGACAGCCACGTTGCTATTTTAATGGGTGTCGCTGAAGTTCTTTCAGGTATGAAAAAAGACTTACAAGGAACCGTTAAATTCATCTTCCAACCTGCAGAAGAAGGTGTTTATGATACCAAAGACCCTTTTGGTGCAGACGGCATGGTTCGCGCTGGATGTCTTGAAAACCCCAAAGTGGATGCTATTTTTGGACTACACATAAACTCACAAACACCTGTTGGTGTGATTGCCTATCGTCCGGGAGCAACAATGGCAGCGGTTGACCAGTTGAAAATCCGATTGAAAGGCAAACAAACGCACGGTGCTTATCCTTGGTCTGGTGTTGACCCGATTGTCACGGCTTCTCAAATTGTTATGGGCTTGCAGACAATTGTTAGTAGAAATGTCACCTTAACAGAAAATCCGGCAGTCGTTACTGTCGGGGCAATTCATGGTGGTATTCGGAACAATATCATTCCAGAAAACCTCGAAATGATTGGTACAATTCGTACCCTTGGGAAAGACCAAAGATTACTTGTTCACCGAAGAATCGAAGAGATTTCGACCAATATCGCTGAGAGTGCGGGAGCAGCCGCTGAAGTAACCATAGACCACGGCTATCCTGTCACTTACAATGACCCCGTATTAACAGACAAAATGGTGGCAACACTTGAAGGAGCAGCAGGCAAAGAAAATGTTCGTATTGTTCCGGCTACAATGGGTGCGGAGGATTTTAGCTACTACCAAGAAAAAGTCCCTGGCTTATTTTTCTTCTTAGGAGGTATGCCAAAAGATAAAAAACCATCTGAAGCTGCGCCACATCATACACCCGATTTCTATATAGATGAGTCAGGGTTTGGATTAGGAGTAAAAGCACTTTCTAGCTTGGTAGTAGATTATATGGAAATGAACTCACCTAAAAAGAAATAAGCATGGCAGCAGAATTGATTCAGATTTTTCCTCAAAACCCAGATCCAAATCGGGTTGAGCAAGTGATTCGCTGCCTGAAAGACGGCGGCATCATTATTTATCCTACGGATACTGTTTATGCGATGGGCTGCGACATTTACCAAAACAGAGCGATGGAAAAACTGTGTCAATTGAAAGGCATTAAACTAAAAAACAATAATTTGTCTATTATTTGCAAAGACCTGAGCGATATTGCAGCATACGCTCGGGTCTCTAATGCCGCCTTTAAACTGATGAAAAAGGCATTTCCTGGCCCATTCACTTTTATATTACCCGCCACGAATGAACTTCCCAAAACCTTGCAATCAACCCGTAAAAACATTGGAATACGGGTTCCAGACCATGAAATTCCTCGCTTGTTGGTCGAAAGGCTTGGAAACCCCATCATTACTGCCTCTCTAAAAAACGAGGAAGGAGATGTCATCGAACACCCCAATGAGATTGATTTTATCTACGAACAATACAAACATCAGGTGGATTTGGTCATCGATGGTGGTTGGTGCGGGATTACTTCCTCTACAGTGATTGATGCAACGACAGACGATTTCGAGCTGGTTCGCCAAGGGCTTGGTGACTTATCCGAGTTTTTATAACTTCGAATGTTTCCATCTTCGGTGACTCCAGAGCCAAATACTCGGCTCTAATCGTATATTTTCCTCCAAATGTTTCGCATATTTCTGTGTTAATTCTGTGAAATCCAATGATTTTGGATTTGATGTAATTAATTCAAATTCAAGTTTATAATACCCCCTTTTCGGTCTTGTTACTTTTGCGTAAACGACGGGACAATCCAACCAATTTGCCCATTTTTCAGGACCTCTGAAGAAAGTTGTTTCCCGACCAAAAAAGGGAATCCAAATCGATTTAACTGGACTTGCAGCTTGATCTGCTGCCAATGCCAAAACAAAGGGACGAGTATCTTTTCGTAGGAAAAAGGCAGATTTTTCAGCCGGAAAAAGAAGAGCACCAAACTGACTTCTTGATTCGTTTACCCAATTTTCAAGAAATAAAGGTTTGATTTTTCGAAAAGGGATTTTAACCTCCGCATTTACAGTAAAAGGGAGGCACTTCGCAATAAGCTCCTGATTACCAAGATGTCCGATTAATAATATACAAGATCTATCTTTTCCGTTTGAATCCGTTAAATCTGGAAATTCACCAAAAGTAATGTGTTTACGTAGCTCTTTTTCTTTTAGGGTAAAGCCCTTGATAGTTTCAACCAAGACATCCGAAAGATACGTATAAAATTGCTTTTCCAATGCAACTTTTTGCTCAGATGAATAATATGGGAATGCAAAATTTATATTTGCTGAAACTACCTTTCGACGATATTTGATGAAATAAAAAAGAACCGGAAATACAAAATAATCAGAAGCGAAATACTGCCACTTCCAATCCAAGGAACTCCATTTGAGTACCCCTTTTTTTAGGAGAGAAAATAGAAAAGATTTCATTAGTTTCGACGAATAAACGACGCATAATCTTCCGGCGTATCCAAATCAAATGCTCCGTTAGGAAAATCAACCAAAGCCAGTTTTTCTTTATTCTGCTGAATAAGCTTTCGTGCACCCTCCTCTCCTGTCAACTCCAATAAGTCGGTAAAAATCTCCCTTTTAAAAAGAGCCGGGATACCCACTGTTCCACCGTATTTACTAGCTACAATAAGCGCGTCCGTCTCTTCTGCCTTTTGAATTATTTTTTGGATGTACTCAGAGTTCACGTAGGGCATATCTGACGTAAGGAATAGTATAGAATCTATGTTTTTTTCAATCATATACGAACCAATCAACCCCATTTTTATGGAACTAGCCATCCCAGATTCCCAATTGGCATTGTCAACTAGATTGATGGGCATATCAACCAAAGCAGGAACAATTTTAGCTTTATTTGCACCTAAAACGACGGTTATTGGGTAGCAAGACGTTTTCAATGATTCATCAATGAGAGTTTGAATCATATTTTTAGAGCCAATTGGCAATAATTGCTTCGGAGTTCCCATTCTACTTGATGCCCCTGCTGCTAAAAGAACAATACTTGTTTGCATGATGTACGTTTATATCACAAATTTTCCCAAATTTGCATCCCAATTGTGTAATTTTCCTTGTATTCTACGTTTTTAACCAAAATCAATCTCAAAAATACATGAATAATTCTGTTCAGCGCGTATTTGCTCTTTTAATCCTGTCCTTTGTTTTAACATTTTTCACATTTTCATGTGACCCAAAAGACGTCACTCCTCAAAATGTCACTTTTCGTATTTTTCTTGATTTTTGGAATACAACCGGAAGAACCCCGGAAATACGTTTTGATGAACAACAAACCTCACGAGAGATAAAAATCGACTTCAGTAAAACTTTTGGTGGGTTTCCTGAAGGGACCTCATTCACAAAAGTTATTATTGATAATTTTCGAATTGTAGACCAGAATTCAAATAATTATACTATCGAAAATATCAAAGCATACGAATTTCGACCTGAACTTCAAGATTTTAAAGAAGACGTCGAATTCACCATGTCTTTCACGCAATCCGATGACATTGCTGTCATGTTGGTATTGGATAGAAGCGAATCTTTAGGAGATGATTTTCAGAATGTAAAAACATATGCCTCTAATTTTGTTGAAAAAGTATTTACAGACAGAGGAGCTTCTGTGGAGATGGGTATTGTTGATTTTGCCGATAATATCAATGTATTACCACTTTCAAAAGATAAGGTAAAAGTAAAAAATTATGTATCTAATTTAACAAAGGGAAAGTTTACAACACTCTACGAGGCTGTTGATCGGGGAATTGATGAACTTAGAAAATCACAAGCACAAAGCCGGGTTTTAATCATATTCACGGATGGTACAGATAACAATTCCGGACCCACTTTTACACCTGATTTCCTATTAAACAAAATGAGAAACGACCAAAACGCAGCTAAAATCACCAGTTTTGCCATTGGATTAGAAGGAAAAGGTGGTGTAGACAAACCTGTATTAACGAAACTTTCTAGTAACGGTGGAATCGCTGAGTTCCCTACAAATGCAGCTCAATTGAGTACGGTTTTTGATAAATTTTCAAAAGTTATTTCCAATGTATACAATTTGACTTATCTACGAAACCAACAAATCGTTCCCAGAAACGCACCCAAAAAATTACGATTTGATATCATCACAACCAAGCAATAAAAAAAGGCTTTTCGAAATGAAAAGCCTTTTTTTTTGTTCGAGAAAAAGATAATCCTCGTATTTGTGTTAATTTTGGTAAACTTGAGTATAAACACATCACACCATTCACCCGAACCGAAATCATCTATCAATGAAAAAAGCAAGTATTATCCTCCTGACTTTCTTTGGTCTGGCAATAACTATCTATTTTTTAGGCCCAAAACCTACTGCACCTCAAGAATTTAAAGAAAATTTCACATTCCCTCCCCTATCAGAACTTGATGCATTCATTCAAAAAAGAGAGAGTGAAACAAAAGGACTAAAACCAGGGAATGAAGCAAAGATTGTTTGGGATGACAGTCTAACAAAGAAAAAGACACCACTCAGTTTTGTTTATATTCATGGCTTTTCAGCTAGTGGAGAAGAAGGTGCACCAGGACATGTTCAGTTAGCCAAAAAATTTGGGGCAAACCTCTATATTGCTCGGTTAGCCGAACATGGAATTGATCTGGGCGATGCCACCATGCAGACCTTGACAGCAGACAAGCTCATTGCCTCCGCAGAAGAAGCACTTGCCATTGGAAAAGAAATCGGTGAAGAAGTAGTCATCATTGGTACATCCATGGGTGGAGCATTGACAACTTATTTAGCAAGCAAACATCCAGAAATAAAAGCGATTGTATTATATTCTCCATGCATAGAAATTTTCGATAAAAACGCAGCATTGATTGATAATCCTTGGGGGTTGCACTTAGCAAAAGCAATTAAAAAGTCCGATTTCAATGATATTACCCCTAAAAATGAGTTGCAAGAAAAATATTGGACATTACATTACAGATTAGAAGGAGTCCAGGCTCTTCAAAACTTCTTAACTAATACAATGAATGAGCAGACGTTTAAAAACGTAAAATGTCCTGTTTATATGGGTTATTATTACAAGGACGAAGAAAATCAGGATAAAGTTGTTTCTGTACCTGCAATGTTGCAAATGTTTGATCAACTAAGTAGTGAAAAGAAAGAGAAGAAAGCTTTTCCTGAATCGAAACATCATGTCATAGCATCGTATGTTTTGTCCGAAGATTGGGAAAATGTGCGGGATCATACGGAACAATTTTTAACGAAAATCCTTTTGTAAACAAGAAATTTCGTCTACTCAATTCTACATTTTTAAGTTTAGTAGTAGTTTAAAATGCAAAAGCCGAGTTACCTTTCAACAGTTGGTAACTCGGCTTATGCATATATATTTATTCTATTTGATCCTGGCGGTAATCATCAAACAAACACCAACCATTGCCAAGCCAAGGGATTCTCTTCCGAGTTCAATGTTCATAGTTTTCATTGCCATTGTATCCAGTAATACACCTTCCCACTCAGGTGGAAATTGTTCTGCTGCCCATACTAAATAAACAAACCCGAGTGTAATTTGTCCAAAAGTTCCCATACCTTTCCGCAGAAGTTGGGTATTAAACACGAAAACAGGGATTAAATATATGAATATCCAAATCAAGGGGTCAGGATCATTCAATTGGACAAGAGCAAATAGCAAAAATAATCCCATGAATGATTTTAAGAGTATTTTCTGAGTTGTTGATAAAGGATTCATAGAAAGTTAGTTATCAGTTAATTGTATATTTTAGTGAGAGGAATATGAGTTAGTAGGATGCAATTTCGGAAAAAATATACAATTTTTTGTTGCTACAATTGCAAAATTACGTACTTTTGTGACGGCAAATTACCAGCTCCCGCTGAATCCCCCAGGATCGGAAGATAGCAAGGGTAAGTGGTTGTAGCGGTGAATTTGCCATTTTTTTTTCTCCCCTG
>CAYNRA010000033.1:15082-29802 GCA_964399465.1 uncultured Cytophagales bacterium
CCCCTGCATTCCATTACCCTTTTTATAATCATTTCAACACGACAGATAAATGAAATTCTTTATCGATACGGCTAGTTTAAAAGAAATCCAAGAAGCACAAGATTTAGGTATTTTAGATGGAGTTACAACCAATCCTTCCTTGATGGCAAAAGAAGGTATCGGAGGCGACGAAAACGTGAAAAATCACTATAAAGCTATCTGCGATATCGTAACAGGTGATGTAAGTGCTGAAGTTATTTCCACAGACTTCGAAGGAATCATCCGTGAAGGAGAAGAACTCGTAAAAATTAGTGACCAAATTGTCGTCAAAGTACCCATGGTAAAAGATGGTATCAAGGCGATTAAATATTTTTCGGAACGTGGTATTCGTACAAACTGCACACTTATCTTTTCAGCTGGCCAAGCACTTTTGGCAGCGAAAGCTGGTGCGACGTATGTATCTCCTTTTGTAGGTCGTCTTGATGATATTTCAACTGATGGACTTGTATTAATTGAAGATATTCGTCAAATATTTGATAATTATGGTTACGAAACACAAATCTTAGCCGCTTCAGTACGTCACCCAATGCATATTCTAAGTTGTGCGAAAATTGGTGCAGACGTAATGACTGGACCGCTTTCAGCCATTCTTGCTTTGTTAAATCACCCATTAACAGATATTGGTCTAGCCAAGTTTTTAGCAGATCACGCAAAAGTAAATGGTTGATTCCAATAAAATTTTCTTTTAACAAAATACCCGCTTTTAATCAAGCGGGTATTTTGTTAAATTAGCTCCATGAAAAGTTCAAATATTGTTTCGTTACAAAATGCATCCGTCCTACAAAAAGAAGTAGTCGTTCTTTCAGACATTCAGTTTGACATAGCGGCTGGAGAATTTGTCTATGTAATCGGAAAAACTGGTAGCGGAAAGTCTTCCCTCTTGAAAACTTTATATGCTGATTTGTGGCTTGCTTCAGGGCAAGGCTGGGTAGCTGGTGTTCCGCTACATGAAATTAAACGTAGTGAAATCCCTTTTTTGAGAAGGAAAATTGGTATTATTTTCCAAGATTTCCAATTATTAACAGACAGAAGTATTGAACGTAATTTATGTTTCTTCATGGAAGCTATGGGCTGGAAAGATAAAGCAGCTATGAAAACACGTATTGAAGAAGTATTGAGCCAAGTAGGATTAGCACACGTTCTGTCTAAATTTCCACATCAACTTTCAGGTGGTGAGCAGCAGCGTGTCTCGATAGCTCGTGCTTTGCTAAATAAACCTCAATTACTCCTAGCTGATGAACCTACTGGGAACCTCGACCCAGAAATGTCGCAAGAAATTCTACAACTTTTTTTTAAAATCAACAAAGAAGCAGGAACAGCCGTTATGATGGCGACTCACGACTTTTCATTGATTGAAAATTACCCTTCCAGAACCCTTTACTGCAAAGAAGGGAAAGTACAAGATCTTACCAAAAATTCGACAGGGATAGTGTAATTCTTAGATAAGAAATCGGAATTCTTCTTCTAGAAATAGTAATAGTTCCGTCTCCTGCGATACTAGCTCCTTCTCGTTCTGCAGTTCGTACAGGTTCCGTTTGAAAAGTAGAGACTACCAAATCGAGGTAAGGAGATGCTCCTATTTTGCGCGGAATTAAACGTCCAATTCCCACACCTGCTTGGTAACTAAATGCAGAAGAATGAACGCCGTCTATCCGAACAATTGACTCCGACAAATTTTCGTAAACACCTGATGTATAAAGTGTTGTGCCACCCGAAATATCAATAAATGGATTCCACTTTGAAGCCCAAACGATGGGTCTGTAACGCGCACTTCCATGTAACCAGAATACATGGTGCTGCTGAGAAAAATTACCCAATAAAACAGAACGAACAGGGTCTGTACCTAAGCCCAAATAACCCAACTGGGCTCCTACAAAAACGGGGGCGTTTGTATTTTTTTTAAACAAAGGATTCCATAAATAACCTGCTTCTCCAGTAAACTGACTATTTGGCTTGTATGCATCCAAGTAATTTGCCCAACGATTGGTTGCACGGCCGCCACCTAACGAAACATAATACGTAGCTTTATCTACACCCGATACAGTCACTTTTTGACCAATTCCATCTTTACAGATAAAGATTGATACAAAAAATGACAGTAAAAAGGCATAATTACGCAAATCAAACATGGCTTATTTGGCTTTTAAAACAGTAAATGGAATAATCATTTCCTCCATAGAAACCCCACCATGTTGAAACGTATCTTTGTAGTGGCTTACGTAATAATTATAATTATTCGGATAAGCAAAAAAGTAGTCCTCCGTCGTAAAGAAATAAGAAGTAGAAATATTTGGTTTAGGTAAACCAAACAGCTCGGGCTTGCGAACTTCAATGACGTGGTCTTTTTTATCGTCTAAGTTTAAATTTTTCCCTTGTTTATACCTCAAATTGGTATTTACATTCCTATCTCCAACGATCCGTTTTGCATTTTTTACGCGAACCATTCCGTGGTCAGTCGTGATAATTAAACGACCCTTCACTTGTGCCACTTTTTGAAGAAAATCCAAGAGAGAAGAATGTTGTAACCAAGATTTTGAGATAGACCTATAAGCTGCTTCATCGGGAGCAAGTTCCTTAATCATAGCCATATCTGTACGGGCATGAGAAAGCATATCTACAAAATTATAAACAACCACAACCAAATCGTTTCTTAGTAGATTAGAGAAATTGTCTAATAGTGATTTTCCTTGTTGTGTACTGATAATTTTATGGTATGAAAACTTCGTTTGCAAGCGATTTTTATCTATTTGGCGCTTGAGAAATTCTGCTTCGTGATTGTTCAAAGACTCCTCATTTTCACCTTCGTCATTCACCCAAATATCAGGATGTTGCCTTGCCATTTCAGCAGGAGTTAAACCTGAAAAGATTGCATTTCTGGCATACGAAGTAGCCGTTGGTAATATGGAATAATAGGTTTCTTGCTGCTCAATCGTAAAAAATTCAGTAATAATCTCTTGCATGGATTTCCATTGATCGTAGCGAAGATTATCAATCAATAAGAAAAAGAGAGGTTCATTGGGCTTTAGGAGAGGGAAAACCTTCTTTTTCATGAGATGATGCGATAAAATAGGCTTATCTGATTTTGGGTCAGACATCCAATCTTCGTACGTATCTTGAATAAATCGTGTGAAATTACTGTTTGCTTCTGCTTTTTGCATTTCAAGCACTTCTGCCATAGACTTATCGTTGGTTTTATCCAACTCAAGCTCCCAATACGTTATTTTCTTCAAAATTTCAGCCCACTCTTCGTGACCAATCCGGTCATTGTATTGCATAGCAATATTTCGGAAATCTTGTTGATAGCCTTGATTGGTTTTTTCCGTTATTAATCGTCTATTGTCCAGGATTTTTTTAACAGAAAGTAAAATCTGGTTGGGATTTAGTGGCTTGATCAAATAATCGGCAATTTTAGAACCGATTGCCTCCTCCATGATTTTTTCTTCCTCTGATTTTGTAATCATCACGATCGGAATATCCTCTCGAATTTGCTTTATTTGCGCCAATGTCTCCAAACCAGTCATTCCAGGCATCATTTCATCTAGAAAGATAACATCAAAGTTTTCATTTTGAACGACATCCAATGCATCTGCTCCACTAGGAACAGGCGTTACATCGTATCCTTTACCTTGAAGAAAGAATATGTAAGGTTTTAATAAGTCAATTTCATCATCAGCCCAAAGTATTTTATATCTCTGCATAATTTCTAGTTATATCTTTTTTATTTGTCAACGAACGTACGGTTATATCATTGTTTCTTTTTCTTCCAACTGTTGAATACGCATACTTACTTCTCGTAAATCGGAAGGTGTATCAACTCCCTTACTGAAATAGTGTGTTTCAATTATTTTCATTTTATATCCTTTCTCCAACCATCGAAGTTGCTCTAATTTTTCCGTATTTTCAAGTAAAGAAGTAGGTAAAGTCGTTATTTCGGATAATATAGATGGACGAAAAGCATAAATCCCAATATGTTTCCAATAAACGGTTGCCGTTTCCAACCACTTTTCCAGCGATACATCGCGTTGGAAAGGAATGGCTTGACGACTAAAATACAGGGCATTTTGATTCGAATCGACTACTACTTTTACTACATTAGGATCTGTGAGTTCTTCAAATTCATGGATACGTGTGACCAATGTTGCAATTTGCGTGTTTTCATTCAAATTTTGAATTAATTCACGCAAAGATTCAGGCTCAATCAAAGGTTCATCCCCTTGGATGTTCACGATAAAGTCAGGAATAAAATCCAACTTCCATTCGTTTAATGCGGCTGCACATCTATCTGTCCCACTCTGAATCTCTGAGCTCGTCATGACGACGTTTCCACCGAAACTTTGTACGTGTTCAAAGATGGATGAATGATCAGTTGCCACAATGATTTGAGCAAATTCATTTACTTGGGTAACGCGTTCATACACCCGCTGTATCATGGTTTTTCCGTGGATTACTGCGAGTGCCTTTTGGGGCAATCGACTTGAAGCCCACCTTGCCGGAATAATTCCAAGTATTTTCATGTATTAAAAATTAAAAGAGGAACAAGTAGAACCCATTCCTCTTTTTTAGTAGTACTTAAATAGCTTCAAGTATTCTCTCTAAAGCGACTGCATAGCCAATTTTTTCCTTTAGAGCTGATATCGGAACTCGCTCCTGCTCCATCGAGTCACGGTGTCGAATTGTAACCGTTTGGTCTTCCATTGTTTGATAATCCACGGCAATACAAAAAGGCGTACCAATTAAATCTTGACGCGTATATCTTTTTCCGATGGCACCACCATCATCATAAACGGCTCTGAAGCTAGATTTCAAGGATTGGGTAATTTCTTGTGCTTTCTCAGCCAACCCATCTTTTTTAACCAACGGTAAAACGGCCACTTTGATAGGTGCAAGCGCAGGGTGTAATTTCAGATACAAACGTTCTTTTTGCGTATCCCCTTCTCCAACGGTTTCTTTAGTGAAGGCATGGCAAAAAGTGGCTAAGAAAAGTCGGTCAGCTCCGACAGAGGTTTCAACCACATAAGGAATATAATTTCCATACGGTTTGCCATTCTCATCCAATTCTGGATCAAAATATTGTTGTTTTTTCTTAGAAAGTTCTTGGTGGTTTTTGAGATCAAAGTCTGTTCTAGAGTGAATTCCCTCCATTTCTCTGAAACCAAACGGGAATTGATATTCAATATCTACAGCAGCATTGGCATAATGCGCTAGTTTTTCGTGGTCGTGGAAACGAAGTTTTTCAGCAGGCAAACCAATGGCTTTGTGAAATTTAAGACGCGTTTCTTTCCATGCGTTATACCATTCCATTTCAGTTCCAGGGCGAACAAAGAATTGCATTTCCATTTGTTCAAACTCACGCATTCTGAACGTAAATTGACGCGCTACAATCTCATTTCGGAAAGCTTTTCCAATTTGAGCAATCCCGAAAGGAACTTTCATTCGTCCACTTTTTTGCACATTCAAGAAGTTAACAAAAATGCCTTGTGCAGTCTCCGGACGCAGATAAATCAAGCTAGAGTCCTCCGCTACTGAACCAACTTGGGTAGAAAACATCAGATTAAACTGCCTAACTTCCGTCCAGTTTGTCGTTTTCGAGATGGGACAATTAATATTCTGATCAATAATTAATTGGCGAACACCTTCTAAATCTTCTGCACCTAAAAGGCGACCCATTTCTTCCAAAAGTGCTTTCGCAGCTTCTGGTTGTCCATTTGCTTCAAGTTCTTCGGCTTTGCCTTCAAGAAGCTGGTCAGCGCGGTATCTTTTTTTCGAATCTTTGTTGTCTATCATTGGGTCGTTGAAGCCATCCACGTGACCCGACGCCTTCCAAGTAAGCGGATGCATAAAAATTGCCGCATCGATACCTACAATATTATCGTGCAACTGCGTCATTGACTTCCACCAAGCAGCTTTTAGATTATTTTTAAGCTCCACACCATTTTGCCCATAATCGTATACCGCTTGCAAGCCGTCGTAGATTTCAGAGGAAGGAAAAACAAATCCATATTCTTTCGCATGAGCGATAATGTCTTGCAAAGTCGTTGCAGGCGCGTTTGTCGATTGACTCATCATATTTTTTTCTAATTGACCGTTTTTGTGCTACAAAAATACAGAAAACTGTGTTTTGAGCGATGCAAATTGTATCTTAATTTCTATCAACCCCAAATTGGCATTCCTTCTGTACAGTTTTTACACATTTCAATTTGTGAGCGATGCTGTAATAACTGCTTCCTGAAGTGTATATATGCCTCTGATTTCCAGATTTTTTCAAATGAATCTTCTTTCACCTCACCTAACACATAATGTGCGTCTTTGTCAAAACAGCAGGGTATTACTTTACCATCCCATGTGATGACACAGGAATGCCACATTTTCCAGCAATGATGGAGTAATTTATTCTTGATTTCGTATTTTCCTGACTTCAATTTACGGTATCTTGCATATCTATCCATCGTCGGGATCAACTCAGAACCGCTCTCATAATCATATATTTGGGCGGTTTTCAAACGTACATCACGTACGCCCAGCTCTTTTGCTAAAGCATATACATCCCCAATTTGATGCTCATTTGGTTTTACCACTAAAAACTGAAAAACGATGTGCGGCGTCGTACTTTTCAATTTATTTTTCCATTCGATAACTTTTCGTGTACCTTCTATTACTTTTTCTAAGCTACCACCGATTCGGTAACTTTGGTACGTATCCTGCGTTGTTCCGTCGATGGAAATAATCAATCTTTTGAGTCCAGATTCAACTGTTTGTTTTGCAATGGTATCTGTGAAATAATGCGCATTGGTGGATGTTGCCGTATAAATCCCCTTTTGATTGGCATACGAAACCATTCGAAGAAAATTTGGATGTAAATACGGCTCACCTTGAAAATAGAAAGTCAAATAGAATAATGAGTTATGGAGTTCGTCAATTGTTTTGACAAAAATAGCATCACTTAACATCCCTGTTGGCCGTGTAAATGAGCGCAAACCACTCGGACATTCTGGACACCTTAGGTTACAAGAGGTTGTAGGTTCAATAGAAATTGCTAAAGGGAATCCTGGCTGAACTGGGCGTTTTAGCCATTTAGAAAGAATATAACTCCCTACCACGTGCAGGGCATTCCAAACTTTAGAAAGTCGGACGGTGTGAAGTAGTTCTTTGGTATCATTCCAATGTAAAAATGCCATTTTATTCGGATGTCAAATTGGAATACACTGACTGAAGAAATGCATCTTTTTCTTCTCGAACAGCCTGCTGAATCAATTGATTAGCTTCGGGAAGGTGGGCAAGATTTTGAGCTAATTGCATAGCACCATACCGGACGGCAATCAATGGATTTTCCAATAACCAACGTTTGATTTGTGGGATAACACTTTTCTGTTCACTTTCAGAGACACTAACCAAATACGCTGAGTAAAGACCCATTACAGGATAAAGTTCGGTAGAAGAAAACTGGTTCATTTGGTCAGAAATCCACGTCAAGTGCTTAGTATCTCCTTGTGAAATCCAATAATTAACAATAGCAGCAAATGTATTTACGTCCGATTGCAGGAGAAACGGTGCAATCACAGAATCAGCATCCATGGGTTTATTGATAAGAATCGCTTCTAGGGCTGCCCCACGTACAAGCATAGATGTATCTTTTAGTGCCTGTCTGAACAAAATATCATTTTGGGCATTCAAAAAGTTTTTGACAGCCAGAATAGCATCCGCACGAACGTAGGCATTGGAATCATTTTTAATGACAAATTGAAGTGCTTTTTCCACCTCTAAAAATTCCGAACCATCGTAATCGAAAAGGAGCTGAACAGCTTGGTGACGTACTTTCCAGAAGGAATCACGCGTTGCTTTCATGACCAGTTGCCGAGTTACACTATCTTCAAGAGGACTTTTTACAGCATAATCCTCTGGTGATTCATCAAACGAAAGAGCTTGAAGGGCTTTCAACCTTGTCCGAAAACTTGGTGCATGAATGACATCAAATTGTATTTCTTCCTTCTTTTTTTCGTGGTTTACCGTTCCAACAAGTATATGATCTGGGTCAATAAGTACAGATTTGGGATTGGTAATGACAGGGATTTTAACAATATGTACAGAATCCTGCATGGTTATTTTTGTCTTTTTCCAAATACCATTTTCTTCCCAAGCGATAGAGACAGGGATACGGAAAACAACAGGATTTAATGAATCCATTTCTTGGTGAAGCGTTACAACCAGTTGGTTATCAATCTTCTCGTGTTTTGCAACAAGCTGTACGTGTCCTTTCCCAAAAAACCATTGATTAAAGAATAAACGCATATCTTGGCCTGTAACTTCTTCAACAACACGACGAAAATCTTCAATTTCCGTCGATTGATACGCATGTCTATTTAAGTAGATTTGCATAGACATAAAAAAAGCTTCATCACCTATTTCATTACGTAGCAAATGTAAAATCCGTCCTCCCTTCGCATACGAGTGCGCGTCAAACATATCGTTTTCATTTTCATACTGAAAGCGAATAAGTGGTACTTGCTTTTCCTTTGCTTCCTGCAAATATTGGTCAAGTGCGTTTAGAGCTATCCATTCGGCTGCTTCTTTGCCGTACTTGTACTCGTACCATAAGTATTCTGAATAATCAGCAAATGACTCATTTAATGGTAAATGTGACCATGATTCGCATGTTACAAGATTTCCAAACCAGTGATGAAACAGTTCATGGGCAATAATACCTTCATCTGTATTATCCACTAACTGATTGGGGGTTTTCAATATAAAATCTCCGTGGATAGTTGCGGACGTATTTTCCATTGCACCGGTAACAAAATCACGCGCGACTAACTGTGCGTACTTTGGCCAAGGGTATGTTATGCCGGTTAACCTTTCAAAAAAGGTCATCATTTCACGTGTTCTACCAAAAATTTGCTTGGCGTAAGGAGCAAATTTAGGTTCTACATAATAGCTAATTTCAGTTCCTCTCAATGGAGAATCTGTCACTTTTTCAAATTCACCAACAGCAATCATAGTCAAATAAACAGCATGTGGCTGAGACTGCACCCACGTATCTCTTCTTTTACCATTTTTTAGTTTGATAGCAGATTTTAGCAAGCCATTTGACAACGTCGTAAATTGTTCATCTACTTCAAGCGTAATTTCTTGTGTATGTTTTTGATTTGGAGAATCTAGCGTCGGAAACCAACAAGAATTAGAGGAGGTTTCGCCTTGTGTCCAAAGTTGAGTTGTTAGAGTGGGTATTTCTTTTGTTGCATTTACAAAATAGAAGCCGCGTTGATCCATGGGAAGCTTATTCGTATTTTGCGTAGATGTAGAATATATAACCTGTATTTCAACCGTATCTTTATTTGTATAAGTTTGCCCAAAATCAATTATTAACTTGTTGGAATCTACCCTAAATTCTTTCTTTTTCCCATTAACTGCGATTTCTTTTATTTGAAGCTCTTTCGCATCAACCTCAATATGTGACTGCGGGTAGAAATGTGGCTTTACATACAGTTTAGCTTGTCCTTGAAGCGACTGTTTTGAAAAATCAGGAGTTATAAGCAGGTTCGTATGAATTAAATCAAAAACAATAGCATTTGAAACCTGAGTTATTTTGTTCTTTTGTGCAACTAATTGAAAAAAAACACAGACAAATAGAGGAATAAAAACCTTTTTTTTCATTTCGTGTAGAGGCATAGTAAAAGTTATATTTATACTATTGGAACATTTTTTTTGTGTAGCATCGATACTGCCTTATTTGCAGGAAAAATAGAAACTAAAATACCAATTAAAGAAATTCCTAAAGCAATCAATAAGATATCAGTCCACACGATAATCACTGGATATTGATCAACAATTGCACTTGCCATACCCATACCAACAAGACCGTATTGCAATTGAATCCAACATACAGTCAGACCCAATAAGATACCTAGTACTCCACCTATCCATGTAATTAAAACCCCTTCTTTCAAAAAAGTTTGAAAAATGAGTCGGCTAGGTGCTCCAATTGCGCGAAGTGTACGAATGTCTTCTTGTTTATCGATAACTAACATAGTTAAAGAGAAGAAGATATTAAATGATGCAATACCAATAATGAATAACAGAGAGAGGAAAATAAATAGTTTTTCTATCCGTATAGCTCGAAAGAGTGCTTCATTCTGTTCGTCTCTCGTTTGAATAATCAATTGATTTCCTGTTATGTTTTGGATAGATTTTTTCAAATTTTCATGCGAAATACCTTCAGCAGCATATACTTCGAAATAGGAATAATTTCCTTTTTTTTCTGTCAACTTATCAACCACATGAATAGGGAGATAGACTAAATTATCGTAGCGTTGTTCGATGGTGAAAACACCTGAAACAGTAACAGATATTTCTTGAATGTTACTTTCAGGATTTAAGACATTAAGCTTTTGATTTTTGGGGTACCAGATTTCAAGGGGAAGTCCAAAATCTGCGATATTGACATTTAATCCACGATAGACACCTCCACCGATGAATGCGAAAGAGTATCCTTTTTCCTCGGTTAATAAAACTCCTTGAACTGTTGCTTTAGCGAGCGAACTAAACTGTTGAAAAGTAGAGTCAACGCCTCGTAATAATACGACCATTTGCGCTCCTCCATACCTTGCTAGTGCATTCTCTTCGATAACAGGCGTCATGTACTTTACACCTTTCGTTTCAGCAATTTTTTTCTCCACTTGTGTAGATATTTGAAACGGTCGACCATCGCGAGATACTATTTTTAGATCAGGGTCAATGGTTTTAAATATCTGGCGATTTAAATCTTCTAGACCATTAAATACAGATAATATAATGACTAGAGCAGCAGTTCCAACACACACACCAAGCATTGAGAGTAGAGAGATAAAATCAATAAACCCTCGTTTACGTCGTGAAAAGAAGTATTTTTTTGCTAGAAAAAAAGGTAAATTCATAAATACATTACATTCTTCGTACTCAATCCTTGTACGGATGATTGAGTTTTTTCAAACTTTCTTCTTCATCTGGAATTTCAAGACCTGCAAATAAACCTTCAATTTTTTGTGCATATTCAGCAGTATCATCAATGTAGAATTGAAAGTCTGGAACAATCCTTAGTTGGTGTCTTGCTTTTTGACCAAAATGGAGACGAATCATTTTAGTATTTTCACGAATTTTCTGAAGTAACTCCTCTTTATCCTCTACCATCAAGAAACTGAGGTACACACGGGCTATGGCAAGGTCAGGTGTTACTTTTACATCCGTGATTGTCACAAAGGTTTGACCCATCACCGACCTAAGCTCTTTTTGAAAGATTTCTCCTAAATCTTTTTGTACTTGTTTAGCAATTTGGCGTTGTCTTTTTGATTCAGTCATTTGAATTTTAACATATTTTTACAAATATCATGAGTTATTTTGGTTTATCCTTTGTCATAAATATATTTTTGTACTTTCAAACCTAAAACTCTTCAGAAATTGTTAACATTTTTCAGGATAAACGCACTTTTTCAGATTTTATCGTTGATGACGGTACTTTTTCTGATTAAAACAAGATTTCTAACCACTCCATTTCCTTTATTAACAACGGAACTTGAATGGATCTTGTTAGGTGAAAAAATATACGAAGGGAAAGTCCTTTATCAGGATATTTTGACCCAAATTAGTCCGTTATCTGCCTACTTTTACGCCTTATTTTACTCCCTCTTCGGCCGTGACTTTCAGACAATGGAGTTAGTGGCACTATTTATTGGATTATTTCAGGCGTTATATTTCACGTATATTACACAAGCCAGACAAATACTTTCTGAGAAGAATTACCTACCAGGTCTTATTTATTTAGTTGCTTTGCATGCTTGTTTTGATATGAATAAAATATCACCCGCTTTGGTAGGTAATACGTTCATATTGATGACAATAAATCATGTTTTTAAACAACTTGAATATAAACAAGGCGTGAAAGATGATATTATCGAGGTAGGCATTTACCTTGGATTGGCAACCTTGTTTTATCAGCCCTATTGGGTTTTATTGCTTTGGGTAATTATTTCTTTATTTATGTTTAGTAGTATGAACGCTCGTCAATTACTACTTCTTTTAATCGGTTTTTCATTACCTACTATAGCATTTGTTCTGTATTATTATTTTTCAGACAATACAGGATTTAGTGAGATCTGGCTTCAAAACTTTTTAAAATTCCAACTATTCCCTTCACAAGATTGGATCAGTATTTTCAGATCCTTTACCCTTTTTGTTTTTCTTATGATTGCAGGAGTTTTACGTATGCTAAAGGGAACACGCTACAGCAATTATCAAGTAAGGGTACAACAAACATTTTTGATTTTGGGTATTTTTAGTGGTTTAACAATCTTCATAGCACCAGCTGCTACCCCCATGTACTTGGTCGTACTTTTGCCCGTTTTTGCTTTTTTTATTACCGGATTATTCATTCATTTAAAGGGCACACTCTTACCTGAACTTTACTTCATGGTATTCATTTTTGCATCTCTATTTATTTACTTTCAAGGGTCTGGCCCTATAATTGGAAAAGGGTTTCAAGAGTTAGCACATAGAAGATTATCTCCCTCGAAACTCCCTGAGATATTCAAAGGTCAACGCATACTCATCTTAGGTTCAAATATTACTGAATACCAAGACGCTCAGGTTGCCACACAATACTTAGATTGGTCCTTGGCAAAAAACATATTTGAAGAAGTAAATAATTACGAAAGTTTAGTCACTGTATTTGATACTTTTTCATCAGACCCCCCTACAATTGTTATAGACAAAATCAATCTAATGCCTACTTTAATGAAAAAAATCCCTCTTCTTTCACGAAAGTACATCGCGCTAGAAAAATACCCTGGCTATTATCTATTGAGATGAACAATTAACTTTAATATAAAATACGGGTTACTTACAGTTCTCTCTACCCATCTATCTTTGTTTTTTCCAAACAAAGATAGATGGACAACCAGACAATATATTGGATAGAAAAATTTTTCTCTGATTTCGGCTCAAGCAATTATTATGGAGAAAACGTAAGTCAATACGAGCATGCGGCGCAATGTGCCCTTTTAGCCATTCAAAACACGACTTGCCAAGAAACGCAAATTGCCGCATTTCTACACGACATTGGTCATTTTTTACCTGATGTACAGACGGATTCCATGAATGAATTTGGGAACGTAAATCATGAGAAGGTAGCAGCTGATTGGCTACTTTCTCATGGATTTTCTCATAAAATAGCCTCCATTGTAGAAAATCATGTTTTCGCCAAACGGTATCTTTGTACTACAAATCCAGCCTATTATTCGTCGCTTTCTGATGCAAGTAAAATCACTTTGCAGTTCCAAGGTGGATTACTTAACGAATACGAACAAGCTGAGTTTCAAAAACATCCTTTTTTTTCAGAATCTCTTCAAGTAAGGCATTGGGATGATCAAGCAAAAGTGGTTGGTATGAAACTACCTAATATCCATTTCTTCCTTTCAATTTGCAAACAATATCTTATTCAGTAAACAATGAAAAAAACTACACTTTTTGCTCTTTTTCTTCTGATTTCTCACCAAAATTTCGCCCAAAAGACAGAGAACCTATTCTTCATCATGACAGATGGATTAAGGTGGCAAGAAGTCTTTCAAGGTATTGATTCTACGTTGCTTCAGGAACCGAAATTTGTTCGAAATAAAGAAAAACTATTGCAAACATTTGGCGGAAAAACAAGTAAGGAAAGTAGAGAAAAATTACTACCTTTTTTATGGAATACCATTGCTCCAAATGGACAAATATACGGGAACAGAGCAAAGGGAAACAGAATGAATGTTTTGAATCCCTATTGGTTTTCTTACCCTGGCTATAACGAAGTTTTGACAGGTTTTGCGGATGATAAAATTAATTCCAATGATAAAATTTGGAATGAAAACATTACTTTTTTAGAAACGCTTAACAATAACGCTTCCTTCAAAGACAAAGTTGCTGCCTTCGCGACATGGGAAGTTATACCCGACATTATTAATGAAGAACGGACGAAGATACCTGTAAATGCAGGACTTGAACCCATAGGTGAGCCGAATGAAAAAGAAAAATTAATCAATGATATTCAACGAATCTATCCAAGTCTAGCGAGTAATCGACATGATTTTATTACTTACTTCGCGGCTAAATCATATATTGAAAAAAAAGAACCTAGTGTCTTATTTCTTTCTTTTGATGAAACAGATGAGTTCGGTCACGAATCAAAATATGACGAATATTTATTTGCGGCAAATACCTTCGATAAGTTTGTCAATGAACTTTGGAATTACTGCCAGAATCACCCCAAATACAAAGATAAAACGACCTTTATTCTAACCACAGACCACGGACGTGGAGATAAATCTAAAAATCAGTGGACAAGCCATGGCTCACGGGTATCTGATTCCTATCAAATCTGGGCTGCGTTTATAGGGCCTTCTGTACCTGCCTTGGGCGAAATAGGGAACTCGAATACCATTCTATATCAGAACCAATTAGCCCAAACAGCCTTATCTATTTTAGGTATAAATGAAAAACCGAACCCGCAATCCGGTCAACCAATTGACGCAGTTCTTGGGAAATAAAAAAAGGGTGATTGAGAAATGTATCTCATTCACCCTTTTCCCTTTATTTTAAGGAAGCTAAAAATTCAACCATGTCTCTTATTTCCTTTTTGGACATCAATGTACCCATCGGAGGCATACTCGATGGATAAT
>CAYNRA010000034.1:0-29532 GCA_964399465.1 uncultured Cytophagales bacterium
ATGAAAAATTAAGCGTAAAATTGGTATTCGAAAACACCGGTCGTGTCGTTGTAAACAAGCCTGTTGCACCGCCAATCGGAGAAAGGATTAGCTGCTCAGCGCCAGATTGCAACGAGGGGTTGTCAAACCTACCAAATTCACAAGTAGCTGTAATCCAGATGGGTGCGTTTGATTTATTCCGCCAATTCGCTACCAAATCACGGGTGAAAAGCTGTTCGTTTGCCAAAATATCTTCGCTTCCATGCCCTGTGTAATTCAAAAATAAAGCGCCTTCTTGTATATTTCCTTGGAATGTTTGGGTTGCTTTTTCTGCCCTTTCTCCCCCTGTAGTTTGTGTCTGAGGAAATGCATCGATATATATTTTTTGATGATTGAGTCCAGGAAACTGTGTCTCTACATACGTGGAAAGTTGTTCTGCATCTTGCTGATGAATCGCAAAATCTTCGTCATCCGCTGCCCAAATTATACGTTTTTGTCCGTAATTTTCATCTTTTTTCTCTGAATAGGCAATGAGTTTATCAACTGTATGTTTAGCTTCCTCCCAATTTGTGACGGGCAATCTCCCGATTCCGATGTCGAGTGTGTGATTTCCTTGCGGATGCGAAATCCAGTTCCCATTGATACGCAAACCTTCCCGCCATTCGCCTTCTGTTTCTTCCAAGAAACCGAAGTAATCATCGGATGAATAACTGTAAATGGGTTCGAGACTTTCACGGCTTTGATACGTCGGAACAAAGGGCGGTAACGTCGGAAATTGCAAATGATTTTTGTAATCATACGTGGCATCGCCCATCAACAGCAAATACGAAAACGTTTCGGGATGTTTTTTCCAATACCAACGTGCCAAATTACGCAAAGCGGTTGGGTCGGGCAGTCCACCCGAAAAATGAGCATATACGGCTTCTAAATCCCAAACTACACCGGTAATTCCTTCTGTTTCTCGGTATTTTTGCAGACGCTCTGCTTGATCTATCCATTTTTTTGGACTGATGATGAGCAACTGAATTTCCTGTTCTGTTTCAGGAAACGAAGCTAGTTTAATGGATTGGCAAGAAGGTATTTCATGTACTTGTTCTGTAGTAAATAGGATGAATTTTTTATTCTCTTGCCCTGTATGTTCCAAATGAGTGAAATTCTGTATTTCTGTACTCGTACATGGATGAGTGACCTCCCAGATGTGTGCATTACTAGGAATGGGGCCTTCAATAGCCAATTTGTACGGTTGCATTTCTGACGGTAGCTGAACGAGTGTTTGTTCCTCTCCGAACGTTAGAATACGCTCAAATTGAATCCCGAAATAATCAATATACACGCCACCTTGTGCGCCTTGAAATGTGTATCGGAGTATTGGATTTGTTTGTGTCGCTGCTGTTGTAAATGTATGAATAGTGGTGTTTCCTCGTCGGTCGTATCGGCCATTTCCGATGGCAGCCAATGTATGTGTACCAAAGGGAGGTTGTTCGTCTAGGGCAAGAAAAAGTTGAGCAGAGTTAGTCGGAGAGGCACCAACAACAGATGAGGTAAATTGAATCGGACTATTGGGGATGTAACCGGGTAGTCGAAGCTTAAAACTACGATTGGGCAAACTTGATGACATGTAATCACCCACCCAATTTCTACCTGAACGGACTAAGTTTTGGTATTCTTTTTCCTCAAAGATATAGTCGATGTACTTGTTTTTCAGATTCGAAACACGGGCAGTCGGGGAGGTGGAGAGAATGCGTTTGGAGGTAGTTTCACCTTCTATTTGCAAATAATAATAGGTGGTGTCTGTGTAGGGATGTAGCTGATGAGAAAACTGTTTGGTAGTGCTATCCCAATGTATTTGATGGGGAGATTCGGCAAAAAAGAGAGCTTGTTTTTGTCGCCGGACGGTCTGAAACTTCAAAGGTACTTCTTGCCATTTTGTACGCGGAACGTCACCGGGTTCAATGCGTTGAGGTAAAAGTTCTGGAGATGCCCCAAAAAGGGCTAGTTTTTCAGAGGAAAGTATATGTTGGGGCAAACCGTATTTCTTTAGAAAGGCGGCGTCAATTCGGTGAATTCCTGTTTTTGTAATTCCTATTTTGTACCATTTCCCAGACTGAAATGGCGGTGAAATTACTTTATCTTGGCCAAAAGACGGTATGAAGAAGGCCCATGACGCACCCAAATAAATCATCCAATGGAGGAAATTTTTTTGTTGTTGACGGAAAAGCAAGCACAAGCGCATCATAAAAACATAGACAAGTAAACAATAAGTGGATAAACTCCTTCCATTAAACGAAATAAAACACGTGTATGTCGTGGTAGTATTGTATAATCTACGTAAAATGTTCAATTTTGTTCAAAAATGCCAAATTTGAGCATTAAAACCTATTCATTTTAATTCATCGAAATTATGTTACTAAAATCGTTTGGTTTATTGGGTGCGGCTTCGGTCTTTGCCTGGACGTTTTGTGCGAAGGTAGAAGAACCATCTATGGCGACGCGTTTGTCGGTAGTGGAGGGCGAGCCAGAAGCCATTTACAAGCAGTATTGCTCCGGTTGTCATGGAGAAAAAGTAGAGATGTTTGTTGATCGGAAGTGGAAGTACGGCAACGAAAAACAACAATTGATTCAAAGTATCACAAATGGTTCTTTGGATTACGGTATGCCCGCTTGGAAGGAGGTCATCAGTGCTGAAGAAATAGACGCATTGGCTGGTTTGATTGTAGAAAAATTGGCGACGGTCAATCAGTACCAGTTTTCATCAAAACCAACCTCAAACGTATATGAGGCTGCTTCTGGGTCGGTTCGTTTAGATACTGTTCTGACAGGTTTATCGAGCCCATGGGGCCTTGCTCAGTTACCGAACGGCGATTTATTAGTAACCGATCGGGCTGGTACATTGCACTGGGTAAATCGGGCTGGAGAAAAGAAAATCGTTTCTGGAACGCCACAAGTAGTAGCGGAAGGGCAAGGTGGCTTGTTGGATGTAGCCATTGACCCCGCTTTTGCTAAAAATGGTTTTATCTATTTGTCTTACTCGAAGGGGAAAAAAGAAGGAAATCAGACAGTAGCAACAACGGCGATTTTCAAAGCAAAATTAGAAAATGGGGCATTGATAAATGGCAAAGATATTTTTGTTGCCGAGCCTTGGTCGCGTGCGAGACATCACTACGGTTCGCGTATTGTCTTTGATAAAGCTGGTTTCTTGTATTTCTCTGTCGGAGACCGCGGAAATCAAGCTGAAAACCCACAAAGTTTGGCGAGTGATGCAGGAAAAATCCACCGGATAAAATCAGATGGAACGATACCTGCGGACAATCCTTTCGTGAAAACGGCAGGTGCGCGTCCTTCGATTTATTCGTATGGACACAGAAACCCACAAGGTGTTTATTACCATGCAGGTAGAAACGAAATTTGGGCACATGAACACGGACCAAGAGGTGGTGATGAAGTAAATGTGGTTAAAAAGGGAAAAAATTACGGTTGGCCTGTTATTTCGTACGGGATTAACTACGACGGAAAGGCATTTACCAATCTAACGGAAAAAGAAGGCATGGAGCAACCAGAAATTTATTGGATTCCTTCCATTGCTCCGAGCGGAATGACATTCGTGACGTCAGACAAATATCCGAACTGGAAGGGCGATTTGGTTGCAGGCTCTCTTCGTTTCAAATATTTGAACCGCTGTATTGTCAAGGATGGTAAAATCGTTGGAGAAGAAAAATTATTGCCGAATAGCGGAAGAATGCGATCTGTTGTGATGGGACAAGATGGATTCATGTACATCGGAGTTGAAGACCCCGGCATGGTTGTTCGCGTTGTTCCTCTTTGATATTCGATAAAATACAAAAAAGGTCTCGACATATCGAGACCTTTTTTTATGCAATAAACTAGAAAAATCAATAGGTAAACAAAGGATAATTCAACATCCATTCGTTGACTTCCCCTCTGACAGAAGCGATGACCTGGTCATTATCGTGGTTGCAAAGAACTCGGTCAATTAAATCAACGATACGAATCATATCGTCTTCAACCAAGCCACGTGTCGTCATAGCAGCTGTTCCTACACGCATTCCGGAGGTTGTCATAGCAGGCTGAGCATCAAACGGAACCATGTTTTTATTTACTGTAATATCTGCTTTGATAAGCGTATTTTCTGCTAACTTTCCAGTCCAACCTTTTGAGCTCAAGTCGATGAGCATCAAGTGGTTATCTGTTCCTCCAGAAATTACTTGGTATCCTTTTTCAAGGAAAGCATTTGCCATCACTTTGGCATTTTTTTGTACTTGTACGGCGTAGTGATAGAAATTATCAGAAAGAGCTTCACCAAAAGCAACCGCTTTGGCAGCGATGATGTGCTCAAGTGGGCCACCTTGTGTTCCTGGAAAAACGCCTGAGTCAAGTAAAGAAGACATCATCCGGACTTTTCCTTTCGGAGTTGTAATTCCGAATGGATTTTCAAAGTCATTGCGCATCATGATAACGCCGCCACGTGTTCCTCGAAGGGTTTTGTGTGTTGTGGTCGTTACGATATGGCAATGGTCAAACGGGTCATTGAGTAACCCTTTGGCAATTAACCCAGATGGGTGTGAAATATCGGCAAGAAGGACAGCGCCTACTTGGTCTGCAATGGCACGAAGCCGCGCGTAATCCCAGTCACGAGAGTAGGCAGAAGCACCACAAATGATAAGTTTCGGTTTTTCCTGAACAGCGGTTTGTTCTACTTTATCCCAATCAATGAGGCCTGTTTCTTTCTCAACGCCATAAAAGAAAGGTTGGAAATATTTTCCTGAAATATTCACGGGAGAGCCATGAGATAAATGACCACCATGCGCTAAATTAAATCCTAAAATCTTATCTCCTGGCTGTAAGCAGGCTAGAAAAACGGCCATGTTAGCTTGTGCTCCTGAGTGCGGTTGCACGTTTGCCCAAGTTAAATTAAAAAGCTTTTTTAGACGATCGATGGCCAATTGTTCCACGACATCCACCACTTCGCAACCTCCGTAGTATCGTTTACCTGGTAGGCCCTCTGCGTATTTATTAGTTAAAACACTCCCTGCTGCCTCCATCACTTGTGGAGAAGTGAAGTTCTCTGAAGCAATAAGCTCAATGCCATGTAATTGGCGATGATGCTCTTTTTGGATGAGGTCAAATACCTCTGTATCACGATACAATGCAGTTTCTACTGACATGTCAAGAAGATGATAAGATGAAAAATTATAGCTTATTAAAACGGTAAATTTACAAGATTATAAAGTTATATCAGCAGATTTTAGACTAAAAATGAACGAGTTATCTTGAAATCCATTCATTTTCGGCTCTTTCCTTTCACGGTTCTTTCTATTGTCCAATAAAGTGTAAATTTTGTTTAATTATTGGAAATGGTATAAATGACTGTCGTTGTGTATGTTTTAGCAGGAATGAGCACAGATAACCCGTTTATGGCATATTGTACGGGAATTGTACCAATACCCAAGATGGAAAGTCCTGTACTGAATGTAAAAAAGGTTTGATTGCTTCCTGTCAATTGAATATAAGTGAGTCCCCCCGCACTTCCTGAAAGTAATCCTCCTCCATCGCCTGTTCTGCGTACAAACAAACCAATATTAGCATTCCAGTCTGTATCTACTTTACGGACAGATACGCGATAAGAGTTTAAAATAGCAACGGAAAAACTCAAGGAAGTTTGGTTCGCTGGACTTTCACCAGTTCCAGTATAATTTGCACCCGCCTCCGTAAGAAAAGTACTCGGAATCACGGGGTTCCAACTGCTCGGTGAAGCCCCAATTCCTTGTGCAGAGGTATGTATGTGTACACCCAAAAAAAGTAAAAAGAAAATAATCCGCATATCAATTATCAATGAGGGTGTAAATAACTGTTATCGTCGCTGACTGACTTCGAAGCGAAGCATAATCCAAGAGTATAGGCGCAAATGTAAGATTGTAACCCGTGCTTCCTCCATTTCCTGTAAATGCTCCACCAATCGAATTTACAATGGTTTGCGCTGCTGTGCTCAACGTAATAATTGGTACAGCTGTACCCAATGTCCCCGCGCCACTTCCTACATAATTGGCTGTTGATAAGGTGATGCCTACTCCAGCGGGCAATGTGCCTGTATATTGCGCCGTAATTCTTCTGGTCACACCAATACCCACCGCAGAACTAAAATTCAACCATTTACTTGAGTTGGAAGCCACCGTCTGGATAGCTTGTCCTGCATCTGTTGGCGCAGACAACGTAAAACTGATATTCTCAGTATTAGGCTCTACATCCAGCAAAGCAACGCTCGGAAATGTTAAGTTTACCGTAACATTAGCTGTTTGCGCATATAGCCATCCGTTAAAACAGAAAAAAAGAAGCGTAATTAACGAATATTTCATTTCTTGGTAGTTACAAAAAAGTCTTTCCCCGTAAAAAAGATACGTTTTTCAAGTGAACGAATCGCAAAGTCTATACCCACCTCTTTCTCAGGTTCTACATAAACTGGATTATCGTTCTCCACTATTTCGTATTTATCCGTATGTGTAGAAACAATCACCTTGACCATCCAATTTCCTGGCGTAACTTCTTTAAAAGAAAACGTATTGTCTTTTCTCACTTGGGTTATATGTGATTCCTTTTCATTGTATAACTTTGCCAATAAGAACGGTTTTTCTTGTGTTAATTCTATTTCATTGTTTCTCTTGGATTCCACTTCTTGCACAGTGCCCTGAATGCTTCCTGTTTTGACCATCTCTAACCGAATCGTATGAACTGTATCTGGTTGTATGACCACACGATGTGGCGTTTTGATTGTCGGCTTGTAGCCAATGAGTTGGTCGGAATGTTCTAAACTCAAGAAATAGGCATCCGGTGGAATATGTTGAAACGTGAAATATCCGTTCATATCTGTGACGGTTCGATATGGTCCCAACTTAACCAATAAGCCGTCTCGCTGGATGTCTTTTCCGGTGATTCGCCCTTTTAATTGTCCCAAATCTTTTCGTTTTGCAAAAGGTGCGTTGATGCGCCAAGTATAACGTAATTGAAAAAACTGCGTATTTTGTGCTTGCGCCCCTGCAATAGGAACAAATACACGACCTGAAGTAATGCTCAAACGGTGGTTATTGGTTTCAAACTGTAAAGAAGCATCTAAGAAACTACGTTGCTGAAAAAGCTCGTCGGGGGCAAAATTACTTCTGTAATTGAGCATAAGACTCACCTTTCTATATAAATTGGCTTGTACACCACCACCGAAAAAGTACAAATTTTGCGTGATGTTGTTTTCGTCAAATTTATTGGTTCGTTGGTATTCAAAATAACCTTCCAACCACATCCCTTTTAGCACACGGGTTGCGGGTCTTGTTAAAAAACTTCCCGATTTTTTTGGGATAGAAATATCTGTTGGCAACAATAAATTCTGGGCGTTTCCGTACCGCCCTTGCGCGAATAAACGCCATTTGTCTGTGTTCAGTTGGTACGAAATATTTCCAAAATCTTCCTTAAAATGGAACGTCGCCGGCATTTGCCTGTCTTCTCTTTCCTGTAAAGTATAGTTTACAAATAGTTGCTGTTTGTAATTGGGCTGATAACTCAAAAATACCATATTCGTCGAACTAAATGGTGACGTGTTGAAGACAAGAACGTCCAAACTTGGGTTTAATCGTGTGATGTTACTCGATAGACCCACGTTTAGTTTTGGATGAACTTGATAGCTCAAATTATTGATGAATAACTGACTATTTGTGTAAAATCCAAAGTAATTTTTTCCCGCATAAATGGTTTCATTATACACAGAAAGTTTCTTAAATCGGTAATCTAAACGGGTATATAAACCAAGGTCAATAGTTGTATTTAATTGACTAACAGATACTTGTGATTCTAAGTGGAGGTTTTCTCTTTTGACGACTCCCGTCACTCCAGCAATATTCGCGCGCTGCCAGTTGCTGTTTGTATTTTGGATAAATTGCTTGGATAAAACGTCAAATGTTAATTGCAAAATAGGTAGTACTTGGTACTGAACGCTCCCGCCCGAAATATCGCGTTGGGTCGGGAAGAACCGAGCTTGTTGGTAGAAAACCCCAGCAGATATTTTTTTGGAAAACGTATGATCAAGACGCGCGCCCCTACCAAATCTACTAAATTCCATCAGTTGATTGACTCGGTTGGTGTAATCGCCGACTTGTATTTTGGTCGCCTTTTTATACTCCCAGGTAGCATTGTATTCATCATAGCTACCAATGGTTGGGAATGCAATTTGGTTTGGTCCACGAACCGTAAATTGCAGTAAATGATTGTTCTTTGTGTCAATATGGCCTGAGCCCATAGCCAAATATTGGTACGTATTTCTCCGTATTCCGTTGATAGAAAAACTCAAAAAGGCAAATCCTGCCTGAATCGGATAGCGGTAATAGGGGTCGTTTTTCTTCTGTTGTGTACTGTAAACAGGTGTTGATACAAAATGATAAATAGGAGTGGGGTCACTCTTGGTACGTAAAATTAAATCTGAATTGACTTTCCAAGAAGGGTTATTTGTGACCGGAATACGTTGCCTAACACTAACCGTTACAGATGAAAATGGAGCAAGTTCCAAGGAATCTGTCCCTGATTTTACTTCTCCATAATTGGTGAATACATGTAGTTTTTCGATTGTATTTCCTTGATTTTGAATGATATAGTCAATTGTTAACGCATTTCCTTCTTGTACATATTCTGGTAAATTGATAGGGCTAATTTCAATTTTGCGAACAAGCGAGATAGTCACAGATAGTTTTTCTTCTGCAATTTTGAAACCTTGTCTATAAAGTAAAAAATAAAGGTTATGGTTTCCAGATGGAGCTGCTGCATCCACTGAAAAAGTGTATATGAAGACCGTTTTGTTCTCTTTTTCTTGTTTTCGGCTTGTAACTACTCGCCAAGTAGAAGGTAGTTCAAGAGCGGTAGAGTCACCATCGATAAAATTAGAAATTGTAAAAAAAAGAGTTTGGTAGCCGCCTGGTTGAATTTCTTTGGGGTAGGGTGTCACCTGAACCTGAGGCGATAATTGTGCTGAGGTGCTAAAAGATATAAAAAAAAGAAGTAGATAGACGTATCTCACATTCAAATTGTTCAGTTTAATCGATGTCAATGGTTACGTTTGAACCAAACATATCACGTCCATTATCGACCAATAAAATACATGCGTATTTCCCTTTTGGGATGTCTGTAAATTGTAGCTCAAACTGTGTACAGCTATTTGGATAAACCTTTTTGTCAAGACTCTTTACTGTCTTTATTTTTTTACCAGTGGTGTCATATAATTCCAATATTGCTTTGCTTGTTGTCATGTAAAGCTGCGTATTTTTTACTTGTACCTCCAGTGTTTTGATTGATTTGTCCAAATCTTTAGCATTGATTTTAAGGATTTCTAAAATTGGGTATTGGTATGTCCCTATATGTCCAATGATTTGAACAGCATATCGAACTAATGCATTGACAATCAGTCCATTTGCTTGTTCTTCTCGTATGGGGTCAACAACTTCAACCATTAAAACAGACCAGTAACTTCCGCTCTCGAGTTGATTTGGGGTATCAATGAGGTATGGTAAAACAAATTCTTCTTGTGGAATCAGTACTTTTTCATCCACGACTGTCCGGAGCATTTTGGATAAACTTTTAGGTTGCGAACCATCCTCTGTATACTCGATTTGTTTGTCACAAATGGCGGATAAATCTTGCTTATATACGACAATACGCGCCTCTTTTTTGGAGTCATTTCGAAGGATTAACTGCCCTTTGGTTATGCTGCCTTGTTTGAGAGAATGTATGTGTGTAAGTCCATTTATGATGGTCACACGTGCCATTCCGAGAGTAGAAATCAGTAGAAAAAATAGAAGAAAACGGTACTTTTTCATTTGGCATCGTGGGAGTTTAAATGAAATTTAGCTGCTTTGAAAAATAAATAATCGAGTACAAATAGAAAAAATACCATTTCTTTTTGTACTCGTTTAGGTAGAAGGAAATAAAATTTTACGAATGGAAAATCAGTTAAAATTTTATCTATTTAAATGAAAAACTAAATTAGTTATCTGATAACGTGTATGTTATTGTAATAGGGGTACTGTCTGCGCGTAAGTTAGCATACGTTCCATCAGGTGCAGTAAAAGTATAAGTTAGGTTGTGGCCGCTGCTTGCCCCTGTTCCTGTATAGGCACTACCAATTCCTGTGATTAAAGATTGGTCAGCTGTTGTTAAGGTTACAGCTGCCGTAGGAGTTCCTAGTGTACCTTGACCTGTGCTTGATGCGCCCGCAACAACAGTAATTGTTACGCCAGGTACCAATGCACTCGCTTTTACTTCTACTTTTCTTGAAGTTACCGTTGTTGAGATAATGGAAGAGTAGTTGATCCATAAATCTGTGTTGTTGGCTGGCGCATCAATTTTTTGACCCGCTTCCAAAGGAGTTGGCTGTACGAAACTTGCTGTAAAATTTTTATTTGCAGCTGTTTCTAAATCAAGTAGAGCAACCGTAGGTACAACTACCGTAATCTGGTGGTTATCTGTGTTAGAATCTTGTGCGTTGGCTTGGGAAATGAACACCAATCCAAGTACAAATGCGGACAATTGACTAATTTTTCTCATTGGGATGTTAAAATAATTTGAATGAATAAAGGAGGAAGTGACTTTGCACTAAATTGTAGTAATAAAATCTGATTCTCCACATCGCAGATTTACAAAAACTGTACCAATATGCACTAATTTGCCTTAGTCATATTAAATAATATTAGCTTGAATAGCAATATAAACATAAAATGAGGTCAATTACCTTTTGATAATTGACCTCATTTTATTGATAAAAATATGTTTATTTATTTCAGAATGAGTGCATTAGATTTTTTTAATTCGGTTTTCTCTTTTTCTCCAATTTGCCAGTTTTCATTGAAACTACCACTCCAAATGTGGTTTGCATTGTCTTTCTCAAATAAAATGAAATCTCCTTTTCCTCTTAATTTTCCTGCCGGCCCAGGTACAGACAGACGCGCTAAAAGTCCATTCGGGTCTTGTCCCGCAGATTTCCACCACGCAATGCCCGAGTTAATCAGCAGATACCGGTTTTTGTTTGGATAAATGTACGTCAAACTATAATTCTGTACTTGATTTTCCTTCAGTTGCAAAGGATGATTAGACGCAAGTCGGTTAATCAGTTGATTTGTCTGCGAAGTACCAAAAAGTATGAGATTCGAACGTTCTATATCATTCGGACGAATTTCTCTGTCTGCCATCAAACGAGGGAAAACCATTACCCTTCCCAAGAAATCTCCTCTGTGAAATGACCATTCCGCAGCTTCTAGTGCTTCTTTTCGTCTTCTTTCGAGTTCCTTTGGTGTTGGGTTGTCTGCTGTTCCATACACATAAATATGTCTGTCGGAGAAGGCATCAATCATCGGACCTTCCAAGAAAGGTTTTTTATTTTCTTCTGCCTGTTTCTTCGCTTCATTAATCCATTTCCCTTCTGCATTTAGAGAAAAATAGACAAGCCCCGAAGAGGTTGATACAGCATCAATGGTTTGCCCATTGAGTTGTACACGAATGCTTTTTGAAAGAGAAACTTGTGGGTGTCCTTCCAGGTGCAAAGTAAATGCATTGACTTTCTTTGCTTCTATTTCTAGTTGGTTTTTGGCTGTAAATCGGGCAATCACTTGTGCGGTATCGCCAACAGTAAAATGAGTAGCTTCTAGCCAGAAAGCCTTGTTATAACGTAGTTGCGATGTAGTAAGTACTACTTTTTCTGGAAAACGATTGCGCTTAAATGGCTTAAACCAGTCAAAAATAGCACCATTTTGATACGCGTTTACCCAACTATCGTGTTGCACGTTTGGATACTCGTCGTAGGCAAGCGTTGTGCCCGTTTGTCGAATAGCTTCTACAATTTTGCGAGTTCCTTCCACTCGAACAACCGGGTCTGCATCTCCTTGAAACATATGAACGGGTACGTTTGCGGCATTCGGAAAGTAAATATCTGTACCGGGAGGAGGTGCTGGACATACGGGCGCAATAGCTGCCCAAAAGTCTGAACGGGTCAAGCCAATCCACAAAGTTCCACCGCCGCCCATGGAAAGACCCGTGAGGTAGGTACGGTCTTCGTCTATTGAAAAACGCTTTTTTACATCGGTAATAGCATCCCAAACATCCTTTTCAGCAACACCTTGGTAACCCATAGTTCCACGGGCATACGGACTAATGACAATCATGTCGACATCTTTCCATTTAGGAAAATAAAGGCTGGCTTCAACATCATTTTCACCAGGGCGGTTGCTTTCGCCAAACACACGGCGTAAAGAAAGGCGGTGGTTAGAACCCGCTCCATGAAGCATGACAACGAGAGGGTATTTTTTCTTGGGGGTGTACTTGGGTGGGAGGTAGAGACCATAAGGCTGCTCGGTGTCATCAACTGTTGAATGAAAACTAACTACCTGAGGACCTGCGTTTTGACCGTAAGTCCGCTGTGTTCCTCCCCCCAAAATACTCATCGATAGGGTTAAATAGAGTATGCAAATGGTTTTATGCATGTTTTTTATAAGGTTGAATAAATGATAGATTCATTGTATCATTTTGATACAATATTACAGACTTTTCCAAAAAAAAGAAAATTGCATATCAATTTTATACAATATTTTTTAAAACTCTGTATTTTTGGTATACTTTAACCTGATACTTTATTTCAATGATGAATCAACCCTCTGACGTGTATCAACATACGCGCAAGACGAACTATATTTCTCAAGTTTCTATTGATTGTGTGATTTTTGGTTTTCATAATCAACAATTAAAAGTTTTGGTACTCAAATTCAAGAACTCAGATGTATATGCATTACCAGGAGGTTTTATTCGGAATGATGAAGATATTGATGCTGCTGCTGCGCGAGTGCTTTGGGAAAGAGCCGGTGTAAAAGATATTTACTTGGAACAATTTGCTACGTTTGGAAAAGTAGGGAGAAATAACCCTGCATTAAGCATGCAACTTCTTGAAGCAGCTGGAAAACCTTTGCGTGAAAATCACTGGATTTATGATCGTTTTTTATCAATTGGTTATTATGCTTTGGTTGATTTCACGCAGGTAATTCCGCAGGTTGATGAGATTTCAGATAGTTGCCAATGGTATGATATCCAAGAAGTTCCTCCTCTTTTTATTGATCATCCACAAATTATGGAAAAGGCACTTTATTGTTTAAGAAGAGATATAGATAATCAGGCAATTACTTCCAATTTACTTCCCGAATTTTTTACGATGGGGGAACTTCAATTGGTATATGAAACGATTTTAGGTACTTCTTTTGTTCGCACAAATTTTCAGCGAAAAATGCTTTCGTCAGGCAAATTAGAGCGTATTGAAAAAAAATATACAGGTGGGGCACATCGAGCGCCCTACCTGTATCGGTTTAAACGTATGTAAGATGAAGTGTATTTGTAAATTATAGGTTTCCTCTGCGGGCTTGCTCTCTTTCTATGGCTTCAAACAATGCCTTGAAATTTCCTTTCCCAAAAGAAGTTGCGCCTTTTCTTTGGATGATTTCGAAGAATAATGTGGGTCTATCTTCTACTGGTTTAGTAAATATCTGCAAAAGATAGCCTTCTTCGTCACGATCGACCAGTATATTTAATTCACGAAGTGGAGCAATGTCTTCGTCAATTTTACCCACACGGTCGAGTAAATCGTCATAATAACTTGCTGGAACTTCTAAAAACTCAACACCTCGTGAGCGTAATGCACGAACTGTCGCGACGATATCCTCTGTTGCCACAGCAATGTGCTGTACACCTGGCCCATTGTAAAATTCCAAATATTCTTCCACTTGCGACTTCTTCAATCCTTCGGCTGGCTCATTGATTGGAAATTTGATGTATCCGTTTCCATTCGACACTACTTTGGACATCAGCGCAGAATATTCTGTTGAAATATCTTGGTCGTCAAAGGTTAATAATAATTTGAAACCCATGACATCACTATAGAATTTTACCCACTCGTCCATTTCTCCCAAAGCAACGTTTCCGACGCAGTGGTCAATGTATTTTAAACCAACACTTTCTGTGAAATTTCCTAATGAATAGGGCTTAAATCCGGGTAAAAATACGCCATTGTATGCTTTTCGCTCAACAAAGGTATGAATCGTATCACCGTACGTTTGGATAGAAGAAGTAATGACAAAGCCGTTCTCGTCGCTAAGATGGGTAGGTTCAGCAACGGGCACTGCGCCGCGTGCGACTGTCTCATGGAATGCCGCAGTGGCGTCGTCCACCCAGAGTGCCAAAACTTTTACGCCATCTCCGTGCTTACGAACATGCTCTGAAATAACAGAATCAGCTACTAAGGAGGTCGTTAATACAATTCGTATTTTGCCTTGTTCCAAAATATACGATGCCTTATCGCGGATACCTGTTTCAGGTCCTGCGTAACCAACGACTTTAAACCCAAATACATTTTGATAGAAAAATGCGGATTGCTTGGCATTGCCAACGTAAAATTCGATGTGGTCTGTCCCAAGAAGAGGCAGAATATCAGCAGTTTGTGTATGAATACTAGGAGTTGATACTAATTCCATGGGATTAATTTTTTAGCAAATCTCGGAATGTAACGCCTTATTGTCCAATACTAAATTTGAATTATTATATAAGTATTTCTTATATTGATTTATATATTATTCCTAATTTTGTCTGATTTTATCTCATTATTGAATATAATTTATACATTTATATATATTAATATAAGTTTTTTGAATGAAGATAGATACAAAGCAATTGATCTATTTTGTGGCGGTGGCAGAGGAGCGCCATTTCAGTCGAGCTGCTGAGAAACTGTATATTTCACAGCCGGCATTGAGTCAGCAAATCAAACATTTAGAGGAGAATTTAGGGGTAGAATTGTTTTCCAAACAACAACGAGCACAAAATAGGCGAGTAGAACTGACGGAAGCAGGTCATTTGCTTTGGACGGAATCCAAGAAAATTCTGGCTCAATTGGCGCAGTTAGAGGAAGATGTAAAGCAATTGGCAAAAAGTCGAAAGGTTATTCGATTAGGCATTTATAAAATGTTGATGAAGGAACGTATCATTGAACTTCTTCATGTTTTATCTTCTTTTCTGACCGACGTTGATTTACGTATCATGGAGTTTCCAACTTTTCAAGAAGTGCAATTGGCTGCAATGAAAGAACAAATTGACGTAGGAATTTCTATTCTTCCTCTACGATTTGATGAATTGGAAGGACTGGCTTTGGTACATGGTCACCTTGAATTAATCGTGTCCTCCAGCCATCGGTTAGCGCAAAAAGACATCATAGAAACGGCGGATTTACTCGGTGAGAAATGGATAGAAATTGAAAAAGTATCGCACCCAATTTATACAGAAATTGAACAGTTTTGTATTCAAAAGGGAATAGATAGACGGGCTAAAAGTTTCCAAGAAGTTTCTTCGCTGGATTTACTTTGTAATATGGTTGAATTGGATATGGGCATTGCGTTTGTACCTAGTTTTTACGATACAAGCCGCCAACACAAAATGATACGAAAAAAACTAGATAACCTAGCTGAAAGCCTGACAATCAGCCAAGCGATTATTTATAAAAAAACACACGATTTCCCTTCAAAAGAGGCAATTTTAGCTGTTTTAAAGAAGCGTGAAAAAGACAAGGAGTTTCCTACTTGAATAGGAAACTCCCTGCAATATAAAAAGTGCTTATAATTACTTAGTTTTTGCTAGATTGTGTTGCACCTACCTGGCTTTGTTTGGCTTCACGCATTGGGTTGGAAGAATTTCCACCTGTCCGTTGCTTAAACAATTGGAACTTGCTAGGCGCCTCAGGTTCACGTGGGAAAACGTTGTCAGAGGTATCAATATCTGGAATTTCAAAGTAAGGGTCTAGCTTAAATTGCTTGACTTTCTTCACCGTAGCGATGCTTTTCTTGAACGATTGATCATTCAAACGCCAAACTTCCGCTGGAATCCGGATATCTTCTTTCGTATCGTCTTCATAAACCACTTGCAAGATAATAGGCATGATTAATCCACCTTTATTGGATAAAGTCAATTCGTAATAATGCTTATTATCAGCTAACAATGCTTTTTCTTCGTCCGAGAGTGTTTTTAAGAACCCTTCATAGCGTTGTTTATCTGCGGCTGTGACTGCAAGTGGGTCGTAGCTATTGTAAAAGTCACGCATGGTTGGGTCTGCTTCAACGACAGTCGTAGGAATGTCTTTTTCGTTGCGCATATTGCCAATTGTTCTTGCTTTGGCTTCTTGTTCTTTGCGTGCTTCGGCCTTCACTATTTCGGGGTCTTGGCTATCAAGTGCATACCATTTTACTTCAGCGATGGCTTGGTCAGCGGCATCTACACCATAGAACCAGCCTTTCCAGAACCAGTCTAAGTCCATGCCTGAAGCATCTTCCATTGTCCGGAAAAAGTCAGCAGGAGAAGGATGTTTGAACATCCAACGTCTTGAATATTCCTTGAAAGCGTGGTCAAATAATTCACGCCCCATAACCGTTTCGCGCAAAATATTTAAGCCAGTAGCTGGTTTTGAATACGCATTTGGTCCAAATGTACCTGGCAAAATATTATCTGAATTACTCATGATAGGATTTTGCTTGCTTGGCTCAATGCGCATATACTCCACGATATACTGTGGTTCAATGCCTTGAGCAGGGAAATTTCTATCCCATTCCAAACATGTAAGTCCTTCTAAGAAAGAGTTTAGACCTTCATCCATCCAGCTCCATTGGCGCTCGTCAGAATTAACAATCATCGGGAAGAAGTTATGTCCTACTTCGTGAATGATAAC
Organism: uncultured Cytophagales bacterium; assembly: GCA_964399465.1. GTDB lineage: Bacteria > Bacteroidota > Bacteroidia > Cytophagales > Spirosomataceae > CAYNRA01. The sequence continues at coordinate 16,766 of CAYNRA010000034.1, forward strand.
AAGAATTAAAAAATTCTTCGTGCCTTCGCTATAAGTACCGTCTTCTTGTGGACGTGCGCCATTGAAACTCATCATTGGGTATTCCATTCCACCAACAGGCCCATGAACGGAATACGCGACAGGATACGGATACGCGAACGTGCGTTTTGAATAATTAACCAATGTATGTGCTACCAAACGAGTTGAATATTGTCCCCAAAGTGGATTTCCTTCTTTCGGGTACAAGGACATTGCCCAGACCTTCTTTCCTTCAACATCGACGCGCATCGCATCCCAGATGAACTTTCTGGAGGCAGCAAAGGCAAAGTCACGCACGTTTTTAGCTTCAAAAATCCATGTTTTCGTCCCTGTAGGTCTTCCTTTTTCTGCTGCTACAGCTTCTTCTTGCGAGACAATAAGAACCGGATGTTTAGCTGTTTCAGCTTCTTTTAATCTTTTTTTCTGTGTAGCAGAGAGAACTTTATCTGCATTGATTAATTCACCGGTTGCACCAACAACCATGTCGTTGGGTGCGGTGATTTCAACGTGGTAATCGCCAAAAACAAGAGCAAATTCACCTTGTCCTAAAAACTGCTTGTGTTGCCAGCCATTTATGTCGTCATAAACTGCCATTCGTGGAAACCACTGCGCCATTTCGTACAAATAATTACCGTCTTTCGGGAAAAATTCGTAGCCGCTGCGGCCTCTTTCGCGATTTACGTCGGTGATATTGAATGCCCAATCAATTTGGAATACGAAAGACTGACCGGTCAATAAAGGACTAGGTAAGTCGATACGCATCATGGTTTCATTGATGGTAGTTTTTAAATTTTTACCTTGTGCATCTTTGGTTGCGGTGACTTCAAAGCCAAAATCGCGGGCTGTTTTTCCGTCAAGTCCACGCAAAGTACTTGCTTGTGCACCTCTTTCAGGGTTAATGCTAGAGGCTTTGGATACTTGTGCAATAGAACCGGCTTTGAAGTGATTTTGGTCCAATTGAACCCACAGATACGTCAAGGCATCGGGTGAATTATTTGTATACGTGATTTTCTCTGAGCCTTTGAGTCGTTGATTGACATCGTCTAGCTCCACCTTGATGTTGTAATCTGCTTTTTGTTGCCAATATTCCTTTCCAGGTGCTCCAGCGGCATTTCGGTAGGTGTTGGGAGTAGGAAGCTGGGTTCCGAGTTGTTCAAACTTATCGTTTGCTTTGTAAGGAGACGCAGGACGCTGTTGAGCAAAGAGAGCCCCCGAAAACAGCAATGTCATCCCGAAGATAGACCATTTTCTCATTCGTTTTTCTTTGTTGAAAAGGTTTTAGATAAAATAAACTACAATACTACTCAATTCTTGAAATAATACCCAATTCCTAAGGATGTACGGATTAAACCGATTTCAAATGAGCGATGTACATAGGGAGATAGCTCAAAACCCACCTGAATTTGTGGATAGGCTGCAAACAATGCGGACCTGACACCGACTGTCGCAAAGTAGCCTTCGGTGATTTCTGCAGAAGTGGAGGTAAGTAAGGGAATAAAATTTGCCCGAATGCCTGCGCCCACATAAAGTCGTGCTTTCGGAGATGGGCTGATGTTTAAGAAGGGAGAGATTTCAGTACTTAAGCTCGAAAAAAAAGAATTTGTTTGCCATTTTGAATCGAGCCAAACTTTTTTGGTTGGATTGGTACTAACACTTACTTGAGACGTAAATGGGTAGTACATAAGTCCTTGTGCACAAAGAATTGACGAAGTAAAGAAAGAGAAAATGAAGCAAAAAAGGAATACAAACCGAGTCATACCAAATTAGGAGGTAAGGTCAATATCATCTACTTTTTCGAGTGGAATGGATAACTGACTGATGATGGCTTTGGTATCGGCTGTTTGTTTTTCAACTGTATCTTTGATTTGTTGAATGACCTCATAGAAAATAGCCATTTTCTCGACAGGAATTGCTTCTTGGATTCGGTTATTGAACTCAATAACGCCTGCACGGGCAAAGTTTCGTTTCTTTTTTCCTTCTTCTGTTAAGAAAACATTGACGTATCTTTTGTCTTCTTTGTCTGTCTGGCGGTAAATCCAGCCTTTTTCTTCCAAGGTTTTGAGCATTCGCGTCAAACTTCGCGGTTCCATTCCGATAGATGGGCCGATTTTCGTGGCAGGTGTTCCTTTTTCGCTGTCGATGTTTAATAATACATAACCGATAGCCATAGACATGTCATTTTGGCTTGCATACACATTATACATTCTGGATATGGCATGCCAACACCATTTAATATGGAAATCAATGGTTTTTTCTTTCTTCATAACGGGTAGTTCCTTTTTCGCCTTTTACTTACTATGTACTTATTTATACGATTTTGAGTCGTCTAGGAAGAACAAATTTAATCATTTGCTAATATTATGCAAGCATACTATTTAGAATATACGCAAAAAAAGGTACTTTTCTACGTCCAGAAAAGTACCTTAAGGGTTTATATCGTTAAGGGTTTTTTACTCAAAAGGGAGCGATACAGTAAATACAAACCAAAAATAACGAGTGGGATACTAAGTATTTGCCCCATATTGAGGGTCATGGTGTTTTCAAAATCCTCTTGGTTTTCTTTTAGAAATTCGTAGCAAAAACGAAGGGTAAAAATCCAAGTAAAAAATAGTCCTGTTAATGCACCTGCAGGGGCTTTTTCTTTCCATTTATTATACAAAGTAAGCAGGATACCAAATAGAACCAAGCAGCTGAGTGCTTCGTATAATTGAGCGGCATGGCGCGGAACTTGTTCAAACTCCGTATTCTGTTTGAACAAAAATGCCCAAGAAACATCCGTTGCTTTCCCGACGATTTCGGAGTTCATTAAATTCCCTAAGCGAATAGATGCGCCCCCAAGTGCCGCAGCAATTACTACGCGGTCTGTCACCCACAAATACGTCGCTTTTTGTTTTTTTGTATAGATGTATAAACCAATTAATATACCGATACTCGCGCCGTGGCTAGCAAGTCCGGCATACGGTGGTACGAGCATATCGATGATGAATTGAATGGGCGCATCTGCAAAACGATATCCTTCGTAAAAAACATAATGACCGATACGCGCACCGAGTACGGTCGAGATAATCATGGTCAATAGGAGGGAGTCGAGGGCTTCTTCTTTTTGTTTTTCTAATTTGAAAATACGGGCAAGGATTTGATAGCCAAGTACAAATCCAGCAGCGAAAAGCAAGCCGTACCAACGTAGCTCGAAACCACCTATTTTAAAAATAACTGGGCTGACATCCCAAGTGATGTACATGAATTGTGTCATTTTTTTACCATTTTATGAACTGCGAATTTAGTAGTTTTATCTTATAAATTGGTTAGGAATGCAAAAAGACTCCCTTTTGAGGAGTCTTTTTTGAAGATAAATGGGTTGATTTTTATTTTTTCAACTTCATGTCTGTAGGGTTCCAACCGATAGGTTTTTTCTGGAAGTAGCTATCATTACAAGCCAAAACAGGTGCTGCTGCTCGGAAGCCCACAATTGGGTCTTCAATTGTTTTTTGACTACCTGAACGGACATTTGCGAAAAAGTCAGCGAAGTGATTTTTATGCTCATCGTCGCCAACGGGTGGCGTGAATTTGATTTCCTTGACAGGCTCTCCCTTTCTATCTGCTTCTGAATATTGAGCATCGTAGGATTTCTTAAATTCTGCTTGCTGTTCATCCGAAAACGTGAAGTAGCTGTCATAGCCACTGTAACCAGGTGCTTTGGGAAGTTTCTTTTTACTTAAAACAACACCATTTCCAGATAAATCAATTTGCCCTTCTGTTCCAATAATGCGCGTATTATTATTGATAGTACCCGCATTGGCAAAATTCACACGTAAAACCATTTGGAAGTCACTATGTTGTGCTGTTTTCGGGTAATCAAGAATAGCCACCATGACATCCGGCACGTTTCTACCATCTTTCCAGTAACTGAGTCCGCCAGAAGCAAAAATTCGTTCAGGCCCGATAGAGTCTGTAACATGATGTACGCCCGTGATGAGGTGAACAAACAAGTCGCCAGCTACTCCTGTGCCGTATTCCTTGTAATTTCTCCAACGGAAAAACTGTTTGGCGTCAAAGGGTGTTTTTGGGGCGTTGCGTAGGAACGTGTCCCAGTCAACCGTTGCAGGAGAGGCATCTGTCGGGATGGAGTAATTCCAGGCACCAATGGCACTGAAACGGTCGCTATTGGATTCCACGTAATTGATTTCACCGATTTCACCTGCTTGAAGTAGTCGTTTGGCTTCGGCAAAAACAGCACCACTGATGCGTTGGCTACCTACTTGCATGGTTTTTCCGGACTTTTTCCAAGCGTCAATCACGGCTTTTCCTTGATTGATTTGATGAACCATTGGTTTTTCGCAATAGACATGTTTTCCTGCTTGTAGGGCATCAATTGTGATTTTATCGTGCCAGTGGTCTGGGGTAACGACAAGTACAGCATCTACGTCAGGGCGTTGCAGGATTTCGCGGTAGTCGCGAGTAGTGAAGATATCCTTTCCGAATGTTTGTTTCACGCGGTCGAGTCGTCCGGTATATAAATCGGCTGCTGCGACGAGTTCAATGCCTTCGTTTCGGAGAGCGGCTTTGGTGTCATAATGTCCTTGTATCCCCATCCCGATGGTTGCAATTCGGATTTTATCGTTGGGGCTTATCGAAAGACTTTTGATGATAGAAAATGGTTTGGCAAAACCTTGCGTGGAAGCTAGTGCCGAGACAGCACCGAGCGTTCCAAGGAATTTTCTTCTGGAAGTACCCATTTTTTGAATTGGTTAGGTGGTTGATTAGGTCTGTAACTAATTTTTAAAATTCTTTACAATGTACTATGAAATCATTAAATACCACTATTTTTTCTAAGAAAATGGGCTAAAAAGCCATTATTAGCGACCAATAAAATGAATAAATCGGTTTGGAGATGCACACCTCCTTCACGAAAAAGAAATACTTTTTAACTTTCCTTTTTTGCGGTAATGGAGCAAATAGAAAAAGGCAACAAGCGCAAACAAGACAGTTGATAAAAATGCCCACGGAAGTTTGGTCGCGTCGTTTTGGTAAATTAGCGTTGGGAAGAACGCGCCAATACCGATACCTGTTTCTAGTGCTATGTACATCGTCGCAATGGCGCGTCCGCGATTGGCATCGTCGCATAAATCAATCGTCCAAGCTTGTGAAATGGGTGAAATAATGCCCATCGCTACGCCATACATAGAGGCAGCAAGCGTGAAAATCAGTACGTTGGTGGAGAAAGCCGTCAAGATCATGGCAATGATCAATGCACCACAACCAAGAATAAGAACAGTGACACGCCCATTTTTATCCGACCATTTTCCGGCAATAATTCGGATTACCAAAGAAGCGAGGGTATAAATAAGGAAGAAAAATCCTTTGTTTTCTAGTCCAATGAGCTTGCTGAGGTCAGGCGTTAAGGTCGCAACTGCACCAAAGCTAAATGAGGTGAAAAAGATAACGATAACGACCGGCCAAACGGAGGTATCGAACAAGTCTTGTTTCGTTAATTTGAACGACTGCCAGCCGAGTTTTTCGCGTTGGTTTTCTGGCAAGGTTTCTTTCATATTGGAAAGAATGGCAATGGACAGAAAGGCAAAAGCGGAAGAGGTGTAAAAAAGTGTATTGATAGAAAATGTCAGGGCAATCCAGCTGCCAAGCGCAGGGCCAATTGCCATGCCCAAACTACCTACAAGCCCGTGCAGTCCCATGGCTTCACCGCGCCGGTTGAAAGGCATGATGTCTGCAATGTATGCAGAAGTACCCGTCGGTTTAAACCCTGTTGAAAAACCATGCAGGAGGCGTAGGAATAAAAACGGGAAAACGGTTGTGACGAGTGGATACATAAAACCAAGGACAAAACAAACGAGGGAACCAAATGCCATGATGGGCACGCGTCCAATCTTGTCGGTGAGTCTTCCACTGAAAGGTCTTGAGAGTCCAGCAGTAACAGTGAATAGGCTTATAATGAGTCCTTTGTATTCTTCACCACCCATGCTGGTAAGATAGTCAGGTAGCTCGGCAATGAGCATATTAAAGCTAGAGAAGAATAAAAAAGAGCTAAGGCAAAGAAGCCAAAACTGAAGCGTAAAGATGCTGTCGGGTGCTTTCAAGGGATAAATACTGAATAAGTAATCTGCAAAAATAAAGGGCTTTCTGTGGAATGAGTCGGGATAAACTTAAAATCTTGTCTAAACATCTATTTATTCCTATTAATTATTCAATTCGTTCAATTTATCTTGTATATACATTTGCAAGAATCTGTTTATCAGTTATTTGACATCCAAATATTTATTGTTTAAATCGATTGTTCTGGGAGTAAATGGCCGTTTATAGCGGATGATATGGGTAGATTCGTCTCTATTTCTAGTGAGATACATCGAATTAACTGTATTTTTGTTTTAATTCAACTCAATTTCAACCCATTTAACCAAAATAACGAATGAGAAATATTTTTTTCGTCCTTCTCTTTTCTTTTGTCCTTGTGCAGTGTACACCTTTTAAGCGCTACGAAGAAGCCGCGAAATCGTGGGAGAAAGACATTCAACAATTGGAGAAAAAAGACCAAACCGAAAAATACAGTTCAGAAGCTATTTTGTGTTTGGGCTCGTCTAGTTTTCGACTTTGGGGCAATATAAAGGAGGACATGGCGCCGTATGAAATGATTAACCGTGGATACGGTGGTGCAAAATTTACGGATTTATTGTTCTATACAGAGCGGCTTGTAGCAAAGCATGATGCCAAAGCGGTACTTATTTTTGTTGCCAATGACATCACAGGTACGCCAGATGACCGAACTCCAAAAGAGGTTTTGCAACTTTTCAAAGCTGTAGAGAAGAAAATTCGTCAAAAGCACAAAAACAAACCGATTGTTTTCATCGAAATTACACCGACAGAGAGTCGATGGAAGGTTTGGTCGCAAATCAAGGAGGTAAATACACTCATTCGTACGTATTGTGAAAGTAAATCGAATCTCCATTTTATTCAAACTTCGCCTGCTTTTTTAAATGAGGAGGGAGAGCCCAAAGCAGAGCTGTTCATCCAGGATAAATTGCATTTGAATGCAATGGGCTACCACGTTTGGGCGGAAGAACTGAAAAAAGGTTTGAAGCAAGCTGGAATTTGAAAAATAATACGAATTAACCTATAGATACAATGAAAAAACATATTTTGAGCGGTTTCGCTTGGCTGATTTCCTGGGCAGCCGTGGCACAATGGGAAATCACAGCAAAAGAAGTAGATCCGACACACTATTACGGTGTGACCGTAGCAAACGGAATGATTGGACTGACCTCATCGGCGCAGCCCCTAAAAGTCAAAGAAGTGGTACTCAATGGCGCATTTGATACCTACGGAAGAGGGCGTGTATCAAATATTTTGAAAGTTTTTGAATTTGCTAACCTGGATTTAGATTTAGACGGGCGGCGCTTAGGACCTAAAGATATGACAGGTTATACGCAAACAATTCGTATGAATGATGGCGTTTTGGTGACTCGTTTTGAACATGAAAAAGTGTCTGTTCAAACTGAATTAATGGCGCTTCGTCATTTGCCTTATACGGCTTTGACGGAGGTACGTATTACAGCAAAATCTGCGTGTGAGATTACTCCGCATAGCATTATTCAAGCGCCGGAGGTTCTCCGAGATGTGAAAAACTCCTATCACCTCATTGACCGTCCTCATTCCTTGATTCCCTTGATGACTTCAGTGGCGAAATCTCCTACGGGCAGACATACAGTTGCGGCTTCGAACTCCTTTATTTTTGAAGAAGAAAGAGGCAAAGAGCCGGCACTTGTTCACGAGGAATGGGATTATGGCATGCACCGCCTGAAATTCACTAAAAAGTTAAAAGCCGGCGAAACATACCGCTTTACTGTGGTGGGTTCTGTCATTTCTTCGGCACATGTAGCTGACCCGCACAACGAGGCAGAGCGCTTGACGATTTTTGCCGCGCTGGAAAAAACAGCGAGATTGCGCCAAAAACATGCCGCTGCTTGGCAAGAACTTTGGACTTCCGATATTATCATTGAAGGAGATGACGAAGCCCAACGCGCTGCTCGGTTTGCCCTTTATAATTTGTATTCGTTCCTACGAGAAGGTACGGCATACAGCCCTTCGCCGATGGGATTGTCAGGTCTAGGATACAATGGTCACGTTTTTTGGGATACTGAATTATGGATGTATCCTCCGATTTTAGCTCTGAAACCCGAATTGGCAAAATCCATGTTAGATTATCGTTTTGAACGTCTGGAAGCTGCGCGGTTTAATGCCAAAGCACACGGTTACAAAGGAGCGATGTTTCCTTGGGAATCAGACCAAGACGGACAAGAGTCCACGCCTGTATGGGCATTGACGGGCCCTTTTCAACACCATATTACAGCTTGTGTTGGGTTTTCGTTCTGGAAATATTACCAAGTGACCAAAGATAAAAGTTGGCTACAAGAAAAAGGCTATCCTATGTTGAAAGAAGTAGCTGATTTCTGGGTAAGCCGTGTGGAAAAAGACAAAGAGGGTAAGTGTCACATTATCAACGTAGTATGTGCGGATGAATGGGCTGAAAACGTGGACGATAATGCGTTTACAAACGGAATTGTGAAAGAAGTACTGGGTTATGCAAATCAAGCTGCACAAGTGATAGGAAAGCCTTTAAATCCTGTTTGGAAAGACATTCAAGAGAATTTGGTGATTTTACAATTGCCAGATGGTGTCACCAAAGAACATGCCAGTTATGCCGGTGAAACGATCAAACAAGCCGATGTTAATTTGTTGGCATATCCTTTAAAACAAGTGACAGACCCGAAGAAAATCAAAAAAGATGTTGATTATTATTGGGCAAGATTGGGTGATAATCAACCAGGAATGAAAGGAAGTAGCCCTGCGATGGCTCACGCTGTTTTTTCTATCTTGCAAAGCCGTCTAGGAAATACAGAACAAGCATACAAAGTATATATGGATAGTTACAAACCCAACGAAGTTCCTCCGTTTGGCGTTTTAGCAGAAACAGCTGGTGGAACAAATCCTTATTTTGCGACAGGAGCAGGCGGTTATTTGCAAACATTAATCAATGGATTTGGTGGTTTGGATTTAACAGACGAAGGAATCATTCAACTAAAAACAAAGTTACCTGCGCATTGGAAATCCCTGACAATCAAAGGTGTAGGTGTAGAAAAAAAGACGTTTGTGGTTAAATAAAGAAAGAAAGAAGTCCTGTGTGTCAAGCAATTTGTACAGGACTTCTTTCTTTTTATTTCGGTGCGATTATTCGTACGTTTATACCTCTTTAAACCAAAAATAAAAGAATTATGCAGTTGAAAAATGTACTAAGTTTCTGCTTTTTACTTTCTATGTTTACTTGGCAAGCACAAGCCCAAGAGAAGAAATTTCCGATTATTGCTCACTATGGAGGTGTTTATGAGATTCCTGAGTCTGAAAACATCATCAATCGAAAGCAAAAATACAAGATTGTGGTGGACATCACGCAAGGAGCAAAAAGTGCTGCCTCAATGAATCCTGCTTTTGAGTTAGTCGCGCGGGTGATGAATCTTTATGGACTTGCAGGTTTGCCCAAAGAGAAACTAGACATTGTGGTCATTTTACATTTTGAAGCAACGCCTGTTATTCTAGCAGATAGCGCGTATGAGCAAGTATTCCAAGTGAAAAATCCGAATACGGCAGTGATAAATACTTTGGCGGAGGCTGGGGTGAAATTTTATATTTGCGGTCAATCTTTGCGTGCGCGTAACTTTGTTGATTCCCCGCGCAACCCAAATATCAAAGTATTGCACGGGGCTATGTTGGGCATTACGCATTTCCAGTCACACGGATATTCTTTATTAAAGCTTTGATTATCAGCGAATTCGAATATTTCCATAATTGGATTGGATGATGATGCGGGTTTCAGGAGCATGGACATTTCCGATTTTCCCACGATACATCCGGAAAGAGGAGCTTGGCGTAGTGTTAGGCTCCTTTTCTGTGTTTTTTTGAAAAATTATGGGTTGTGAACCCTCGTATTTGAACCGTGCATGTTTACCTTGAATGAAGAACTCGTACGCTCCTTTCTCTTGCGTTTTGGGTAGTTCAATTTCTGAAAAAGACGATTGAATGTCAATTTCCTTGGTGTTTCTATCGATTTCTCCAATACCAAATTTATGTGAATAGGAGAGCTGAAGGTGCGCTGCTTCTTTGATTTTCTCAATTAATCCGGTCGAATAACTGATATTTCCTTTGATGTTTTCAGCAAGTTTAATGTGTAAATCTCCGAAGCTATTTTGAAGTGATAAGTTCCGAGCTTCGTCCAGCCAAACAGAAGAATAAGAAGCCTTAAATTGACCTCCTTCGAGTGCTTCGATGACTGCTTTTCCGAACGAAAGTTGAACTTGGTTTTCGTTGTTCTTCAGTCGATTGGTATATAAATTACCGTAGCTGTGTTGGAGAGAAAGCTTGGTTGGGTAGTCAGGTAAATGAATATCTCCGAACGAATTTACGATGTTCAATTCGTTGTTTTTAGGCATCTGAACGACATAGTCAATGCGTACTTTGTTACTTTCTCCTTTGTTTTGGTAGCTGTGAACAGGAATAGACGATTTTTTCAGGATTGTTTTGAAATACGCACCTCCTTCTTGTTTGGTCGCTGAGACAGTGGTTTGTGCCAAAAAACGTTGTGCAAGTGCATCCGATGCGCTTGAAGCCGATATTTGAATAGAAACAGCCACTTGAGGTTTCTCCCAAAAGACAATACGTATATCCCCAAATTGGTTTTCGACACTTATTTTATCGGAAGACTTTAGCGAATACGTAAACGAATAGCTTTTTTTTCTCTCAATGAGTAGTGCGGTTGGGTCTTGGTGCGCTTGTGTGTGTAAGGCAAATAAAATGAGCCAACTCTTAATAAACCATTTCATCTTTTGCTTCATTTTCTTTTGTTTGAATGGTGTGCATCACAGATAATTGTTTTTCCAAAATATCGGCTTGCCAGCGTAGATTTTGAATCATGGCGCGTAGAATTTCCTCTTGGTTTGGATTCTGAGCGAGTGCAGTTCGGAGCGTTTGGTAGCTTTGCTCAAGCGTGCGCCATTCTTCTGAAAACTCCGCATACAAATCTGGATTTTCTTTTCGTAGGCCTTCCAAATTATCGCGTCGTGTCTGAATGAGTGAAGCGTAGGAAGCGACTTGCTGAGCATACACAGGCGGTAAAGCCGTAAATTCATTGGATACAGGTACGCAATCATCCTTTTTCTGTCCCCAATAATAGCCTAGACACAAACCAAAAGCAATTCCAGCGACCCACTTTATGTGTGTGAATTTCAATTGAAATTTCCTTTTTGGCTGAGCAGAAGTGAGGCGTTTTTCTAAGTTTTCCCAGACTTCAGCTTGCGGAGAGAACGTGTCAAATTCTTCTTTGTGTTGGGTGATATATTCGTGTAGCTTCATTTTTACTTTAAGAATTAGATAAAAGAGACAATAAACGTTTTTTTGCCCTTGAGTATTGGGTTCGGGAAGTTACTTCATTGACGGATAATATTTGTCCGATTTCCTCGTGGTCATATCCTTCAAAGAGATACAAAGACAAAACGGTGCGGTATCCTTCGGGTAATTGAGCAATGGCAGCATTGATTTTTTCTACGGTAGTATGCTCGGGCAGGTCGGGGTCGTCAGTGTCTTCTAAGAAAGAATCCTGCCAAGCATCGATAGACAAAAAATCTATTTTGCGTTGGCGAAGCTGATTGATAGCTTTCCGGACGACAATCTGCTTCAGCCATGCACCGAAGGATGATTCAAAACGGAAAGTCTCCATCTTGGTAAAGGCATCAAAAAAAGCTTCTTGCAAAACGTCTTCTGCTTCTTGTACATTTTGGAGAATACGCATACAAACATGCAACATTGATTTTGCATAAAGTTGATATACGCGGTATTGAGCTCGGCGGTCACCGCGCGCGCATTGTTCAATCAGTTCTACATGAGGAATGACGTAGTTCTCTGTTGCCAAAAGATAAGCCGTTTACTTTTTCTAAAGACACAAGAATACGTGAGATGTTGCAAATAATTGCAAAAAAAGAGAAGAATTAAGCTATAAATTGGCTTTGACATAAGCCAAAATGCAGGAAAAAAAGAAGTAATGAGAGATGCTCAATCTCTAAAGGTATTGAGAATCTCTTTTCTTCTTCGGCTTGCTACAATGATTTCTCCATTACAAAGCTCGACAGCTTTCGTTCTTCCAAGATCATAAATTTTACGAATGAATGACGGATTAATTAAGTGTGCTCTCGTGATTCGTAAAAAATGTGTGTGCTGTTTCTGGTATTTTTTTAATGTGTAACTACTGACTTCCTTGGGCATGTCTGTCAGATGAAACTCAGTATAATTGTCAAAACCTTTTAAATAAAGAATTTTTTCACTCGGTGGAAAGATGATTTTTTTCATGTTATTTAGTTTCTATTTTGAAAGACTGCTTTATCTTAATCTTGAACAAAAGTAAGGGAATAGGGAAGGTACTGAAATACTCCTTTTGGGGTATTTTGATGTATAAATCATGGGTTTAAATAAGATTACGTCCGTTTTAAGAAATCGTAATTTTTCTTTTCGGGAGATGTGCTATCGGCTTATTTACGCACAATTTTTAGGAAGGGATATATTGAATACGTTCTTTCATCTGCATAAAAAAAACGTTGCATCTAGTGATAGATGCAACGTTTTTCAGAGAACAATAGCCCGTTTTATGCCTTCGCGTGTTCTTTTTTCGGAGGGAATGCCAAGGAAGCAATAAT
>CAYNRA010000035.1:0-16353 GCA_964399465.1 uncultured Cytophagales bacterium
GCTGAGGATTATATTCACCGAATTGGTCGAACCGCCCGCGCAGATACCACCGGTATTGCCATTACATTCATCAATGAAAAAGATCAATATAAATTGCCAAAAATTGAGCAATTGCTTGGTTATGAAGTTGTTAAGCAATCAATAACTGCAGAGATTGGACTCGGGCCAGCACCCGAATATCGTGCAACAAAAAGACCTACCAATTCGTCTGCACATGCAAAAGGAAATTCATTCCAGAAACGGAAACCATACCCACCTAAAAAACGAAACGATGAACCAAAAAATCATTGATTTGTACGACGAATACACGCACAAACCACTCAAAAGAGAGGAATTTATGCGTCGATTGGTAGAACTTACAGGAAGTATTGCGGCAGCTTTAACGGTCTTGCCACTGATTGAAATGCCCAGTTCGTATCAACCACTTGTGCCTGCCGATGACCCGAGTCTTGTGGCTACCGAGGTAACTTACCCATCCGGAGATATCACAATGAAAGGCTATCTTGTGATGCCTAATTCAACGGAAAAACGAGGCGCAGTCATTGTTATTCATGAAAACAGGGGGCTAAATGAACACATTCGGGATGTCGCCCGACGTGTAGCGAAAGCTGGATACATTGCCCTTGCCCCAGACGGTCTTTCGCCGCTTGGTGGAACACCAGCAGACTCCGACATGGCAAGAAGTTTATTTCCCAAACTGGATATGCCCACGACAATCCAGAACTTTGTAAACGCCATTGGTTACTTGCAGTCGTTAAGTGTGAGTAACGGAAAAGTAGGCTGTGTCGGTTTTTGTTGGGGTGGTGCAATGGCAAATAACTTAGCTATTCACGCCGAGAAGCTCGCGTGTGCCGTCGCCTATTATGGTAGACAGCCAGATAACGCCCGTGTAAAAGAGATTCGAGCAAGGGTGATGCTGCATTATGCAGGATTGGATGAAGGCGTGAATAAGGGTATGGATGGGTATGAAGCGGCCTTGAAAGAAGCGAAGGTTTCGTACGAACAATTTATATATGAAGGAGCGCAACATGCCTTCAACAACGATACATCAACCGCGCGATACAACGCAGAAGTAGCCCAGCTGGCATGGAGCAGAACACTCCGTTTATTTCAAGAAGTATTATAAAAAGAGAAGCAGCGCATAGCTCATGCGCTGCTTTTTGTTCAAAAAAGCAAATAATTCATGAAAGCATTGGTATTGGGAGGAGGCTCCCTGAAAGGCGCTTGGCAGGTAGGAGCTATTCAAGCGGTTTTAGAAACTGGTTTTAAGCCAGATATGATATATGGGATTTCCGCAGGAGCACTCAATGGTTCATTTATGGTGAATGAATCTGGGAAGCAACTCGCTGCTGGTCAAGATATTAACTGGGATTTAATCAATAAAAAACTAATTAATTTTTGGATGGAGAATATCCGGCAACCTTCGGATATTGGCCATCTACGATCGAAATGGACACTCGGGATTGACACGCTTATGCGTCGCTTTGATGGACTCATCGACACCAATCCGTTGCATGAAAAGTTGAAATCGTATATTTCTCCAACACATTTACGGCAAAGTTCCGTTCGTCTCAAAGTCGGTGCGGTGAATGTAAATACGGGCGAGATGTTTTATGCAACCCCTGCCGAAGAGTTTTTTATGGATTACCTCCGGGCAAGTAGTTCTATCCCGATTATCATGCCGGTGATTCAAATTGGAGGAGACCACAGAATGGCGTTTTCAGATGGTGGAATGCGGGAGGTTGTACCTTTGAAACAAGCTATTTTAGATGGAGCTACTGAAATCTACGCCATAGCTACCCATCCCAAAAAAAGACAACTCAAGCCGTTTAATTACCGCAGTCTCTTTAGTCTAGTTGAAAGAATCAAGGATATCTCTGTGTATCAATTTGAAAACAGCGATATTGAGTGGGCAGAAAACTACAACGAAAGTCTCGTCGGATTTGGTGGTTTTCATCTGACGAAACGCATTGATTTGACGGTCATTCGTCCGAACGAACCTATTCCGATTCAGTTAACGGACTTCAATACAGAGGACATCAAAGAGACAATCAAAGATGGATATACGTTTGCTTATACGCAGTTGAAGGCAAAGAAATAGGTTTAAAGCGATTGGGATTGTGACAATGTGTTCCTATGCTAACCACTTAAATAAGCTTAGCTTCCTTTTGATAAGGTTACATAAATGATTACCTCCAACACAATTTAGGTAAATTAGTAGAGATAAAAGTGGAATATATTTATCTGGAATAGACGAAAAGGGACATAAAATTGCTAAATTTCATAGATACCGTTCATTTTTATCTATTCTGATGAATAAGACAAATAGCTACTTTACGCGTTGTGTTGTAACTTTATCTTTTCATCAACAAGCAATCATTTGATTATGAAACCGGATTTTGCTTCTATTCCTTTATTTGGTCAGGTGAATGAAGAAAAGACCAACGAGACAGTCCAATCTAGGTCGTCAATTCGAACAGCGGAAGGAATTTCAATCAAGCCAAGATTTACCAAAGAAGACCTAGCAGATGCAAAACATCTTGGTTTTACAGCTGGTATAGCACCTTTTCTTCGTGGGCCTTACAGTACTATGTACGTGAAACGCCCTTGGACAATTCGGCAATATGCGGGATTTTCCACAGCGGAAGAGTCCAACGCTTTTTACAGACGTAATTTAGCTGCTGGACAAAAAGGACTTTCCGTTGCTTTTGACTTAGCCACGCATCGGGGCTATGATTCAGACCATCCACGGGTAGTTGGTGACGTCGGAAAAGCCGGCGTAGCTATTGATACAGTGGAAGATATGAAAATTTTATTTGACCAAATCCCCTTGGATCAAATGTCTGTATCCATGACCATGAATGGAGCGGTTTTGCCCATCATGGCTTTTTTTATTGTCGCAGGAGAAGAACAAGGCGTACCTTCACAAAAGTTGACAGGTACCATTCAAAATGATATTTTAAAGGAGTTTATGGTTCGGAATACCTACATTTATCCGCCTGCTCCATCCATGCGTATTATTGGCGATATTTTCGAATATACGTCCCGAAATATGCCTAAATTTAATTCTATTTCCATTTCTGGCTACCACATGCACGAAGCAGGTGCACCAGCTCACATTGAGCTCGCCTATACGCTTGCTGATGGACTTGAATACCTCAGGACAGGTATTGCGGCTGGCATGGAAATTGATGCATTTGCGCCTCGGCTTTCTTTCTTTTGGGGAATTGGAATGAACCACTTCATGGAAATTGCTAAGATGCGTGCAGCGCGTGTTCTATGGGCAAAAATTGTGAATCAATTCCACCCCAAAGATGAAAAATCACTCGCGCTCCGGACACATTCCCAGACATCCGGTTGGTCGCTTACAGAGCAAGACCCATTCAATAACGTAGCCCGAACTTGTATTGAAGCTATGGCTGCGGCGTTGGGGCATACGCAATCTTTGCACACCAACTCATTGGATGAAGCCATCGCACTTCCAACAGATTTTTCAGCTCGTATCGCTCGAAATACCCAATTATATCTCCAACACGAAACAGAAATTTGCCGTGTCGTAGATCCTTGGGGTGGGTCGTACTATGTGGAATACCTGACGAAAGAGTTGATGGAAAAAGCGTGGGCGCTCATCGAAGAAGTAGAGGAATTAGGAGGCATGACGAAAGCGATTGAAGCGGGTGTTCCGAAAATGAGAATTGAAGAAGCAGCAGCCCGAAAACAAGCTCGAATTGATGCCGGTAGAGATGTAATTGTAGGGGTAAATAAGTACCAAACTACAGAAGAAACGTCGATTGAATTATTGGAAGTAGATAACCAAGAAGTGCGTATCAAGCAGATGGAACGTCTAGCTTCTATCAAGGCATCTAGAAATGAGGATGCTGTAAAAGTAGCTTTGGAAGCCTTGACAGCAGGCACAACCAATGGCGCAAACTTATTGGAATTAGCTGTGCAAGCAGCTCGTGTTCGTGCAACGTTAGGTGAAATTTCGGACGCTTTAGAAGTAACTTTTGGTAGACACCAAGCTATAATTCGTTCTATATCAGGTATTTACCAAGCTGAGGTATCAGACGATGAAAACTTCCAATTGGCTAAGGCGTTGGCAGATGAATTTGCACGTCTGGAAGGGCGAAGACCCCGGATTATGGTAGCTAAAATGGGACAAGATGGTCATGACAGAGGAGCAAAAGTAATCGCAACGAGTTTTGCAGATGTAGGGTTTGACGTGGATATTGGTCCGCTTTTCCAAACACCCGAAGAAACAGCACGTCAAGCCGCAGAAAATGATGTCCATATTGTAGGTGCTTCTAGCTTGGCAGCGGGACATAAAACATTGGTTCCACAATTGATCCAGGAACTTAAGGAGCTTGGTCGTGAAGATATCATCGTTATTGCAGGTGGGGTTATTCCACCAAAAGATTATCAATATTTGTACGATGCAGGCGTAAAAGGTGTGTTTGGTCCAGGTACTGTCATTGCCATTGCAGCACAAAAAATTCTCATAGAATTAATGCCCGATTTAGCAGATTTTGCAAAAAAGTGGAGAAATAAATCCAATTTAGTCTAAATATATTTTTTTGAGTACGGGGTGAATTTGTCAAGAACTAGGTATTTTTGACAAATTCACCCTATTTTTATGAAAAAAAGTCTATTCATTGTTTCAATCTGCTTTATGAGCAGTTTTCTTCCAACATGGGCGCAGGAAAAGTTGCGCGTTATGACGTTCAATATTCGTTTGGAAACCACAAGTGATGGGATTAATCAGTGGCAAAATCGAAAAGAATATGTGGCAAGTACCATTGCATTTCATGAAGTTGCGCTTTGTGGGCTTCAAGAAGCGTTCATTGGGCAAATCAAGGACTTACAGACACAATTACCCTCGTACGAATTTGTAGGGAAGGGGCGAGACGATGGCGACCAAAAGGGAGAATTTTCATGTATTCTATACGACAAACAAAAAATAAATATTTTAAAGTCTGGTACATTTTGGTTGAGCGAAACCCCTGAAAAACCAGGTTTTGGTTGGGATGCCAAGCACAATCGGGTCGTAACTTGGGCGTATTGCCAAGAGAAACAAACAAAGAAAAAGTTCTATGTTTTTAATACGCATTTTGACCACCAAGGCGTAGTGGCTAGACGAGAGAGTGCACATTTATTGAAACAAAAAGTGCAGGAAATAGCAGGTAAAAATCCAGCAATTGTAATGGGAGATTTCAATGCGGAAATAACGCAGGAACCAATGGCCATTCTGACGAAGAAAACAGAAAAAGAAGTCCATTTAATAGATACAAAAGCAATCTCTGAGACACTACATTTTGGCCCAAATGGTACGTTTACGGGGTTTCAGCAAGCAGAATTATCTGAGAATGCGATAGACCACATCTTGGTTACGCCAACTTGGAAAGTAAAGAAACATGCCGCATTTTCACATACATGGAAGGGGCGATATGCATCTGATCACTTTGCTGTTTATGTAGAGCTTTTACTTTATTAAAAGGCACGTTCAAGCTGTTTTTTCTTGTTCCAAGGTGCGGTTGTATGTCTGCTCATATCATATAAAAAGAAGAGGACGAGCGCTAAAAAAAGGATAAAGATAATCTTGAATAGGTTGCGGTTTTTATTATTTTCCATAGGTAATAGGAGAAGTTAAAATAAAAAGGCGCATTTGCTATAAAACAAATACGCCTTCTGAACATCAAAACAGGTAAAATGGTTTGATGAATGTTATAGGGTATTCGTTGCAGAGAGTGACTCGTAAGCAACAAATGTGCACGTATTTTCAGAAATTTCAGCCCATTGTAATTCTGATGGAATAGAAATGACAAGGACTGAGGCGGTTTCCATTGAGAAACCTAAGGCATGTTTGGTTAGGTACTCACCAAAAAAGGTGATGTCCGGGTTGTGACCTACAATCATGGCAGATTGAACGGTACTGGGGATACTGTTGAGCGCACTCAAGTAGCCTCTTGGGCCTCCTCCGTATAGATTTTCATTGGTAGAGATACCTTCCACCTCAAACCGGAGCTGTTCAGCAATGATTTTGGCAGTTTCAAAAGCTCTTACGGCTGGACTAGAGACAATGTAGTCCACTTTCACTGCTGCATCTTTGAGTTGTTTACCCATGCGTGCAGCTTCCATAATCCCCTTTGAAATTAGTTCTCTATCAATGTCACGAAACATGGCGCCGCCATCTTCAGCTACTCCGTGGCGTACTAAGTACAGGTTTTTTGACATAGTTTTAAAGTTAGATTGGCTGGCAAGTTACTAAGTTTTTCTCGTTGTCGAAAAATAAAAATGGGGAATAAAATCAAAAATATAACCAGTAAATTACACTAAACTGAAATAGAGTTTAAACAGTGTCCGATGTGCTTAAACATAGACTTAATATAAATTAGCATACGACTATCAAAAACTGGGTATGTTAAGTGTAAAGGCTTTTATTTATCACTACCTTTGGTGCGTATATATGAAAAGATTTGTCCTTTATAGCATTCTGTTTTTGTTTGGCTTAGAAAGTATTTTGCCAAATTCCGCTGGATTCTCTGAATCTATGAGGCTAGGGGAGCTATATACCCACTATGAATTGCATCAAAAAACGTGTAAGTCTCCACTTTCACTCGTAGACTTTATGTGGATGCACTATGCTGCCGAGTCCAAACATCGAAATGAACATTCGCATAGTAAGCTTCCTTCTGTTCACAATACTTCTTCTTTTTTTAGTATAATTCAAAACAAGGAAGTACTCTGTGTACCCAAATTTGCAGAAATTATCGGTAATGCGACGAAGGTAATTGTGTTGTATGAGGCAACCTACTTATTTGCTTTTTCTGTCGATTTATTTACTCCTCCCCGACTATAATCCAATAAAAATCCTTTTCTGTGACTGCCGGAAGAATATTCTTTCGGAGTCTATTTCCTTATGATTTAATTGGTTTAACTATGTTTCAAAAATTAATAGAATTTGTCCTAAAAAGTAAATTCATTGTTCTTTCAGTAATCGTGGGTTTGGTTTTATGGGGGAGTTTTTCACTTCAGAATTTACCCATTGATGCCGTTCCGGACATAACAAATAATCAAGTTGTTTTGATTACACAGTCGCCTACTTTAGCAACACAAGAGGTTGAAAAGTATGTTACTGCCCCGATAGAATTGCAGTTAGCAAATATTTCAGGTGTGGAGCAAATACGCTCCATTTCTCGGCAAGGATTGTCTGTTATTACACTAATTTTCAAAGAAGAAGTACCTGCTTATCAAGCAAGACAAGTAGTGACTGAGCAGCTGAAAGTTGTGGAAAGAGACATACCGCAAGGTTTTGGAACTCCCACACTTGCCCCTATGACGACTGGATTGGGAGAGATATTTCAATACACATTAGAAATAGACTCAGCTTATCGTGAAAAATATGATTTAACTACACTTCGTACCCTACAAGATTGGCAAATAAAAAGACAGTTAGCTGGTATTGAGGGAGTTGTAGAGGTGAGTAGTTTTGGTGGATTTGTCAAGCAATACGAAGTGGCTGTGCAATTGGATAAATTACAACGCTATGGAATAAGTCTAGAAACATTGGTGTCAGCCGTTCAAAAAAGCAATGCAAATATAGGAGCTAGTTATATCGAACGAGCTAATCAGGCTTTCTTCATACGGGGAGAAGGTGCACTTGAAAGTCTTTCTGACCTTGAAAATGTAGTGGTACGGCAAGAAGGAGTTCCCATTTTGGTAAAAGATGTGGCAGAAGTGCAATTTGGGTCCGCAAATCGGTTTGGTGCCATGACAAAAAATGGGGAGGGCGAAACGGTTGGTGGGATCGTTCTCATGTTAAAGGGAGCAGATTCAGAGGCTACAATTGGAGGTGTGAAAGAACGTATTAAGCAGATAGAAAAGACATTACCTAAAGGTGTTCATATTAATCCGTTTATAGATCGTACCAAACTGATAGAAAATTCAATACGTACAGTAGCCATGAATCTTGCTGAAGGTGGGCTAATTGTCGTATTCGTATTGGTTATATTACTCGGAAGTATTCGGGCGGGTCTATTGGTGGCATCTGTCATTCCTATTACCATGTTGATTACTTTCGCTATTATGCGTGTTTCCGGCATTTCTGCAAATCTAATGAGTTTAGGTGCAATTGATTTCGGATTACTAGTCGATGGCTCTGTTATAGTTGTGGAAGCGGTGCTGTTTCAACTGCATTTACCTACAAATAAGGAGAGAATACCCATTTCACTGATGAATGCGTTGGTTCGTGATTCAGCAAAAAAGGTGATTTCATCTGCAATTTTTGGTGGAATTATCATCCTTTTGGTCTATTTACCGATTTTATCTCTTACGGGGATTGAGGGGAAGATGTTTCGACCGATGGCACAAACTGTGAGCATCGCATTGGTAGTTTCTTTGTTTTTATCTATTACGTATGTTCCTATTGTCAGTACACTTTTCTTGAGAGGAGAGGGACAACATCAACTGGCGTTCTCAGAAAAATTAGTTCATCAATTGCATACGTGGTATGAACCTCTTCTACGTCGAGGCTTAGAAGCTAAAAAATGGTTTATAGGCATAGCTGTTACATTATTTTTGGGAAGTCTTGCTTTGTTTCAAACACTTGGAGGTGAGTTTATTCCCACGTTAGATGAAGGAGATATGGCTATTGATTTTCAAACTCCGCCAGGGGCATCGCTACAAACAACCATTGATGCCACGTTGCGGGCTCAAAAAGTTTTGTTGGCGCATTTTCCGGAAATAAAACAAATTGTAGGACGTATAGGCGCTTCCGAAATTCCAACAGACCCAATGCCTCCAGAAATGTCTGATTTAATGATGAATATGGAGCCCCGTTCTTCTTGGACCTCCGCAAAAACAAAAGAGGAATTAATCGAAAAAATGCGTGCTCTTCTGGAGGAGGAAGTGCCAGGAACTAGTATCGAATTTACCCAACCCATTCAAATGCGTTTTAATGAAATGATCGCTGGTTCAAAATCCGAGTTGGTCATTAAAATATTTGGGGAAGACTTAGATACACTTGCAGTATTAGCAAGTCGTGTAGAAAAAAGTATACTAAAAATTGAAGGCGTTTCGAGTAGTAAAGTAGAGCGAGTTACAGGGCTTCCTCAAATTCGCGTCAGGTATAATAGGGTGGCATTGGCTCGGTATGGTCTTCAGGTAGAATCCTTGAATCAAACATTAAAGACAGCCTTTGCTGGAGAAACAGTGGGAGTCCTTTTCGAAGATCAAAAACGATTTGATGTAGTGGTTCGGTTAGAGGAAAGTTTTCGGAAAAGTGAAATGGATATTCAAAATATTTGGGTGCCGCTTTCAGACGGACAGCAAATCAAATTAGCAGAACTAGCTACTATTGAAAGGGTAAAAGGTCCAGCACAAGTTTCAAGAGAAGGAACAAATAGACGTATAAATATTGGTGTAGGAGTGGCTGGGCGTGATGTTGAAAGTCTTGTTGAAGAACTCAAATTAACCCTAGAAAAAGAAGTCCCTTTACCTATGGGTTATTATTATGCCTATGGCGGTGCTTTTGAAAACCTACAGGCTGCCAAAGACAGACTACTCATTGCCGTTCCGATTGCACTCGCTTTGATTTTCTTGATGCTTTATTTGAATTTTCAGTCATTGATACGTTCCCTTTTAATTTTCTCTTCCATTCCGTTGGCTACAATAGGAGGAACTACTGCCCTTTGGATTCGTGGAATGCCTTTTAGCATCTCGGCAGGCATTGGGTACATCGCCCTATTTGGCATTGTGGTCTTGAATGGCATAGTTCTTTTATCCTACTTGAATGATCTGGAAAAAGAAAAAGACTTATCAATACGAGCACGAGTCTTGGAGGGAGTTCGGGTTCGTTTTCGTCCAGTTCTTATTACTGCTACAGTTGCTTCATTGGGCTTTTTGCCTATGGCCATTTCTACTTCCGCAGGTGCAGAAGTACAGAAACCCCTCGCAACAGTCGTCATTGGAGGATTGATTTCTGCGACCCTTTTAACTCTCTTAATTCTCCCTATTCTTTACGAAATAACTGCTGCAAAAAATGAACAAATTAAAGATTAAATTCCTCGTAAATCTTGTACTCTATCTTGTCTTTGCACAAAGGTTGCAAGCGCAAAGTGTTGATTTACGTCTCTTGACCGAAACCGTTGAATCGGACAACTTCGCATTAAAAAGAGCAGACAATAGAATTGAATTTCAACGTACCTCTGTAGCTACCGCATTCGAAAAACCTAAGCTTCAACTAGAAGGACAGGTAGGGAATATTCAAAACCCTTTTGTCGTGGATTATACGGTGGGTGCACAACAAATGTTTGAAAATCCCTCTGTTTATCGTGCAAAGTATGCTTATTTGGAGGCAGGTGTGTTTACCGCTGAAATGCAAAAAAAGTGGGAGAGAAAAGAATTAATACTTCGTTTGAGTGAAACATATTTTAGCTTGGCACATACACACAGATTAATTCAACTCATTCAAAAACAAGATAGTTTGTTGCTTCAAGTCAAAAAGGTGGCGGAGGCGAAGTATCAAATGGGAGCAACGGATAAAATTGATGTTGCGGAGGTTTCCGTAATCATTGGGAAAAACCAATTGAGGCAAACAGAAATGCATGCGATGTATGCACAATATGAAAAACAGCTAAAAAATATTTTGGGTGGTAACTTTCTTCCAAAGCTTACTTTTTCTACGCAAGACTCCTTGTATTCTCCTTTATTTTATTTTCTTCAAGGTGAGCCTAAAGGGCACCCAGCTAAACAGTGGATGCAAGCAGAAATAGAGGAGTTTGGACAAAAAGTGGAATTAGAGAAAAAACGTCTTTCCCCTGATTTTACACTCGGTGTCATGAATCAAAGTATGCAAGGAAGTATCAATCAATGGGTTGGCTTGGGAGGAATTTCTATTCCGATAGACAAAAAGCCCCAAAAAGCAAAAATACAATTAGCCCAATTAGAAAAATACAAAGCCGAGCTCAATCTTCGTGAACTAGAGGTTTTACGAGAAAATGAATGGAGGAGTCTTTACAAAGAATGGACATCAACGTATGAACGAATCAACACATTAGAAAAGGAGATTATTCCTTCTCTTCATGATTTACGAACGACATCTTTTCTCAAGTATAAGTTGGGAGAACAAGATTTTTTTAGGTGGAATGCTTACCAGCAACAGTATTTAGAGGCTCTCCAAATTCATTCGGAAGCGCTCAAGTCATACTACGTGCAACTAGCTTATTTTAATTACTTAAATGATGACAAACAAAATGAAAAATAACACAAATTATTGTATATATCCTCTTGTATTTCTTCTACTGTTATTGAATGGATGTACATCATCAGGGGACACAAAGGAGGTAAAAGACAAGGTAGCTGTTGTAAATAATCAGGTTGAATTTACAACTCAACAAGCCAAAAATTTACCTATTGAATTATCGGATTTGGTAGAATCACCCTTTGTGAAAACAATACAAGCCACGGGACAAGTCAAGGTTAGTCCTGAAAATAGCCTTGCAATTACGTTTCCTATCGCAGGAAATATATCGTGGTTAAAAAGTGGTTTACTTTCAGGTGTCTCTGTAGTGAAGGGAGAAAAGTTAGCCGAAATTTATAGTTTAGAAGCCATTCGTTTGCAAGAAGAATTTCAGGTATTGCGTGTTCAGCAAAAAAGAGCATCGGCAGAAAAAGAGCGTCAAAAAAAACTGTCTAACCTCGATGCTACTTCTCAGAAAGTGCAGCAGGAAGTAGAAGAAGCATTTGAGATGAATCAGGTGCGAATGGCTTCACTTAAAGTACAATTACTGGCGTTGGGCTTAAAAGAAAAAGATTTGATGAGTGGACAGATAGTCCGTCAATTACCAGTTATTTCGCCAATAAATGGAACGCTGGTGGAGGTGCTTGTACAAGGCGGTGGAAAGGTTAGCGAGATGAGTAGTTTATTTCAATTAGCCAAAGTTGATCAAGAAATTGTTGTATGTAAACTACATCAAGAGGACGTACAAAGGATTAAAATTGGACAATTAGTCCATTTTCCTGCATATCCAGAATGGGTGGGAAGTGTGTTTCAAGTTGGGGCAATTGCGAATGAGCAGAATCAGACGGTCGATGTCTTTGTAAAAGTAAATAACAAGACATCTGTACGATTAGATCAGCGTTTACAGGTAGAAATCCAAGCAACATCGAAACGAGCAACTTCATTACCTATTTCAGCTATCCAAACATCCGATACTGGTGAAAAATACGTTTGGGTTCGATTTGAAGAAAAAGAGCGGGTTTTGTTCAAACAAATTCCTGTAAAAATTGGTGATGATAATGGTAAATGGATAGAGGTCTTGTCGCCTACTAACCTGAAAAATGTGGTTGTGAACGGAGCGATTTATTTAGTGACGGATAGCGAGGAGTAAGGTAAAAGAAAGGGGTAAATTTTAATCGTACAAGTGATAAAATTTACCCCTTTTTTGTTCATTTTTCTAGATATTCTAAATCAAATTCATCTTTGCGCATAGTTTGGGGTGTTTTACCAACAATTTCAGTTGCCCGAATGACCACAACCCGAAATTTGTAGTTGGATTGTGCCGGGAGTGTGGTTGTATTTTCAAGATAGATAAAATCAGCCCAAATATCCGCATTGATGTCTAATTGGTTGTATTTTTGGGTATCTACTGTTTTCGCATTGCCCCTGAAAGGTAGCGGGGAAAGAGAGCTTCCTCGGTCAATGAATACAAAAACAGCATCCAACGAATCTTTTGTAAAAGGAGGACGCCAAAAAGGGAGCTTAGTGGATAAGTCAACGGTAAATTCATAGACTTTCGCTGTTGAAAGTCCTTTTTTTGTAGGATTGTCAACATCGGGTGTAATTTCGGCTTCAGGCTCTACTAACACACAGGCACTCAATTGGCTAATGAATGCGAATAGGAGTATTTTTTTCATTTCGGGACGACTAGATGTATGTATTTAGGGACTATAGTTTGAATTCTACAAAACTAATCATTTAACTTTCTACCTAGACTGCCAGAATGCACTTTTTTAGTAAGTGGTTGATTTATGCTATTTTTTGTGTTTTTACCTATTAAAATGTCACAAAACACTTTTGTTTCTTTTCAATTCTGAACACCTTTCTTATGTCAATCGTTTTAACAGCGCTTAACTTTTTGTAACTCACAAGTCACTTCATTTATTTAATAAAAATTCATTGGAAAAAATAAGTATGCATTTATCCACTCCACTTACTTTAAAAAACGGAAATACGCTAAAAAATAGGTTGGCTAAATCGGCGATGAGTGAAGCCATGGGTGATTCATTGGGCCAACCTAAACCAGATTTACAGGTATTGTACCGCACATGGGCGAACTCAGGGTTGGGTTTGTGTATTACAGGCAATGTTATGGTGGACAAACGGGCATTGGGCGAACCTGGTAATGTAGTTATTGATGAGGAAAGTACTTTGCCTGCTTTTGAATCTTGGGCAAAAGCCGCCACCCAGCACGGAACCGCCTGTTGGGTACAGCTCAATCATCCGGGCAAACAAGCCCCAAAAGGGTTAAATAAGGAAACCGTTGCACCGTCATCTATTCCCTTTCATCCATCTATGCAGCGTTTTTTTGCTGTTCCACGCGCATTGGCAGATTCGGAAATTAGAGCTATTATACGTGCGTTTGGACATGCCGCTGGGTTTGTTAAAAAAGTGGGTTTCAGCGGCGTACAAATCCATGGGGCACACGGGTATTTGGTGAGCCAATTCCTCTCTCCACATCATAATCAGCGAACAGACGAGTGGGGGGGAAGTCCCGAAAATCGACGCCGGTTTGTTTTAGCTATTTACGATGCCATGCGCAAAGAAGTAGGGCCAGATTTTCCGATTGGTATCAAATTAAACTCAGCAGATTTTCAAAAAGGAGGCTTTACGAAGGAAGAATCCTTGGAGACAATGATTGCCTTGGAGAAAGCGGGAATCGATTTGATCGAAATTTCAGGAGGGACGTATGAATCACCAGCGATGATGGGCGGTGGTGAAATGAAAAGGTCAACGAGAGAAAGAGAGGCCTATTTCCTAGATTTTGCTGAAAATGCACGAAAAACTATTTCAGTTCCATTGATGCTAACGGGTGGTTTCCGGACGTATTCAGGCATGAATGAAGCGGTCGCCTCTGGTGCTGTCGATGTGATAGGAATGGGCAGACTTGCCTGTATTGAGCCTTTGGTTTGTCAACGGTTGTTGCGCGGCGAGAACCCTATGGAAGAAATAAAGCCAGTAAAAACGGGCATTGGTTTCATTGATAAAATGGGAATGCTCGATACGGTTTGGTTTCGAATCCAATTAGAGAAAATAGCCAAAAACCAAGCACCTGACCCGAATTTATCAGGTCTGCGGGTGCTAGGTATGTTGATTTGGCGGTTAATCCGGATGCCTAGTTCACTCCGAAAAGAGCGCGCAAATTAATAAGCTATTTGTAATCAAATCAAGAAGCAGAATTGACTCATTTTAATTGTAATGAGATAAATTCCAACAACTTTTTATGCTATGTAAGAGAAACAATGGCAAAATAGAGTGGCATTCCGATAGTAATATTGAAAGGGAAAGTAAGCCCTAATGCCATCGGAATGTACAAGCCAGGGTCTGCTTTGGGGGCAGCTAATTGCATAGCAGCGGGTACGGCAATATAGGAAGCAGAAGCAGCAAGGATAGCGAAGATGAAACGGTTTCCGATGTCGTCTGTTACCCAATGGCTTGCAAAAGCGGCTAAGCAACCATTGATTGCAGGTGCTAGAAGTGCAAATAAGGTCAAGAAAAGCCCATATTGACGGAAAGCGGCAAATCTCCGTGCGGTGACCATCCCCATCTCCAATAAAAAAATAGCTAAAAATCCTTTGAATATATCGGATGTAAAGGGCTTAATGCCTTCGGCTTGTTTTGAGTCAGCAATGATACCGATACATAAACTTCCAAGAATAAGCAAGACGGACCCGTTGGTGATGGAGTGCTTGAAAACAGAGGCAAGGGATTCCGTTTGCTTTTCTTCTTTGTCAAAAATACGCATCAGAACTACACCAACCACGATGGCCGGAGCTTCCATAAATGCCATGACAGCGA
The DNA here is from genome assembly GCA_964399465.1 of uncultured Cytophagales bacterium. Lineage (GTDB taxonomy): Bacteria > Bacteroidota > Bacteroidia > Cytophagales > Spirosomataceae > CAYNRA01. Next base: position 15,074 of record CAYNRA010000035.1, read on the forward strand.
CCATGTGACCACCAAATTCTATTTGTTGAATTTCTAAGAAAGATACGGCAGAAACGAAGGTGACGGCAGAAACTGAACCGTAGGTAGCAGCAACCGCTCCAGCATCACTAATGGTCATTTTTCGCTTGAGAAGAAAAAAAGTATAAAAAGGAATGAGAGAGGCGAGGAGCATCCCAAAGAAAATACTGATGATGATTTCTTGGTTGAAAGGGCTGTGGGCTAGTTCTTGTCCTCCTTTGAAACCAATGGCAAAAAGTAAATAAAGTGAAATGAATTTACTAGAAGAGGCTGGGATTTGCAGATCACTTTTTAGATAGGTTGCCAATATCCCGAGAAGAAAAAAAAGGAGTGTTGGATTGGTGAGATTGGAAATAAGAAGTTCACTATTCATGATACGATAGATGTGAATTGTTACACAGTTTTTTGTGGAAAAAGAGCACAGATGCGTGGTTTAAAGTGGCAAAGATAACCTGTCAAAACGGATATTCGTTGAAATTAGTCTAGTACATAGATAGATTCTATAAGGTATAGAAATAAAAGTAATTGAAAAGTGAGTAGAGAGATTTCCCCAAAAAGTGCAAAGTATTTATAGATTATTTGTGTATTATATCGGAATTGTGAAATTTCTGTTTTAATTTTGCACCCGAAAAAGTGTTCAAATAGTAACTATTTTAATACTTAGTAAGAGTTTACAAATTGTAATTTAATTTTTAAGTTCATCAATAACATATTATGGCATCAGTAAGACCAGACGAAGTATCGGCCATATTGCGTGAGCAATTAGCAGGAGCAAAAACCGAAGCCGAACTAGAAGAAGTTGGTACCGTACTGCAAATCGGTGACGGTGTAGCACGTATCTACGGATTATCTAAAGTACAAGCGGGTGAGTTATTAGCATTTGAGAATGGGCTCAAAGCACTTGCACTTAACTTGGAAGAAGACAATGTAGGAGCTGTACTTTTAGGTGATTCAAAAGGTATCAAAGAAGGAGCTACTGTCAAGCGTACAGGTGAAATCGCTTCTGTAAAAGTAGGTGAAGGCATCGTTGGTCGCGTAGTCAATACGTTAGCTGAGCCAATTGATGGTTTGGGCCCAATTGAGGGAGAAACATTTGAGATGCCTTTGGAAAGAAAAGCACCCGGTGTTATTTACCGTCAGCCTGTAACTGAACCATTACAAACAGGTATCAAAGCAATTGATGCGATGATTCCAGTAGGTCGTGGACAACGGGAATTAGTTATTGGTGACCGTCAAACAGGTAAAACAGCTGTTTGTATCGA
>CAYNRA010000035.1:16363-28571 GCA_964399465.1 uncultured Cytophagales bacterium
TAATCAAAAAGAATTTTACGATAAAGGAGAACCTGTTTTCTGTATTTACGTAGCATGTGGTCAAAAAGCATCTACAATCAAAGCAGTTGAGCAAACACTTCGCCGTTACGGTGCAATGGATTATACAGTCATCGTTGCAGCAGGTGCAGCAGATCCATCACCTATGCAGTTCTTCGCTCCATTTACAGGTGCAGCCATCGGTGAGTATTTCCGAGATACTGGTCGCCCAGCATTGGTTGTTTATGATGACTTATCGAAGCAGGCGGTAGCTTACCGTGAAGTATCTCTTCTTCTACGTCGCCCACCAGGACGTGAAGCATATCCAGGAGACGTTTTCTATCTACACAGCCGCTTATTGGAGCGTGCCGCTAAAATCAACCAATCAGATGCAATCGCGCAGGAAATGAATGACCTTCCGCCATCCTTGAAAGGAAAGGTAAAAGGTGGTGGTTCTTTGACTGCCCTTCCGATTATTGAAACACAAGCTGGTGACGTTTCTGCTTATATCCCAACAAACGTAATTTCGATTACAGATGGGCAAATTTTCTTGGAGTCTAACTTGTTCAACGCAGGTATCCGTCCAGCGATCAACGTAGGTATCTCGGTATCGCGTGTGGGGGGTAATGCACAGGTGAAATCTATGAAGAAAGTAGCAGGTACATTGAAACTTGACCAAGCGCAGTTCCGTGAATTGGAAGCCTTCGCGAAGTTCGGTTCGGACTTAGATGCAGCTACTAAATTAGTTATCGAGAGAGGTCGTAGAAACCAAGAAATCTTGAAGCAAGGTCAATATCAGCCACAAGCTGTAGGTGAGCAAGTTGCGATTATCTATGGTTCTATCAACGGTATCATGGATAATGTTCCTGTAGAAAAAGTAAAAGAATACGAAACAGAATTCTTAGCTCTTTTGAAAGCAACAAAACCTGAGTATGTTGCCGCTCTTGCAAAAGGGAAATTAGATGATGAAATCACAGATTACATCAAAAAAACGGGTAAGGAATTAGCCCAAAAATACGCTTAATTCAATGACATACGAAGCAAATGAAAACCGTTTGCTTCGTATTTAATTTTATTGAAAAATGCCTTCATTAAAAGAAGTACGAAATAGAATCGTTTCCGTCAATTCTACGATGCAAATCACCAAAGCCATGAAAATGGTTGCGGCTGCGAAGTTGCGTCGTGCGCAAGATGCCATTCTTCAAATGCGTCCGTATGCAAATAAGTTGAATGAGCTTATCTCGACGGTGTCTGCCAATACAGAAGTAGGTGCGCAAAGTCCGTATACTACGGTTCGGCCAGTAGAAAAAGTGCTACTTGTTGTCGTAACGTCAGATAGAGGTCTTTGTGGTGCGTTTAATACCAATGTTATTAAAGCTGCCAATGCACTCATCGCTGAAAAATACGCGGCACAGCAAGCTGCTGGGAAAGTAGAGATTTTCCCACTTGGAAAAAAAGCAAGTGAAGCTTTCCAACGCAGAGGATACAAAGTACATACGCAGTTTTCTGATATTTTCCTTCGCCTAAGTTTTGCAACAGCGCGCGAAGCAGCTGAATCTGTTATGGCTCTATTTGCAGGTGGTGAATTTGATGAAGTGATGCTTGTTTTTAACGAATTTAAAAATGTAGCCACTCAGATTATTCGTACAGAGCAAATGCTACCTGTTGTCGAAAAAACCGATGAATCTGCTACTAAAACAGCTTCTGTTGATTATATCTTTGAACCTTCAGAAGAGGAAATCGTATTGGAATTACTACCCAAAGCGATCAAAATGCACCTTTTCAAAGCTGTACTTGAATCGAATGCCTCGGAGCATGGTGCACGTATGACAGCAATGGATAAAGCAACTGAAAACGCTGGAGATTTATTGAGAGATTTGAAAATTGAATACAACCGTTCTCGCCAAGCTGCCATTACCAAAGAAATCCTTGAGATTGTCGGTGGTGCAGAAGCGTTGAAATCCGCTTAAAATTCTATTTTTCTTTACCTGAAAGGTCGCATTAGAAAGCTCTAATGCGACCTTTTTTGTGATTATTTGTCTTGAGTGGATACTAAGAAGGTTTGAAATAAATAGTGTATTTATTGGTATAATTTTTGTCCATATTTGTATATTTATTTGTAGATGACTAAGAATCAAGGAATATTGATTTCGATTTCAATCTAAATTTAATTGTCTGTTAATAAATAAATGACCATTATGGGAAAAATGTACACGATTTACCGCAGCTTGCGGCCTCAAAAATGGACTTCTATCGTTCTGATTTATTTTCTTCTTTTTGAGGTATTTCATGTATCCGGACAAGCAACACGTCAATTTACAACGGCTGTGACGGCTCAAGCAAATGTTTTCGATTCTGCTAACGCCATCGATACAGACCTAAACACGTTTGCGCGGGTGGAGGCATACTCCGGGTTAGCACTGGGTTTGGGCGCGTATAGTGGAATGTTGGAATTGCAGTTTCCTGCTACTTTGCCAGCCAACACGACTTCCTACGTAAAAGTAGAAGTAGATTCTGACCTTTTTAATGTACTTCTCGGAGGAAGTTTGGGTGGTTTACTTGCTGATGTACTGAACTTGGTTATCGGTGGTGAGCAAGTTATTGAAGTGGAAGCACGGAATGGTACTACCGTTGTAGCGGCTGCACAAACCAATGACCCTGCGGACTTTGCTGGAAATGTATTTAAAGTGGTACAAGATGCTGCGGGTAATTTTTACTTCGCTATTACGCCAACGGCATCTTACAACCGAATTCGCTTGGTAAATAATCCAGGTGCAGTGCTTTTATTGGGTACATTTAAAGACTTACGTGTTTTTGATGCTTTTACTGCCACTGCACCAGATAACTGTGGTACTCCCTCATTTACATCGTTTGATGGAACTGGTCTGACGCTTGATTTATTGGGAGTCGGTGGTGCAGGTGTTGTAAATGCCCCCAACTCCATTGACGGAGATACCTTAACTGCCTCAAGTATTAGCTTAGGTTTGGCAGGCGTTGGCGCAACAATACAACAAAACGTATTCTTTGAAGCTGCTTCTAATGCGACTGATCAGATTGTTGTTCGTTTAGGTGTTACTTCGGCTTTGCTGAACCTTGGTTTACTGAATAATATTGAAATTATTACCTTAAATAATGGAGTGGTTGTTACGTCAGCAGCTACGAGCAGCCTATTAGATCTTGATCTTGTAGCACTTTTACAAGCCAATCAGGTGGTGGATATTCCTATTTCACCTGGAGCACCGATAGACCAAGTGGTTGTTCGTCTTAGCTCTCTTGTGGATGCCTCCGTAGCGCAAACAGTAAACCTCTTTGAAGTAACACGCATTCCGGCGCCACCCACAAATACGACATTAGCAGGAAATTTGACTATTTGTGAGGGGCTAACGACAACATTAACTGCCACGACCGAAACAGGTAATGAATTACTTTGGTACACTTCACCGATTGGGGGTACACCTATCGCTTTCACCGCCTCAGGTACTGGATTTACAACTGAGATTTTGAATGTTACTACTACTTTTTATGTGGCAGCCCGTACAATCGGTTGTACGGAAGAGTCGGAGAGAATTGGTATTACCGTAAACGTTACACCTGCCCCAGTAGCACCAACTACCTCTGATGAGACACCTTCATTTTGTAGCACGACGAACTCAACGTTGGTATCTATCTCATTGAACGAAACTTCCATTGTTTGGTATGCATCTGCAACAGGCGGGACAGCTTTACCTACTTCAACGCTCTTAGTAAATGGAGTGACCTATTATGCTGCACAATTAAGTACAACAACAGGTTGTGAAAGTGTCACTCGTCTTGCAGTTACACCCGTAGTTTCCACTGCAATTTGTGATACAGATGGTGACGGTATTTTGGATGGTGTGGATGCTTGTCCGTTGGTACCTGGTCTTTCCCCAAATGGTTGTCCTGCTGTATTGGTTGCGGCGAAAGCTTTCTTGCAAGGAGCACTTTCAACAACAACAAGTCCATATACCATCAATGTAGATAATTTAATGCGTGATGATTTGCGTGTTTTAGGTGTTTTACCTACCAATGAGCCATATACTGCCTTGGGTTTTAGTGGGGTAACAAGCGGAGGTACAGTAACGACCGCTTTTGATATCTCGGGTACAGATGCAATTGTTGATTGGGTTTTGGTTGAGCTTCGTAGTGCCTCCAACGCCGCTACTGTAATCGCAAGAAGAGTAGGATTGATACAAAGAGATGGAGATATTGTAGAAATTGATGGGGTAAGTCCGTTGGCGATTCCTGTAGCGGCTGGTAGTTATTTTGTCTCAATTCGTCACAGAAATCATACAGGGGTGATGACCTCTGGGCTTGTATCGCTCAATGAAGTAGCTACAACACTTGACTTCACCACAGGACTTTTAGCTACGTTTGGTACGAATGCACAAGTTTCTCTTGGAGGTAAATCAGCCTTGATGGCTGGTAATACCAATTCGGATGGTACTATTATCGCTCAAGGTCCTTCAAGTGATAGAACCTTTGTTGTCGCTCGAATAATTGGAGAGCCAACTAATACTGCTTCTGTTACAACATTTATACTACCAGGTTACGACTCTGCTGATACGAATATGAATGGCTCAGCTATTGCGCAAGGGATAGGTTCGGATAATACGTATATTTTAAACGTTATATTGGGTTCTTCTTTAAATACCTTAGCTCTGTTGAACTTCATTCTTTCGGAGCAACTCCCCTAATTATATAATTTATTGATTAGCAAAAGAGAAGTAAGTTAAAATCTTATTTCTCTTTTTTTTCGTATATAAAATGTACAAATATGTTTCTATTTATAGTCCATATATGTTTTTTTGGTATAGTTATTGTTCATATTCGTATAAAGAAATTTTGTATTTTCTCTTTTATTAAAGGATTGTTCCCAACCATACTCGTATTTTATGTACACATCATTTACCAAGTCCCGAAAGAAAAGAATAGTAGGTTATTTTAGTTTTCTCTTTTTTTTCTTCATTTCAATCAGTTTTGTAAAGGCACAGACAAGGGTTTTTGCATCAACTGTTGTTTCCTCATCTAATACAGCCAATGCGAGTCGCGCAGTTGATGGCAATTTAGGAACATCTGCTAGTGTGGAGGCCTACTCAGGTTTAGCGCTTGGTTTAGGTGCTTATTCCGGGCAATTGGAAATTCAGTTTCCTACTACTTTGCCTGCCAACACGACTTCCTTTGTGAAAATTGCAGCAGACGGAAGTTTGTTCAATGCACTTTTAGGTGGAAGTTTAGGCAATTTGTTAGGAAGTGTCCTCAATGTTGTCTTGGGTGGCGAGCAAGTCATTCGGGTAGAGGCAAGAAATGGAACAACAACCGTTTTATCTGGACAAACAGATAACGCAGCAAATTTTGCTGGACCTAACCTCCGGGTTGTTCAAGATGCCGCTGGGAACTTCTACTTTGCTGTAAAACCAACTTCATCCTACAACCGGATTCGTTTAACAAATATCCCTGGTGGAGCTCTTCTATTGGGTACAGTCAAGACGTTGGATGTTTTTGGTGCTTATACTGTACCCGCAGCAGCTAACTGTGGTTCGCCTACATTTACCTCTTTCGATGGTTCGGGGATTAGCTTAGATATTTTAAACTTAGGCGGCGGAGTTTCTAATCCTGGCAATGCCATTGATGGAAACCTGAATACTGCTTCAAACATAAATTTGGGCGTTTTATCTGTCGCAGCCACTTTGCAACAGAACATTATTTTTGAAGGATCTTCGCAAGCAACTGATGTAGCTATTGTACGTCTGGGTGTAAATAGCTCTTTGGTCAATGTAGGTTTGCTTGATAATATTGAATTCATTGCATCCAATCAAGGAACTGTTGTGGCGACTTCTCCAGCTGGTTCTTTATTAAGTTTAGATTTATTGGGCTTGCTGCAATCGAGTCAAGTTGTAAACATTCCTTTTGCGCCAGGTCAACCTTTTGATCAAATCTCTGTACGCGTCACTTCGCTTTTAGGTGTGAATGTAGCACAAGGTGTCTCGTTGTTTGAGGTATTCCGCGCACCGGCTGCTCCGGTTAATACAACAGCTGCAACTACTATTTGCTCTGGTCAATCAACAGTCTTGACAGCTACAACAAACCCAGGAAATGAACTCCTTTGGTACAGTTCTCTCTCTTCAACAACGCCGCTCGTAATTACGCCGGAAGGTACAGGCGTTTCAGCAGGACCTTTGACAGCCACAACAACCTTCTTTGTTGCAGCCCGTAAAGTAGGTTGTACGGAGGAGTCAGCTAGAACGGCTATCACTATCACGGTTAATCCAACACCAGCAGCGCCAACAACAACAAATACTACTCCGCAATTTTGTTCAAATAATGAAAGTACTTTGGCAAATATTGACCTAAATGAGTCAAATATCATTTGGTATGATGCACCAACTGGAGGGAATCTCCTGCCCAATACGACTTTACTTGTGAACGGTACAACTTATTATGCAGCACGCGTTGAGAATGGTTGTGAAAGTACGACACGTCTTGCCATTACACCAAATGTAACATTGAATCAATGCGATACAGACGGAGATGGAGTAAACGATGCGCAAGAAGTCACAGACGAAACTTTACCGAATGACCCATGTAGTTATAATCCTGCAAACCAGATTTTTGCCAACACGACGGCTACTTGGAGATTACTCGACTGTGATACTGATGGGCTAACAAATGGAGAGGAATTGACAGGTATTGATAGCCCTACTACACTAGCGAACCCAAATACAAATCTATCGAACCCACAGGTTGCTGATACAGATAATGATGGCTTGAATGATGGTGCTGAAGCTGTAGCATTAACCAATCCAACTAATCCAGATACAGATGGCGATGGTGTTTTGGATGGTACTGAAGTACTTACAGACCAAACAAATGCCTTGAATTTCTGTAGCTTTTTGCCTGCTAGTCAGACCGTTGCACCAAGTGCTGCTTGGAATGCAGCAGATTGTGATACTGATGGCGTACTCAACGAAGTAGATGTGTGTGTGCTTGTTCCAGGTAATGCACCTTCGGGTTGTCCAGATGAAGTCATTAGCTTCAAGGTTCTGTTACAGGGCGCTGGTTCATTACCAAACGCACCATTTACATTAAATGCAGACAGACTTATGCGCGATGACTTGAGACGATTGGGTCAACTGCCTTTGACCGAACCTTATACCGCACTTGGGTTCACGAATGTACGTGTTTCGAGAACTGTCAATCCAACGGTATTTGATGTAACAGGTACGAATGCCCTAGTTGACTGGGTTTTGGTTGAATTTAGAAGACCAAACAATGAGGTAGTTGTGCAACAAGCAGCATTTATACAAAGAGATGGAGATATTGTTGACCTAGATGGTGTAAGTCCATTGGCTGTTTCTGTACTTCCAGGAACGTATCGAATCGGGATTCACCACAGAAATCACTTGAGTATTTTCGCCGCTCAGCCACAAAGCTTTGATGGTACTCCATTGGCTATTGACTTTACGAGTATGGACACACAATTATTTGGCATTAATCCAACCATAGCGATCGATGGTAAAAGATTCCTTCGTGCTGGTTCAGCTGGTGCAAATGGCTTTATCATGGCTCAAGGAAATGGAAATAACCGAGATATTGTATTGACCCGCGTTCTTGCTGCTTCTGCGAATATCCGGATGTCAAACACGTTCATCTTGATTGGTTATAACTCAACCGATGTAAATATGGATGGTCGAACTATCGCACAAGGGTTTGCCGCAGATAATACCTATATCTTGAACGCTGTCGTGAATGCGCCAGATAATGATGGACAAGGCAATAATTTCAGTATTATGAGTCAAAAACCTTAAATCATTTTTTTTCAATTTATATTTTTTAATAAACCTCCCTTTAATTGTTATGAAGTTTACTTACTTGTCCCGTTTTTCTTACGTTTGGCTAACTGCCTTCGTGTTCTCTTTAACGAGTTTAATACCCTCATTCGGTCAAATTGAGTTATCTCTAAGATATCTTGAGTCAGATAATAAGTACCACGTTTATCTACGTCCGACAGCAAATCCAACTGGAACCAATGCCTTCTTGACAGATGGTAGCTCACAAATTACAATCACGGCAGGAACGGGTAATACAGCTATCTCGAACATTACTTCTGTGAATCCAACGGCAGCTTGGAGTTTGGTGACAACAACAAGAAACCAAGGAGACATTGCTTCGGGTGCTCCAGCAGCAACAGATTTTTTCGTCTTCTCTCCAGGTGGTGATTTTTCATCAATTACGTATACTTCAGGTACAGAGGTAGAATTATTTAATTTTTCAATTACGGGTGATTGTGCCGGTGTAGGTGCTGCATACGATATTTTACCAAGTGGTTCGCAAACTGCAGAAGGAGGTACATTAAATATTGGATCTTATTACTCTGTGGCCGGTTATGCTGGTGGTTTAGGAACAAGTCATTTCTCCGCTACTTATAACATGGTTGCTCTTTGTGATATCGATGGTGATGGTGTGCCTAACCACAACGATAACTGTCCACTTATCGCTGGTTTCCCAATCAGTGGCTGTCCAACAGTTGCCTTGACACCAAAAGCATTTTTGCAGGGTGCTAGTACGCTTCTCACGCAACCGTATTCTTTAATCGGTGATGGTTTGATGCGTGATGTACTTCGTACAAGCAACCTTATCCCAACTACTCAACCTTACACAGCACTTGGATTTACAAGCGTAAATGTAACAGGCCCTATCGCTGACCCCGCTACAGTTTTCGCTGTAACAGGTGCAGATGCCATCGTTGACTGGGTTTTAGTGGAACTTCGTGATGCTGCAACTCCAACAACTGTAGTAACAAGACAAGCCGGTTTAATCCAAAGAGATGGAGATATCGTAGATATAGATGGTATTTCTCCGTTGCAGATTGCCGTAGAAGCAGGAAACTACATTGTAGCGATTCGTCACAGAAACCATTTAGGAATAGCGAATGCTACAGCAACTGCGCTTAATCACATTAATCAAGCTATAAATTTAACAACGAGCACGTTATTCGGTACGAATCCTGCGGCGGAGATTGGAGGTGTAAATTATATGTGGGCTGGTAATGCAAACGGGGATACCTCAGTGATTGCAGCTGGTGCAAACAGCGACCGTTCGACGATTACAAATGCGGTAACTACAGCAACTGGAAATACAAATGCATTGACGACATTCATCTTGCAAGGATATGCCTTGACTGACATCAACTTAGATGGTAGAACCATTGCGCAAGGTATCAATGCAGATAATACGTATAACCTGAATGTAGTTCTTGGACATCCAGGAAATACAACGGCTGTGTCTAACTTCATCGTTCAACAACGTTTACCATAAGCATTTTAGCTAATTTGGAGGTCTCTGAGAATGAGATCTCCAAATTAATTTTTATGAGCAAAATCTCTAAATCATAGATAAGATGACACGTTCAAATCTACTTAAAAAGGTCACTTTTTTAGGTGTTCTTCTCCTTCTACTTACTTCCCAGTTTTCACAAGCACAGATTGGGTTGTCTCTCCGCTTTTTACCAGCTGATGGACGTTACCACGTATATCTTACGCCATCTGCCGAACCAACTGGTGTGAATGCCACCCTGACAGATGGCAGCTCGCAAATTACGATTATTAGTAGTACAGGTGGAAATTTATTGCCGACAAACATTGTAACAGTAGGCACAGCGACTACTTGGAGCCTCATAACTGCCGCCCGAAACAACGGCGATATCGCTTCTGGGGCACCTGCAAATACAGATTTCTTCGTTTTTGGCCCATCCGGAAATTTCAATTTGGCGTATGTAGCAAATCAAGAAATAGAGCTTTTCAACTTTACTGTTTCAGGTACATGTACAGGCGATTTGTCGTTCTTACCCTCTGCAAATCAAACAGCAGCAGGTGGTACACTGAATATTGGCTCTTATTATTCTGTTCGTGGGTTTACAGGCGGTTTGGGTACAAACCATTTCACAACCACGTATTTGATGAATGCTCCTTGTGATACAACTACACCCGTTGTATGTGCCCCACAAGCACAAGTCCTTTCAAAAAATTAATAAGTCGTGTTTGAAAAAACAGGCTTTCCCTCACTGTAATTAGGTGAAATATGAAAAATAGTTTTACATATATTCAAACGATTCTCCAACCTCGTCTTGCAAAACGGCAGTTTGCATCACTTGGTCTCTTCTCGTTTGTCTTACTTAGTCTCTTGATTGGCTTTGTCCCAAAAGCATCCGCTCAATGTGATTTTCAAGCAAATACCCCGATCTCATTCCAAGCAACTGGTGGAAATACCGCTGCCAATTATGTAAATCAATACCTCCTGACGGACGACCTCGGTACTATTCTTGAAGTAGCTTCCACTCCTTCGTTCTCGGGTAAACCTGCCGGTGTATATATCATATATACAATTAATTACGAATCTACTTCTACAGTTACGGGTAATCAGGTGGGTGGAAAAATCTCCCAAGTTACCGGCGACTGTCTCGATATATCGGCACCACTCGCCATCAGTGTTTGTTCGCTTAACGAAGTATGTGACTTTTCGCAAACACAAAGCATTTCATTCAATGCAGCTGGTGGAAATACAGATCCAGCTTATTCAAATTTGTATGCCCTCACTGATTTCGCTGGTGTTATCGTTCAAACTAGTCTTTCTCCTTCTTTCTCCGCCCAAACAGCGGGTGTATATCTTGTTTTTAATATCAATTATTTGACATCTGAAGGAATTACAAATGCGTCTGTTGGTCAATCCATTACAAACGTAACAGGAAACTGTTTCGCCATCTCTGACCCTCTCGCTATCCATGTCTGTCAAGTCTTGAATCTGCTCACAGCTACCAATGATGCTGCAAACGTAACCAGTGGTTTGAGTGCGCCCATTGCGATTTTAGCCAATGATAGTTTGAACGGAAGTCCAGTGCAACGCGCGGACATCAACGCACCCACAATTACAGTTCAGCCGACCAAAGGAACAGTTGTAGTAAATGCAGATGGTACATTGACTTATACAGCAAATGCCAATGCAACAGGCACAGATACATTTACATATCAGATTTGTTTGGCAAGTGAACCGACGAATTGTGCAACAGCGCAAGTAACGATGAGTATTGCAGATGCACCCATTGCGAATGTTTTGGTCGCGAACCCAGATTTAGCCACAGTGACTGCTGGATTAGATATTGTCATTCCTGTATTAATGAACGATAGATTGAACGGTAATCCGGTACAACAAACGGATGTGAATGGGCCAACCATTACAGTTCAGCCAACGCAAGGAACAGTTGTGGTAAATGCGGATGGCACAATCACGTATAGACCGAATGCCAATGCAACAGGCACCGATACATTTACGTATCAGATTTGTTCACTAACAGACCCAACTAATTGCTCAACAGCGCAAGTGACAGCTAGTATTTTAGCTGCTCCATCGTTGACAATTCAAAAATTAGCACCCACATCGGCAAACGTAGGGTTGAATTTTGACTATACGCTGCAAGTAACCAATGTAGGTGGTGCGGCAACCTCAGGCATTATTACTGTAACAGATGTATTAACAGAAGATTTGAATTTTATTACTTCTTCGAGTACTTCGGGTTGGAGTTGCTTCGGTTCAGGTCAAGTGGTGACTTGTACGACAACCACTCCGATTGCTGTAAACGGAACATCCACGATAACCCTGACTGTCAATTCATTCGTATCGAAAACATATACAAATACGGCTTCGGTATTTGGTGGAAACGACCCCGTTGCCGTCAACTTTGCCAATGCTAGGTCGTCAAATACCGTAACAACTGTGGTAGGGGACCAGGTAGTTCGAGTGAATGCACGTGTATTTTTATATGGTGCATACAATGTAGCTACAGGACTTATGACAGATGATTTGCGCGTAGCAAACCGTATTCCACTGACGCAGCCATACAGTTTACCTGCTTATTCGGACATCAATTATATGGGTAACGAGACAGTAACACCTACCGTTTTAACTGTAACAGGTGCTAATGCGATTGTAGATTGGGTTGTCGTTGAATTACGTGACCGGGCAAATCCTTCTGTGCTTGTTGCACGAAAAGCAGCATTACTACAAAGAGATGGTGATATTGTCGAAACAGACGGCGTAACAACCGTCGCAATTCCAGGAATCAGTGCAGGAGACTATTTTGTAGCAGTCCGCCATAGAAACCATTTGGGCGTTATGACACAAAATCCGATGGCATTAT
>CAYNRA010000036.1:0-28359 GCA_964399465.1 uncultured Cytophagales bacterium
CCCAACGAATTGTTCGAGAACTACAACCTTTGCAGCCTACAATTGTCAGTGGTTAGCTCTTGGAATTGATTTTGTAGCGCACCAAACTGCTTTGGATTGTCAGTTACCAACAATTGCTGTTTTAGCCAATGGATTGGATACAATCTATCCCGCAGTGCATAAAAAAATGGCTGAAAAAATGCTTGAAAATGGAGGTTTGGTTTCAGAAAGTCCGTTGGGTATGAAACCCATTGCATCTCTGTTTTTGGCGAGAAACAGAATCATAGCGGGCTTGAGCGACGTCTGTATTTTGGTCGAATCAGCCCAAAGAGGTGGAGGAATGGTGACGGTTGAGTTTGCGAATAATTACCACAAAGAAGTATTTGCTGTACCGGGATTGGTGACAAATAAGATGGCAGAAGGCCCGCACGGATTAATTAAAAAAAATAAAGCGCAAATTTACACCTGTGTTGAGGACTTGGTGGATTTGCTCCAATGGGACGGCTCTAAAATCGCAAAAGAGGCGGGTCAGCAACATCCATTGGACTTCAGCACGTTCAGTGAAGATGAGGCCGCTGTCATTCGACAATTAGCAAAATACGATTCAGTACATATTGATAAATTGAGTTGGGAGGTAGGAATTCCGCATAACAAGATTGCTGGTATTTTACTGCAATTGGAATTTCAAGGGTATGTCAATGTACTCCCTGGTAAAAAGTTTAAACTAAAATAGGTTCAATACAATTTGTACTGAACCTATTTTTTATATATAACTAATTGATAATTAGTTAGTTGGGTCGCTTGGTGTGCTTGTATTATTATTTCTCTCAGAAAGTGGGTAAGGATACCAATTCCGGCTTCTTTCTGATGTCGGCCTTCCAAAACGTCTACTATCTTCGATTCGCATACCCGATAAGAATAATTCGATACCTCTTTGGCGGTAAATTTCAGCTAATACCGCAGTCGCTGAATTTTCTCCACTGTAGGCTTCTTCCCCTGCTTGAACTCCCCAAACATCTGATTTTTTAGTTAAAACCGTGTTAAGTTCTGTAATTGCTTGCGATAGATTTCCTTTACGAGCATGTGCTTCTGCCTTAATTAGGTTCATCTCTCCTGGTAAGTAAACAGGTACAGCGGATGTATTTGATGTGTAAAAACCTGCTCTTCCTAGATTCAAGCTACCACCAGTTGAGTAGTAGAAGCCTCTTCTTCCATCAGTGCTTGAAGGTGCGAGTGCTGATGGTAAACCAAAGTTTGCTGTTGGTTCAGTCACGTTTCTATTTCCAAAGGAGCTGAAGAAAATGGGGTTTGGACTGACATCATCAAAATTAAAACCACTTTTTGCAGAGCTAGGTACTTTGTCAGCTGCTGCGATAGCTGCATCAAAATTACCCAACATGAGTTGGTAACGTGCCAACAATGCTTGGATGGTTGGGGCGATAACAATGCCTGGAACGACTTGAGATGTAAAAGCAGCCGACGGAGGATTTTGTGCCAGGGCAGATGCTGCCGTTTCTAATGAACTAACCGCCTCTTGCAGGGCAACCGTTCTCGGGCTGAATGCCGCGTTACTTCCTACAGCAACAGGTACTTGTTCCCAAAAAGTCGCCAAAGTTCCCAAAGATAAGGCACGAAATAAATGTGCATAGGCTAAAATACCAGAACGTACAGCCGGGTCAGGTGCATTATTGGCATTGGCAATGATTAAATCAGCATTTGATTTTGTCAAATGTGCTTGGTTCCAAAGATTTGTTAGTATTCCGTTGTTGTTAATTAATGACGAACCACCGGATTCAAGCAAAACCTCGTCTGTGTTTCCAGCGTTTAAGACAGTTAATTGCTTGGTTGTTAGGCCATCGGCATTAATAGCAGTGTAAAGAACACCAGCACGCGTTGTAGTAAACTTTTGCTGAAGACCATTTACTAGGGCGATAAGACCGCTTTGACTAGCAACAACTTGTTGTTCACTTGCTGTGCCCGGATTAAGATATTCGCCGGTGCATGAGCTAAGTAAGGTAGCTATTAGTCCGGCTGATAGAATATATTTTTTCATATAGAGTAATCAAATTGAAGTTGAAATTAAAGCGAGATGGAGAGTTGTAGTTGATACGATCTTGGAATCGGAACGTTTCCGAAGTCAACACCTCTGAATAAGTCACTATTTCCACCTGCATTGGTTTCAGGGTCATATCCTCTGTAATTATCCCAAGAAATTAAGTTTCGACCGATGAGAGAAAGTGACCAGTTAGCTATTCCTTTTACTTTAGGTAATGGATAAGAAATGGCAGCTTCTCTCAATTTTACGAAAGAGCCATCATCAATACGCCATTCTTCAATTAAATAATTGGCAAAGATGTAACCACGTGGAAGTTCGCCTTTCAATTCTTGCTCAGCGATTTCACCAACTCCAACACCTTGACGTGTTCTAAAGTCTGCATTAAACACTTGATTACCTTGAACTGCATCTAGTAAGAAACGAACATTTAATTTTTTGTATTGGAATGAACTAGAGAAAGAACCTGTCCAGAGTGGGTTCGGATTTCCGATGATTCCTTGTACGTTTGTACCCGTTGGTTGTCCTTCTGCATTTCTTTGAGGGGTAAACGTGGCTCCATTCTGGATACCTCTCTCTCTTTGTGGGAATCCTTGTGGAGTTAGGATCAACTCTCCATTTTCATTTCTTGCATAAGGAACAGCAAAAAATACAGAAGGTGCTTGTCCTTCAATCAAGAAAATGGGAGCACCTGCAACGTTATTTATGCCAATTGTGGCTGTTCCCAGTTTTTCAATTAAACTTCTATTTCTGTTAAATATAACCGTAGCGTCCCAAGTAAAGTCTTTGGTTTTGATAGGCGTTAGGTTCAAGCCTAATTCAATCCCTTTGTTTGTCATTTCTCCCGTATTGTTGACGATTGACGTTCCTCCAGTTGTTGGAGCAGATACGGCATTCACAACCAAATCCTTAATACGTTGATTGTAAGCAGTAAATACAAGATTAACACGGTCATTTACAAAGGAAGCATCAAATCCGAACTCCATTTCTGTCATGCGTTCTGGGCGAACACGAGGGTTTGCCAATTGGCTGCTTGGAACAATGGTATTTCTTCCTAAATAATTAACGGGATTAAACTGCCAAAAACGGTCATATGAGCCAATTCCAGTTAAATTTCCAGCTTGACCCCATGAACCTCTCACTTTAAATGAATTGAAAACGTCCGCCAATGCACCATCTTTCCAGCCAGCTAAGTCAGAAGGTACAAAACTTCCAGATACTTTTGGATAAATTTGGTTGGTTTCTGAAGGTGAAAATTTCGACGATTTATCTTGTCTTACGGCAGCTGTAAGGAAAGCCAAATTATTGTATCCAAAAGTCGTCTGACCAAATACACCGCTCAAATCATATTGATCTAACCCATAACCGGCTGTAATGACAGCACCTCCGTTGAGGGTTTCAATGAATGGAGCTAAACGCTCTCCACTCGCTCTTGTGAAGTCAGAACGACCGTATTGGTAACTATATCCAGCTAATAAATTCATTTTTAATTTACTAGATAGCTGTCTTTCGTACCCAATGTTTAAATCTGTGTTGTAGAAGATGGATGTATTTGTGGTACTAGAAGCAAAACCTTGTGGGAAACGCTCCGCAGGTAAATTCGCAACAGATTGGTACGGATACGGTTTGATTAGATTGCTACCAACTTGCGCATACGCATCAACCCCCATGAGCCAGTCGATAGTCAATCCTTTGAGTGGCGTTAGGTTTAATTGTACATCGTTGATTGTTCTGTTCACTTGTTGTGTAAAGACCATATCTTCAATAGTACTTAACGGGTTTACACGGGTAGGTTCTACGGCCAATAATTGTCCAGCGGCATCTCTTTGGGTAATATCCCAGATGTTATTCGTAATATTAATGGAGTTGATAGGCGAGTAGAATACGTTTCCGTTTGCTTTTTCATTAGCAAAACTGTTTGTATAGCTTACACCAGCAGATAATTTTGCCCAACTTGCTAAACGTTGGTCAACACGCGCACGAAGCCCATATCTACGGAAATTCGTACCCACGATAATCCCTTCGTTGTTTGAATAATTGGCAGAAACAAAATATTGAGTATTGTCTGAACCACCACTGATGGAAACGTTATTGTCTGTACCAAACGCTTGACGGAAAATTTGGTCTTGGTAATCGTAGCGCGTCACGTCCACAAGATTGCTTGCTAAATTGGTTGTTACTCCATCCCGAACAATACCAACAACGGTAGTTCCAGGATTTGCTGCAATGGCTGCTGGGGAAACGCCAAAAATGGTGTGGAGACGTAATCCTGGAAAACCGAATTGCTTGCCATACGTACTAAATGGCATTTTTTTACGTAGTTCAGAGGTAGTTGCACTCGAAGTGAAATTAATTCTAGGTGCACCTGATTTACCTTTTTTAGTGGTAACAATGACCACCCCGTTGGCAGCACGTGAACCATATTGAGCCGCCGCCGCCGCACCATTGATGATATTGATACTTTCAATATCTGCCGGATTCAAGTCTGCTAAGCGGTTTGTCCCAACAACTGCCGAACCAATTTGATTGGCAAGTGCTGTTTGTGACACGTTTACGGAATTATTACTTGCAATAACTCCATCAATAACATACAGAGGGTCTGAACTCCCTTGCAAAGATTTTACACCACGCAAACGAATGGTTACACCACCTGAAGGGTCACCTGAGTTTTGTGTTATTTGCGCACCTGGTACTTTCCCCTGAAGTGAAGAAACTAAATTGGGCGTCCCGGCATTACTAATTTGTTCTGCTTTTACGGAAGAAATAGCATTTCCAAGTTGTCTTCTAGATTCCTTTACGGTTGATCCCACCACAATTACTTCGTCTAAACTCATGACGTCATTCTTCAATTCGAAGTTTACTGTGAGGGTTGAGGCATTTGCTAAGTCGATTTTTTTAGTTTGTGTGCTGTAACTGATGGCGGAGGCAACGAGTGTATACGCACCTGGCTTGCTATTGATACGCAACGAATATTGGCCATCAGCATCTGTAGAGGTGGCAGAGGTTGTACCTTGCAAAGAAACGGTTACACCAGGAATAGCACCAGAGGCATCGGTTACTTTTCCGCTTATTACATAGCTTTGTTGGGCAAAAATTTGTGCTGAAAACAGGAGTAGGAGTGTAAACACCCCAAACTTGGCTTGTACGAAAGCCTTTGTTTTCCTTTTGGGATTCATTTTCATAAATTCTACTAGGTTAGATTAAAATACAATTTTATTAAAAAGTATGTAGAACTTCCTAATTTTTTTTATAAATGGTCTTGTATTTATACAAATAGAAAGTAGTTAAAATCCAAAATTTTAGGAAGAGCTTACAAGATTTTGAGTCAATCCGTCAACGGAACAAAAATCTTTCCTTACTTTGTATTTCAAAAATCTACCAAAACTCCATTAATCAGTTGTTTACTGCTTGTGGAGGTGCATAGATGTTTGTATTCATTATTTACTAATTCATAAAAAAGTATGATTATTTCTCCTCGAGTACGCGGTTTTATCTGTTTAACAGCACATCCAGATGGTTGCGCGGCGCATGTCCAGAAGCAAATTGATTATGTCAAAGAAAAAGGGTCAATCGATGGGCCTAAAAATGTTTTAGTCATAGGAGCCTCAACTGGATTTGGCTTGGCTTCACGCATTACAAGTGCTTTTGGTTCAGGAGCAGCAACAATTGGTGTTTACTTCGAAAAACCTTCTTCTCCAGGTAAAACAGGTTCTGCTGGTTGGTATAATTCTGCTGCCTTTGAGAAAAAAGCACACGAGGCAGGTTTATATGCCAAAAGTATCAATGGAGATGCCTTCTCGGATGAAATCAAACAGAAAACCATTGAATTAATCAAAGCAGATTTAGGTAAAATTGATTTAGTGATATACAGTGTGGCATCACCCAGAAGGGTTCATCCTAAAACGGGTGTGACGCATAACTCTGTTCTGAAACCAATTGGTCAAGTTTTTAGCAATAAAACGGTAGATTTCCATACAGGAAATGTAACTCAAGTAACCATCGAACCATGTAATCAAGAAGATATTGACAATACCGTGACAGTCATGGGAGGTGAAGATTGGCAGTTTTGGATGCAAGACTTGCAAGCTGCCGGTGTTTTGGCTGAAGGTGTAAAAACGGTTGCATATTCGTATATCGGGCCTGCATTGACAGAACCCGTTTACAGAAAAGGTACCATTGGCCGGGCAAAAGACCACTTGGAGGCTACCGCTGAAACCATCACTACCCAGTTGGCATCTTTAAACGGAAAAGCAGTGGTTTCTGTAAACAAAGCATTGGTAACGCAAGCTAGTTCTGCTATTCCTGTCATTCCTCTTTACATCTCTTTGCTTTACAAAGTAATGAAAGAGAAAGGATTACATGAAGGTTGTATCGAACAAATTCAACGTTTATTCGCTGATAGACTTTATACAGGAGGTGAAATTCCAACTGATGAACAAGGAAGAGTACGTATCGATGACTGGGAAATGAGAGAAGATGTGCAAGCTGAAGTTGCGATGCTCTGGGAACAGGCAACTACAGAAAATCTACCAATTCTTGGCGATTTAGCAGGTTATCGTTCAGATTTTTATCAATTATTCGGTTTTGAGTGGGATGGCGTAAATTATGAGGCCGAAACCGCTGAAGACGTACAAGTGCCAGGTTTGGTATAAGTCAAAAGAAAACCTCCACATGCCAAAGGTATGTGGAGGTTTGAACATAACCTAAACTAAACCGAGATGATGTAACTATCAAATCATGGTGCAAAAATCGTGTTTTTTTAGGCTTTCACCCCGTACAAAAGGTTATCTATTCATTAACAATGAAACGTAAATTCATCAATCAAGCCAAAAACAATGCAAATTCATGTTCTACAAACGGGTTACTTTAAGTTAGATGGAGGGGCGATGTTTGGAGTTGTGCCCAAGACAATCTGGCAAAAACAAATCCCCGCAGATGAAAATAATCTCTGTAACTGGCAAATGCGCTGCTTGCTTGTTAACACAGGCGATCGCCTCATTTTAATTGATACAGGAATGGGCGATAAGCAACCGGAAAAATGGTTGAATTTTTACCAACGTTCCATGACGATCCCACTCAGAGACGCAATCCAGCAAGCGGGTTATTCGCCCAATGAAGTCACAGATGTCATCCTTTCTCATCTTCACTTTGACCATTGCGGTGGAGCTGTACGGTGGTCAGCTGATAAAACTACCTTCGAATTAGTGTGTCCCAATGCAAAATACTGGACACATAGCGCACACTACGCTTCAGCTATTCAACCTAATGCACGGGAAAAAGCCACTTTTTTAACGGAAAACATTCAACCCATTGCGCAAGCAGAACAGCTCTTTTTCGTGGATAAAGTTGAAAATCCGTGGGGAGAACAAATAAGTTATCTTTTGGCAGATGGGCATACAGAAAAAATGATTATGCCTCTTTTAACTTACCAAGAAAAATCTATTTTATTCATTGCAGATACCATTCCTTCTCATGCGCATATCCACATTCCGTATGTGATGGGATACGACATTCGCCCTGTTCAGACGATGCTCGAAAAAGAAGCATTGCTTCAAAGAATTACGGATGAAGAAATAATTATCTGTTTTGATCACGATCCTTTATATGACATGGCGACGATTCAACGAACTGAAAAAGGGTATCGAGCGAAAGATTTGGGTGACTTTAGACACTTTTTTGGGGTGTAAGCGTTAAAAATGAACACGACTTCATAAAATTATTTCAGAAAAAATGAAAATAGGATTTGTACTTTCAGGAGGTGGCGCACGTGGTTTTGCCCATTTGGGTGCAATCAAAGCCTTGGCAGAGGAGGGGATACATCCTGACTGTATCTCTGGAACCAGCGCGGGGGCACTAGTAGGTGGCTTGTTATCAGCTGGTTATAGTCCAGATTATATCTTTGACCTCATTCTTGCAAAGGGAATCCGAAATTATTTGAAGTTGGCGTTTAACCGCTTTGGGCTTTTCTCGTTTTCGAAGGTAAATGAACTCTTGCACGAATACATCCCGCACAATCAATTTGAAAAACTACAAATTCCATTAACCGTTTGTGCGACGAATTTATCAGATGGAAAAGCAGACTATTTCTCATCGGGTGAATTAATAACACCCATTTTAGCCTCCTGTTGCCTTCCTGGTATCTTTGAACCCGTTAAAATGGCAAATAAAACGTACATTGATGGGGGTGTTTTGAATAATTTTCCCATCGAACCGCTGCAAGGGAAATGCGACTTTTTGATAGGAATTAACGTGACGCCCGTGGGTAGTGAGTTACCATTGGCTTCAGCAAAAGATATTTTAATGAAAAGTTTTTATTTAGCCGTAAGCAAGCAATCCAATGACAAATTGCTACAATGCGATGTAGCGATTGAACCAACGGAGATTATTCAGTATGATGGGCTAAGTTTAACAAAAGCGAAAGAAATTTTTGAGTTAGGTTATCGATATGGTCAAGCGGCAATTCCTTCCTTCTCAAGCATGTATAAATAATAGAATATGTCTCGATTTACCTATGTATGGTTTTTGATTTTTCTTGGACTAAGTAGTTGTTCTCAGTTTAGTAATAGTCCCACAAGTAAGGCTTGGCATGGCTTGAATGCCAAATACAATGCGTATTTATTGGCAAAACAAAACATGGATTTTGCACAGCAAGTCCTCGAAGATACGCTTATTGAAGATTACTCCAAACTATTGCCTATTTTCTTCCCCGCTGACTCCCTGACAACAAGTGCCGTTAAAAATCATTACGATGTAGCGATTAAAATGACTTCATTGGTCGCTGAAAGACATTCAAATACCCGTTTCCTTTATCCATCTTATCTTTTATTAGCAGATGCTAGACTTCAAAAAGGCTTGTATTCTGAAGCAATTGATGTATATAAATACGTGAACGGTCTGACAAACGATGCAAATATTCAACAAAAAGCATTGACCGGATTATTTCGTGCATATATTGAGGCAAATGACTTGAATACGGCACGACAAGTATCCGAAATTCTTAAAAAGAGTAGTTTAACTAAAGAAAATATTCCTAACTTTCTACTTACTGAGGCATACTTTCAACAAAAGCAAGGACAAATCGCGGTATCTGCGGCTTTATTAGATGAAGTTTTGCCTTCGCTAGCACGATCTTTCAGAAAAGGAAGACTTTTGTATATTTCTGGACAAATGTATGAATTACTTGGTCGGACAGATTTGGCTTATGCTCGTTTTGCAGAAATTGCTAAAATGCCTGTTCCATACGCGATGCGTTTTCAAGCAAATGTAAACGCAATGATTTATAGTAAAAATAGAGATAAATCCATCCAAAAAAATATTGAAAAATTGGTTACAGACCGACGAAATGAGACGGTGAAAGACCAAGTGTATTATAAATTAGGCGAATTAGCAGAAAATGAGGAGGATTGGATGAAAGCCTTGGCGTATTATAAAAAATCAGTCGCTTCTTCAGTCTCAGACTTAAATCAAAAAGGGAATTCCTACTTGGCCATTGCCGATTTATTATTTGATGAATGGCAAGATTATCCGCAGGCAAAAAAATATTATGATAGTGCCTTAGTGATACTTTCGCCCCAAAATCCTTCGTATGCAACTTTGCTTTCTAAGTCAAAATCGCTCGAAGATGCCGTTCGTTTCATTACGATCATTGAAAAAGAAGACAGTTTGCAGCGCCTAGCTACGTATCCTGTGGAGCAGGTGGATGAAATTGTCCGGCAAATGATTGAAACCGAGTTGAAAGAAAAAGAAGCTAGAAAAACAACTTCATCCGCTGGAAATTTACCTATGAATAGTGTGCGCTTTGCTTTGGTTGATCCCATTCAGATGGCGAAAGACAAAGTAGCATTTTTGGGTATTTGGGGATCTCGCGTATTGGAGGATAATTGGCGGAGAAAAGACAAAGATATGGGTGGAATTAGCTTCCAGTTAAAAAAAGACACGTTATCTACCTCCACTTTTGTGCGCAATTTGCCACTGCCCTCGCAACAAAGAAGTGAAAAAGAAACTGAAATAATGGCGTTGTATGCGGGCAGACGCCAAGAATTGGAGAAAATTTTGCCCAAAACACCTGAACAGTTGGCGGCGAGTAAGCAAAAACAAGAAGAAGCATATTATCAATTGGGTAAAATTTACCGCTTCCAATTCAATGAACTTGGCCTAGCAAAGCAAACTTTTGAGGAACATCTGGCACTCTTCCCAGAGTCTGTTCACGAAGCAGAGGTACTCTATTTTTTAAGTTTATTGACAAACGAAAAGCAAAAATACCAACAGCTTTTGATTTCAAAATATCCGGAATCTATTTTTGCCAGACAGGCAGCAATGGATTCGAAAGGAGTAGGTCTAGGATCTGAAGAGGAGGCAATACATGCTTATCAACAAATGTATGTTTTGTTTGAGAAAGGGGAAAATGAGAAAGCATTGCAACAAATGGAGCTAGATTATTACAAATATGTAGGCACACGAATGCAGGATAAATTAGCTTATTTACGTATTTTATTGCTCGCTAAAAGCGGAAATTTGACTTTATACAAGCAAGCAATTCAAGATTTTATTACCTATAATTCGACGAGTCCACTACTTGATGACGTACAAGCAAGGCAAAAAATAACGACCCAAACACCTTAAAATAATGACCCAAAAAGAAGAAAACAAGTACTGGATGAAATGGTATATAGCTTTATCACTCGTTCTAATTCTACAAATTATACTTTTTAGTTACCTAACCCAACTATTCTCATGAGTACATTGGATTGGGTAGTCATGGCAATTACGCTTGCTTTTATTCTCTTGTATGGTTTGTATAAAAATAGAAATGACAAAGATATAGATGGCTATCTACTTGGTAATAAGTCGCTTCCGTGGTATCACGTTGGTTTTTCCGTGATGGCTACACAAGCAAGCTCTATTACTTTTTTGTCGGCACCTGGGCAAGCATTTACAAGTGGAATGGGGTTCGTACAGTTTTATTTTGGTTTGCCTCTAGCCATGATTGTTCTGAGTATTACGTTCATTCCTATTTTCCAACGCTTGAAGGTTTTTACCGCGTACGAATTTTTAGAAGAGCGATTTGGTGTACGTGTACGCATTTTTACCTCCCTACTTTTTTTACTTCAACGCGGCGCCTTCCATCATTCTTTCCACTATTTTCGGTTGGGATATTCTCTACACCAATATTTTTATGGGAAGTATTGTACTTACGTATGCAACTATTGGGGGAACAAAAGCGATTTCGTATTCACATTTGCAACAAATGCTCATTGTGACGTCCAGTTTGGTTTTTACAGGTTACATGATTGTCAAATTACTTCCTCCAGAAATCGGATTTATTGATTCACTGGTTTTAGCAGGTCATGCAGACAAAATGGAAGTTGTTGACTTTTCGTTTAACCCACAAGAAAGATACAATGTCTGGTCGGGACTATTAGGAGGTTTTTTCTTGCAATTATCTTATTTCGGTACAGACCAGTCTCAGGTTGGTAGATACATTACAGGTAGCTCAATTCGTGAAAGTCGGCTCGGTTTGATGATGAATGGATTGCTTAAAATCCCGATGCAGTTTTCTATTCTTTTGCTCGGTATTTTGGTATTTGTCTATTATCAATTCAATACACCGCCCGTATTTTTCAATGAAACCATTGGAACAACCGTCGAGAATTCAGTGTACAAACAAGAGTATGAAGCATTAAAAGCCAAACATAATTCGATTTATGCAGAGAAAAAAGAAAAAATGTATGCTTTACATGCTGCGTCACAAACAAACGATGCGCCCAAGATATCTGTAATTCAGCGTGGTCTTGACGAGCTATCAGCCCAAGCGGCTTCCATCAAAGAAGAGGTAGCCAAGTTGGCTAAGAGGGTAAGTCCAACAAGCGATACGAACGATGTGAATTATATTTTTCTTCGATTCATCCTAGATTACCTTCCAAAAGGGTTAATTGGTGTTTTGATTGCTGTCATTTTTTCAGCCTCTATGGCCTCGGTTGCTTCTGCTTACAATTCACTTGCTGCAAGTTCAGTTTTAGATGTTTATAAGAAAGCCAAAGGGAAACTAACCGATTTGGAGGAGCTAAAAGCCTCCAAGACTGCCACGGTTCTCTGGGGTATTTTTTGTATTTTTGTTGCCCAATTTGCTCACCATCTCGGAAACAGCATGATTGAGCTGGTCAATATCCTAGGTTCATGGTTTTACGGTGTGATTCTAGGTATTTTTCTGACAGCTTTCTATGCCAAAAATATCAAAGGAGATGCCGTATTTTATGGTGCTATCGTTTCCCAAATTTTGATTATTGCCATTTGGTATCTAGATTTAGTTGCCTTCTTATGGCTCAATCCGATAGGCTGTGGCTTAGTTTTAGGTTTGAGTTGGATTTTCCAAAATGTATTTTTCTCTAAACGAATCTCGGAATGAAAATTTTAATTGTCGAAGACGATCAACGCATTGCACAAAATATTCAAAAGGGCTTAGAAGAAAAAGGGTTTTCATCAGAAATTGCCTATGATGGACAAATTGGTCTTCGTTTTGCACTTTCCGGTCAATTTGATCTCATTATTTTA
The DNA here is from genome assembly GCA_964399465.1 of uncultured Cytophagales bacterium. GTDB lineage: Bacteria > Bacteroidota > Bacteroidia > Cytophagales > Spirosomataceae > CAYNRA01. Next base: position 12,584 of record CAYNRA010000036.1, read on the forward strand.
GATTTGAATATGCCCGTTATGAATGGGTATGAGGTCTGTCAAAAGGTACGAGAAAAAAATACGGAAATTCCAATTATCATGCTGACTGCCCTCGGTGAAACAGAAGATAAAATTCTTGGTTTTGATAAAGGAGCTGATGATTACATTGTCAAACCGTTTGATTTTAGAGAGTTATTGGCACGAGTACAGGTATTACTAAAACGTAAAAGTGGTATTTCTCAGGAAACTAGCCAATCAATTTCTATTAATGGATTGACTATAAATCTTGAATCAAAAGTGGTAACTAGAGATGGGCATCATATTGAACTGACACCCAAAGAATTTCTGTTGCTTGAGTATCTAATCAAAAATAAGGGAAGAGTGATTTCAAAAGGTGAAATTGCTGAAAAAGTTTGGGATCAAAATCCAGAAAAAAGTCTTAATATCATTGAAGTTTATATTAACTTTCTTAGAAAAAAAATCGATAAAGATTTTTCTACGAAACTCATACATACAAAAACTGGCATGGGTTATTTCTTGAAAGAAGAATGAAAATAGGAACTAAAATCGCACTCCAGTTCACTTTTACGGTGGCAACTATCTTGACTGTTTTCTGTCTGGTCATTTATTATTTATCAGAAAATTACAGACAACAAGAGTTTTTTAATAGCTTGAAGGATAGAGCGGCTACCACAGCTCGTTTGCTCATCAAAGAGAAAGAAATCGATAAAAAATTACTAAAAATCATTGACAGAAATACGCTAGATACATTGTATGGTGTTCAAGTTCTTGTATTCAATGATGAAAATCTCGTGGCTTACTCCAATTACGAAGCCGATACGTTCTACTACAATCCTGAGTTAATCAACCGCATCCGGACAGAAAAATATTTAGAAACTTCTTACAAAGACAAACAAGTAGTGGGTTCTATTTATACAGATGACGAAGGCCGTTCTTTTGTTATTTTGGCCCAAGCAACAGATAAATATGGAAAAGACAAACTTAACAATATCAAGGAAACTTTAATTATTGGCCTTTTTTCTACGATTATCATCACTGTATTGTTTGGTTTTATCTTCGCAAGCCATTCTTTGAAACCTATTGCAGCCATGAATAATGAAATTTCAAAGATTACTGCTTATAATCTAAAAACGAAGTTAAATACAGGGAATCAAAAAGACGAGTTAGCCCGTCTTGCTATTAATTTTAACCAGATGCTTGCCCGACTAGAAAACTCGTTTGAGTTACAGAAAAGTTTTGTTTCCAATGCATCACATGAACTCAGAACTCCTCTTGCTGCCATCAAGTCAGAAATTCAAATTGCACTAGAAAAAGACCGTACAACAGAGGACTATAAAGATATATTAAAATCTTTATTGGTTGATAATCAGCAAATTATAAAATTAATCAATGGATTGTTGCAGTTGGCAAAGTCAGAAAAATCTGACTCAGAAGTTCTCATGAATCCTGTTCGGATTGATGCGATTTTATTTGAAACTCAGGAGGAAATCAATTATTCGTATCCAGATTATGCTGTTCAAATTGATTTTGATGCGATCCCTGAAGACGATAATCAAGTGACAGTTCATGGAAATGCGGCACTTTTAAAAACAGTTTTTGTAAATTTAATTGAGAATGCGTGCAAGTACTCCGAAAGTAAAAGCGCGGACATACGCATTATTTTCAATAAGAAAAATTGTATTATTTCTATTTATGATGAGGGTATAGGTATTCCGAAAGGTGAACTAAGTAAGATATTTGAGCCGTTTTATCGCTCTCAAAACGCCTCAGTTTTCAAAGGACATGGCATCGGTTTATCCATCTGTAAGCGGATTATTCAGATTCATGGAGGGCGACTGACTGTCAAAAGTGAGTTAGGAAAAGGAAGTACTTTCAGTGTTATATTGCCACATGTTTGATGTAATTATGTAGTTACGAATGCCAAGTTCCGTACAAACCCTTCCCATTTGGTGCGCTTTATGGGTGAGTTTTTGAAAACTTTTGGAAAAACTTCTTGCGTAATCTCTGCCCACTGCTTCTTCTGATGCGCTTTTTTTTCATCGGATAAGGCAAATTCTGGAACTGTATGAGGTTTAGAAAATCGATTCCACGGACAAACATCTTGGCAAATATCACATCCAAATACCCAGTTTTTGAATTTTCCAGCCATTTCCTGCGGAATTGCTTCTTTCAATTCGATGGTATAATAACTAATACATTTACTGCCGTCAACGACATACGGTTCTACAATGGCATCTGTTGGGCAAGCATCAATACAACGCGTACATGTTCCGCAATAATCCCGAATTGGGCCGTCATCTTGAAAGGAAACATCGCAAATGATTTCTCCAATAAAGAAAAAACTACCCGATTGTTTGGTAATCAAATTGGCATTTTTACCAATCCAACCCAAGCCACTTTTTTCTGCCCATGCTTTGTCCATCACCGGTGCGGAGTCCACAAAAACACGCCCATTTATTTCCCCAATTTGTTCCTGCATAAAATCCAAAAGTTGCTTCATTCTATCTTTGAGGACAAAATGATAGTCCGTTCCATATGCATATTTTGAGATTTTTAGGTCTTCATCGCTTTCTTCTAACTTTTCATCCGGGAAATAGTTAAAAAGCAATGAGATAACAGTTTCTGCTCCGTCAACTAATTTACTGGGGTCAAGTCGTAAATCGAAATAATTAGCCATATAGGCCATTTTTCCATGGTAATTTTGATTCAACCAGTGCTCAAGACGAGGTGCTTCTTTTTCTAAAAAAGTAGCTTTCGAAAAACCAATGTATTGAAAACCAAGTTGATATGCTTTTTTTCGTATGTTTTCTTGAATGTCAGACCGAACAATGTATGCCATTTTGTAACTTAAATCATATTTTTAGCAAGTAAAAACAAAGTTAGATGAAATTAGCGAAAGAACTCCAAAAAGCGATTTTGGAACTATCTGATAAAGAAAAAGATAAACTTTTGTTGCGATTGATTGCAAAAAATGATTTGCTGGTCGAACAGCTTACGTTTCAATTATTGGAAGATGAATCTGATATTGAAAGACGGAGAAATGATGTTAAGGACTTGATTATAAGTACAATTACAGCAGTTCATGTGTCATCAATAGGTTGGCTTTTGATGGATATGCGGGCTTGCAGTGGTGCAATTACTCGGCATGTGAAAGTGACGAAAGATAAATATGGCGAGATTGAATTAACACTTTTCCTTCTGGAGCGTGTCTTGGTTGAAAACGGCGCTGTTTTTCAAACGTATTCACGAAAATTGGATAAATTGATGCCCTATTTATTGAAAAAACTGGAAAGCGTCTTAAAGAAAATAAAGGCATTTCCAGAAGATTATCACCTGGACTTTTCGAATTCCTTAGAAGTTATCTTGGATGGCATACATACAGGTTTACTTGCAGGAATGGCGAAGCAGATGCGATTACCTACGGCAGAAAATTGGATGGATGTCGTGTAAATCTGTCATATTGTCAGTGAAAGTAAGAATGGTTTGATTATTGAAAATCCATCAACAAAAAGATTTTACCGTAATGAGTGAACAATATAACGAAGAGATACAGCCAGAGTTAGAAGGCGAAGTTGTCAATGAAAAGCCAACCGAAGAGGGGGAAACGCAGGATGAAACTACGGCGGAGCCACTGAGCGAACTAGATGCTTTGAAGCAAGAGCTCGCGGAAAGTAAGTCTCGTTTTATTCGTTTATACGCTGATTTTGAGAACTTTAGACGTAGAACAGCGAAAGAAAAAATTGAAACGATTCAAAATGCATCCGAAGGTTTAATCAAGGATTTGTTACCAGTATTGGATGATTTTGAACGGGCTCAAAAGTCAATGGAAACTACGCAAGACGTGGAAGCGCTCAAGCAAGGAGTAGCCTTGATTTATGACAAATTGCATAAAACATTGGCTAGTAAGGGTTTGAAAGCAATGGAGTCAAAAGAACAACCGTTTGATGTGGAGCTGCATGAATGCATTACCCAGTTAAACTTAGGCGAAGACAAAAAAGGTATCGTCATAGACGAAGTAGAAAAAGGATATTTCTTACACGAAAAAGTAATTCGCTACGCCAAAGTAGTGGTTGGACAATAAGACAAGATGGCAACAAAAAAAGATTACTACGAACTTCTTGGAGTTGACAGAAATGCAACCCCCGAAGAGTTAAAAAAAGCATATCGGAAGCTTGCAATCAAGTATCACCCAGATAAAAATCAAGGGGATAAAGAAGCGGAAGAAAAGTTCAAAGAGGTTGCTGAAGCATACGATGTGCTATCCAATCCAGAAAAAAAACAACGCTATGATCAATATGGTCATGCAGGCGTTGGTGGTGCAGGTGGTTTTGGTGGTGGTGCACCAAACATGGAGGATATATTTAGTAATTTTGGAGATATTTTTGGCGATGATAGTCCGTTTGGAAGCTTTTTCGGAGGCGGTCGTTCGGGAGGTGGCCAACGTCGGTCTGTTCGGAAAGGAGCAGATTTACGCATCAAACTTAAACTGAACCTCGAAGAAATTGCAAACGGCACCGAGCGAAAAATAAAGGTGAAACGCTATACTTCGTGTTCTTCATGCCAAGGTAATGGCTCTAAAAGTGGTTCATCGCTTCAAAATTGTGGTACATGTAATGGCCAAGGGCAAGTACGTAGAGTACAGCAAACAATGCTCGGACAGATGGTTACAACCACTACTTGTCCGACGTGTAATGGCGAAGGAAAAGTAGTTCTAGAACGTTGTGAAGTCTGTTTTGGTGAAGGACGTTCGCTTGTAGAAGACGTAATTCCAATCAAAATTCCTGCAGGTGTAGCCGACGGAATGCAGCTGTCTATGTCGGGCAAAGGAAATGTCCCGCCAAGAGGTGGAGTTGCCGGCGACTTGCTCATCGCGGTTGAAGAAGAAGAACATCCGGAGTTAAAACGCGATGGAAATAATATCATTTATGATCTCCCACTCAATTTCGTAGATGCGGTACTAGGTAAAGAAGTGGAAGTGCCGACTGTTAGCGGGAAAGTACGTATTTCCATCAAAGCGGGCTCTCAAAGTGGCGAAGTTTTACGCCTGAGAGGCAAAGGTTTGAAAGAATTAAATGGATACAACGTAGGCGATCAATTGGTACATTTGAGTATTTACACGCCTAAATCTATCTCATCAGAAGAAAAAGCGATATTGGAAAAACTAAGAGATTCTCCGAATTTCCAACCCAAATCAGGCTCTTCTAGCCGCTCTATTTTTGATAAAATGAAAGACTTTTTTCAATAAATAGTCTGATAAATAATTTATATATGCCTTGTAATTCATGGATTACAAGGCATTTTTTATGGGCAAGCCACACCCTTTACATATTTTTCAATGACTTGAAGTTCAGTCGCTAAATCGCTACCTAAAAACCCATTTATATCAGCATATTGAACTGTTTTTTCATAACGCTTCGTGAAGTGAGATGCTAATGGAAGATAGGACCAATGCCATTTTTCTTCCTCATATCCCGTCCGTTTTCCGTCTGTTTTGGAGGTGTAAGTTTGACAAAAACCGTACTTTGAGGCATTCTTTTTAAGCCATTCGTATTCTTTTAATCCATTGCCTTGCGAAAAATAGGCATTTGATAACTCATTGATGTCAATATCACTTCCCCAATGATGTCTGGAGGTTCCGGGCATAGATGAAAACAGTAGAATATTTTTCGCACGTTCTAGTTCGGGTAACGCCTCTCTTTCTTTCCATTTTTTTTCCCAGATGGATTTTTGTGTGGCAAAAGGTCTTGTTGCAGAAATAATCACAAGGGATATGCCTTGTTTTTTCGCCTCTTTTGCCATTTTCACAAAAGCGGCGTACGCTTCTTTTCGCATCCATTGATTTCGAGCAGAACCCTTTGTGTATATATCGGCGGGTTTGATAAAATCAGGGTGAACTGTGGGGTCAAATTGACCAAGTAGGTATTGCTTTTCGGTAACTTGACCTTGTGCAGAAGAATAGGAAATCAATAATGCTACGGAGAATACAAAAGACTTGAACCGATAAAACATAGGTGGGCTTTGTTTGAATGAATTCGAATGTACATACGTAGGAATGAATTTCCAAAAATGACGAAATATTCGAAGGATAATTTCATAATTAAATACAAATAGATACATTTACAAGTAATTATTTATCAGTATTTTAATTTGAAACTATTCAAAAAAATCTTGAAATAGTTAAATTAATTCGATTGAAAAAAATACGTAAATATATTTTTCGTCTATAAATTTTTACTTTTTGCCCATTTATTGATTTTTCAAATATGTTTTCCTATGATATGAATGTATTCGCAAATGTCATACGTAACTATTTGATAAATAAAATGTTAAGAGTCAAAATATGGAATAAAGTTGTTTTAAAAGTATCAAATGACCTCTCTCACATGCTATCTAAATCGCGTTGGAGATCTTTTAAACTCAACTTTTATGGCTTTAAATCTGTTTTATAAGAATTAATTTGAAACTAAACCAATTTATTGCATGAGAAAGAATTTACTTCTTAGCATGTTGTTCACCTTAACGACGATGAGCTTGTATGCGCAAGCTGTTGTAAAAGGGAGAGTAACTTCAGCAGATGATGGCTCTGGAATTCCAGGCGTGTCGGTTTCCATTAAGGGAACTTCAAAAGGAACCCAAACAGACGTAGAAGGAAACTATTCCATTTCGGCTAGTTCATCAGCTACATTGGAATTCAGTTTTGTTGGTTTTAAATCAACGAGTGTAGCAGTTGGCAACCAATCTACCATCAATGTAGCTTTGGAGTCTGATGTGAAGACGTTGAGCGAAGTCGTTGTAACTGGTTTTGGTTCACAAATCAAACGTGAATTAACGGGTAACATCGCGCAAGTGAAAGGAAAAGACATCGAAAACATGCCGACTGCGAGCGTGGATGCAGCTTTGCAAGGAAAAGCGGCAGGTGTGTATGTGAACAGCGGGTCGGGTAAATTAGGCCAAGCCGTGACGGTTCGTGTACGTGGTAATTCATCGATTTCTGCAAGCAGTGAGCCTCTTTATGTAATTGATGGTATGCCTGTTACAACAGGTGACCAGAGTAATTACGGGGGAGCTACTAACCCATTAGTGGACTTGAACCCGAACGATATAGAGTCAATCGAAATCTTGAAAGATGCCTCAGCGGGTGCGATTTACGGTTCTAGAGCAGCCAATGGCGTTGTTCTAATCACAACAAAAAGAGGTAGCGCAGGCAAAACAAATGTCTCATTCAACTACCAATCAGGGGTGAGTGATGCAACGAGACGCGTTGAATTTATGAACGCAGACGAGTTTGTGAAGTTCTACACACAAGCCGCTGGTTACAGAGATAGATTGTCAGGAACAGATGTAAATGACCCAGATTCTTGGACACAGTATATCTTAGGCCCTGGCGGTTTCTTGGATTATTATAGCTACGGTACATTTGGTACGCCACAACAAGGAGATTACAACTGGCAAGAGCAGGCGTTCCAACAAGGCTCTTTGCAACAAGCTGATTTCCAGATGAATGGCGGAAATGAAAAGACAAAATTCTTTATCTCAGGTCAGTTTTATGACCAAGTAGGTACCATCATTGGTAATAATTTGAATAGAATGACGGGTCGTGTCAATATTGACCACCAAGCAAATAAATGGTTATCGGTTGGTTTGACCATGAGTTTGGCGAGAACTTTCAACCGTCGTCTCCCAGATGATAACGCGTTTTCAAACCCGCTTCAAATGGCTGCCTTGACACCATTGACGCCTTTCAATGACCCAAATACAGGTTTACCAGCAGGAACACCTCCAGGTGATGTCAGCTTGCCCCTTTATTATAATCCGTTGATTACTGTAAATTACGGTCGCTTTACATCGACGTCTTTCAGAAATTTGAGCAATGCGTATGCGCAAGTTAACTTAGCTCCAGGCTTGCGTTTCCGTTCTGAATTGGGTGTTGACGTATTCACACAAAATGAAGAAGCGTATTTCCAAAGTCAAACGGTTCGTAACCAAACACGTGCAACCAACGGACTTGGACAGAACTACGGTCGTTTTGTAACCAATTACAATACAAACAACTTCTTCTCGTACGATAAATCATTTGGTCGTCATTCGACAAGCACAACACTTGGAATGCAATACCAAGAGTCGCAAACGAAAGACAACTTTGCAGAAGGTCTTGCTTTCCCGTCAGATTCATACCAACGTATTGCAAGTGCTGCGACGATTTCAGCGGGTAGTTCTTCAGAGACAAACTTCCGTTTCTTGTCTTACTTCGTTCGTACGAACTACAAATTTGCAGATAGATATTTACTCTCATTGAGTGGTCGTGTGGACGGTTCTTCCCGTTTTGGTTCAAACGCACGCTATGGTTTCTTCCCGGCTGCTTCATTGGGTTGGGTAATTACAGAAGAAGACTTCTTGAAAGAAAACAAATATGTTAGCTTCTTGAAACTTCGTGGTAGCTACGGTCTAGTCGGAAATGCAGAGATTGGTAACTTCCCACAATTGGGCTTGTTCTCTGGAGATGCAGGCTATGCGGGAGTAGCTGGTCAGCGTCCATCTCAAATCGGAAACCCTGATTTACGTTGGGAAACAACTGCACAGTTGGACTTTGGTCTTGACTTTGGTTTATTTAAAAACAGAATCAATGGTGAAATTGACTACTACGTAAAAAATACAACTGGCTTATTGCTTAACGTCAATGTACCTGCAACGACTGGTTTCTTCACACAAGTACGTAACGTTGGTTCATTGGAAAACAAAGGTTTTGAGTTCGTTTTGAATACCCAAAATACAGTGGGTAAATTCAAGTGGAACACGTCACTTAACTTTGCGACAAACAAAAACAAAGTCATTGATATTCAAGGACAAATCATTGAAGGCGGTATCCGTAACATGAACCGTGTTATGGAAGGGCAGCCAATTGGGGTTTTCTATACAGTTGAATATGCGGGTGTAAACCCAGATAATGGAGATGCTTTGTTCTTCCGCAATACACAAAACCCGGATGGTACTTTGGATCGCTCGACTGTAACGAACAACGGGTATAACTCTGCTCAACGTGTTGTTGTAGGTAATCCGAACCCGAAATTGGTGGGTGGTATCACGAATAACTTCTCGTACAAAGGATTTGACATGAGTATTTTCTTGAATGGCGTTTTCGGAAACGACATCAATATTTATGGTCTAGGTCAGTATTCTTCTGCGAATGGTATTTATGAAGATAACCAAACAAGAGACCAATTGAACGCTTGGACACCAGAAAACAGAGAAACGAATGTTCCAGAAGCGCGTTTCTACCGTGGTAACGGAAACCAAGCATCTAGCCGCTATATCGTGGATGGCTCATTTATCCGTTTACGTACTGTTTCTTTGGGCTATACAGTTCCAAAAGAAATGATTGAAAGACTTAAATTAGAGCGTTTACGCGTGTATGTTTCAGGTATGAACTTGGCGACATTTACGAAATACCCGCTTTGGGATCCAGAAGTAAACTCGGATTCATTCTCGTCGAACTTCGCGATTGGTAATGACTTCTACACGCCACCACAACCAAGAACATTCTTAGTTGGTCTAAACATTGGTTTTTAAGTTGAACATTTTAATGACTCGAACATGAAAAAAAATAGATTTATATATTCGCTTCTTGCTGCTGGTGGCTTGTTTATCGCTACCGGTTGTGGAAGTAAACTTGATGTGGCGCCCACGCAGAGTATTGATGAAACAACAGCGCTTTCTACCTCTCGTGACGTAGAAGTGACCCTTATCGGTTGCTATGATGGTATTCAGAGCGTGGACGTGTACGGCGGTGCTATCCAATATATCTCTGACTTACTTGGAGATAATAATGACATGCGTTTTGGAGGTACTTTCCAGAACTTGTTGGAGATTTTTGACAAGCAAATGACGACTGTTAACGCAACGGCAAGCAATACTTGGCGCTTTTCTTACAATGCAATTAACCGCGCAAATAACGTACTTTCTGCGCTTTCTGTCGTAGATGAGTCAAAAAGAGCGCGTATTGAAGGCGAGGCGAAGTTCATTCGTGGCGCTTTGTATTTTGATTTGGTACGTATTTATGGTAAAACATGGGGTGACGGCGATAATGCAGCAAACCCAGGTGTTCCGTTGGTTTTGAAACCGACACGTAGCGTACAAGACGAAGATTTCGTGGCAAGAAATTCAGTAGCAGACGTGTATGCGCAAGTCATCAAAGACTTGACAGAAGCAGAGGCAGCATTGCCAATGACAAACGGTAATTATGCGACAAAATCGGCGGCAGCAGCCATGCTGTCTCGTGTCTATTTGCAACAAGGTAATTATGCCGCAGCACGTGACGCAGCAAACCGCGTTATTCAGTCGAATGCATATCGTTTAGCGCCTTCTTACGACCAATTATTCTATACATTTATTGGTGGCGGTGGTGCTACTCCAGCTGAATATATTTTCTCGATGACTGTCACAGCACAAGACGGTGCAAACGGTTTAAATACGTATTACGGCGTAACGGTAGGTTCAATTCCTGGAACTTCAGGTCGTGGTGATTTCCGTATTTTACCTTCGCATTTGGCTTTGTATGAAGAAGATGACGCGCGCGCTGCTTTCTTTATCCGGGCAAATAACAATACGTATTCTCAAAAACACTTGGACAGATTCGGACACGTACCTGTTGTACGTTTAGCTGAAATGTATCTAACACGTGCGGAAGCAAACTTCCGTTTAGGTACTGCAGTAGGCGCATCGCCAGCAGCGGACGTAAACGTAATCCGCCAAAGAGCTGGGCTTGCTCCCTTGCAAGATGTTACACTTGCTCAAATCTTGAAAGAACGTAAATTGGAACTTGCCTTTGAAGGTGTTCAATTGCACGACTTGAAAAGAACAAGAAGCAGTGTTCGTGGTTTGGCTTGGAACTCACCAAGACTTATCCTACCTATTCCGCAAAGAGAAATGGATACAAATAAATCGCTCGTTCAAAACGAAGGTTATTAAGGATTTCTCCTGCTGACTATTTCTCAAAAACGCTACTCAATTTTTTATTGAGTAGCGTTTTTTGTTGATTTTCAGATAGGTGTAATCTGTTGTTTTCAAGGGATTTGGAAACGTCTGAAAGCGGTCATCATCTTTACCTACAACCATCAGAAGAATGCCCACACCAATGTAAATTCCTCTGCCTTTACACGAGACTCCTCTGGTTGGCAATACGCAAATTGGAAGGAGTAAACGACTAAAAATTGACTTGCATTCCAATTGGTGTATAATACATGTTTCAACAGCCCTAAAATGGATTTATTTTAATAAACTTTCGATACCTCATCGGTTATGTCTTCTAACTTGGTTGCTAAAATAAGTCCAATTTGTTGTGCATTTAGATCCCGAGAAAGTTCTTCAAAATGTTTCTTACCACAGTCAATTTTACCTTTTTCTATGGGGCGAAGTAAATCCAAGCTTTTCTCTCCTTTGGTTTCTACAACAAAATACAGCTTCTCTTCATTGTCTTTTTCATACAAAAGCGCCCAGTCTGGATTGTATGTACCTAGCGGTGTATCTATTTTGAACCAAGAAGGGAGTTTAGTATAAACCTTAACATTCTCATTTTGCTCAAATTCTTTTGCCAATTTTGATTCAACATCGCTATCGTGTACTACGTACTCAAATGGTGATTTTTTACTCTCAACCATATTGTTCTTCAGATACCCAACTAGCTCAGTATCAACAAATTGTTCTTGGCTATAATAGTCGTGTTCTCCGATTTTCTTGTAAACGATGCCGTCCACTATCGAAAGGCGCATTTGCTCGTTGATTATCTCAATGCAAGCTTCGATAAATTTTTGTGGGTTTACCTTGAACGAATTCAATTTTGAACATCCCAACAGAATTTTTACAATGGATTTCCGCGTCAAATTGGTCTCATTTTGCAAATAGGTGACAATGTCTGGTAATACGTGTACATCTTGTTCAATTTGCCCGTATGCCGTCACTTCATCTTCTGCATTCGTGATACCTCCTTGGGTTATCTCTAGCTTATTTTTGGTGAAAATTAACTTTCCCCGATTGACGCTCAATTGATTGTCGATTAAATGTATACACGTCTTTACTAACTTGTTTTCATCAAAGTGTACAGCATACGTCGTCTTGTACTTGATGCGGTTCCAAAGACTCTCAAATTCTGGACTTAACAAGATTTGCTTTCGAACCAGAACTTTTTGCTTGTTTTCATACTTCTGACAGGGTAGCCCTCGCGTAAGTTTCCGTAAAATCTTAATTACTTGGTTTTTCACTTCTTGAGAGAGTTCCTCTGGTAACTGTACTTCCCCTTTTTCTAAATCATGTTTGAGCAACTCTTGAACCTTTCCTCGTGTGTCCACATAGCCCTTCATCAGTAGGAAATCGAACAATTCCTCAGACTTTTCCTGCCCGAAGAATACTGGTTCATTTCCGTGCATTTCTACCGTCAGATTATTGAAATTATACGTCTGAAGGAAACCAAACCGAATGCCCGTCTCTTCTTCCATCTCTTTCTGGAAGTTCTTGATAAAATCTTTGTACGACTCATTCACCATGACTGTCAAGGTATTGGTTTCAAAACCGTAAATCCTTTCTCCGTCCTGATTGACACACAACCGCAACCCTCTGCCTATTTCTTGCCTTCTGGAAATTTCTGTCCCACCTGTTGCTTTTAACGTACAAATCTGAAATACATTCGGGTTGTCCCAACCTTCTCGGAGTGCCGTATGCGAAAAGATAAACCGCAGTTTTGACTCAAAACTCAATAGTTTTTCTTTGTCTTTCATAATCAAATTATACGTGTCCTCGTCGTTTTTGGTCTTTCCCGTCGTGTCTTTGTAATAGTCAAATTTGTCATCCTGGTTGCTCGCCTTCCTCTTTTTATCCACCGAAAAATACCCGTTGTGCACCTGTGAAACCTCTTCCGAAAGATCCTTGATTCCTTTGAAAAGCGTATGATACTTTTGTCTGGATATTATTTTCTTGTATTCTTCTTCAAAGATTCTAGCATAAATACCATTACTCACGTTCCCGTCAGCGTCGTATTCGCGGTAATTGCTTACTCGATCAATAAAAAATAAACTAAGTACCTTGATTCCCTTGGGATTCAAAATAAGCTCTTTAGTGAGGTGCTCTTCAATGGTTTTGGCTATTTGCGCGCGTTTGAACGTTAAATCATCTATGCCGCCAACCGTCATATTCAACCGAACACGCACATCGTTCGTGAAATCTATGCTTTCGTTCGCTGTTTCAGTAGAAATATCCCGGACAATGTAGTTATCGTATTGGTCGAGTCTCGTTATTTGGAGTAAATCATCGCCTGACTTGACTTCTTTTTTCGCGCGCTTCACGACTCCCTTTTTGTCTTTGATATCGAGCTCTAGTTTCGCCCTGAACCCATTTTTGTTTGATACACTCTGTAGTTGTATGTATGCTCCTGCTGATACAGCCCCAATTACTTCGGAAGTGCCAATCTCAATTTGTTTGACCAACTTGTTTTCGTACGCATCAACGGCATCTAATTTATACATTAAATTGACCGTCGTCTTATGGGTTGCCGAGTACCTTATAATCGCGAGGGGCTTTAGGTTCTTCACCGATTTCATCCCCAACGGTGTGTTCAAAACCCGCTGGGGCTCATCTACAATAACAAATGGACGTGTATCCTGGATTATTGAAATGGGCTTATACCCCAATTTGTCGTTGTAGTCCAATAATAACCTTTTGGTATTGCTGGAGTCATCGTCCATGTCCTTAGCAAATGCCTGAATATTGATAACCATGATTTGCAGCTGGTCGCTGGTTGCAAATTCCCGAATCTCGTTCAAGCGGGAACTGTCATAGATAAAATACCTGTAATTTAGGTTGTCATAATGTGCCTTGAAATGGCTTTCTGTCATTTGTAAACTCTTGTAAACGCCCTCTTTGATCGGGATGGTGGGCACAACAAGAATGAATTTATTGAACCCGAATTTCCGGTGCATCTCCATAATCGTTTTTAAATAGACATACGTCTTGCCCGTGCCTGTCTCCATCTCTATACTCAAGTCCAACGCACCCCGATCAACTTCCTTGGGAAGTGAGGGCTTCAAGCCATTTCGAAGCTGTATCCTCTGAATATTCTCTAGCAATTGCCCTTCTGTCAGTTGTAATTTATTGGCATATCCTAAAAAATTTGTGCTCTCTTGGTTGGCAAATAAACCATTCTTTGCCAAATACTCCGGCGAATACACCGTGAAGTTCGAGTTGCAAATTTCTTGCCCCTTGAATACATCCACCACAGCGTCTATGGCATTTTGTTGATAAGGTAAACTACTATCAAATTTGATTTTCATGTGCTTTGGTAGGTTAAATGGTGCTTACTTCTTTTATCCCGTATCTTTCGAGGATTTTCATGCTATTGGTTTTCGCTACGTCTGTAAAACCGTTGTCTCGTAAGATAACTTTGGTTCGCTCTACTTGGAGTTCTTCATACCATTGCCCGATACCCTCAGCAACCTCTGTCGTGATTTTAGTACCCAAACAAACGAACAAGGCCCCCATACCAAGATTAAATACGCGTTGCCCTTCCAATGTTTTTTCCTCATACGGTATCGTTAAATCTAAGCCGTATTTGAGCAATATTTCATACAAGACGTCTTCTTCCGTTCTATTCTCTTTGATGTTGTTCTCCGCTGTAAACAGGTTTTCTTCTAATGCTTCTGGGTTGCTATCCCATGCCCGAATATTGGAGCTGTCTAGCTTAAATGCCTTAAAACCAATATCTAATGTTTTGCCTTGGTCTGTGAATAAATCCTCTTTTAGCTCGGCTTTTATCTTTTCGCCTGCTCGACGAATGCGCTCTTTGGTGATTTCTGAAATGGTTTCATACCCAGCTTTGTACGCCTCGCTTTTCTCATCGGTGCGTTCGGGTAATTGGACACAAATGAACTTGCGTTCTCCACCATCTTCTGCATTCAATTGCATCACTGCATCTGCCGTCGTGCCTGAACCTGCAAAGAAGTCAAGGATGATATCATTTTCTTTGGTTACAAATTGAGCTATTCTTGATATTAATTTAGAAGATTTTGGATTCTCAAATATTTTTTTGTTATCAAAAAGTGCACTTAAGAAATTTGTTGAAACACGATTGTCCTCGTAGTAATAGCTTTTTAAAAGCTCTGTTGCTGTATCGATTCTTTTTTTTATTTTAGGTATAGTATTTTCATTTTCACCCCACTCAACATCACCAGATTCGTTTGCTTTCCAAAATGTTGTTTCTGGAAATCTCCATCCGTTACTTGGTTTTTTTACGGGTAGTTTAGTTATTGGATGTAGTACTTCATAATTATAACCACCTGGTTTCGTATTATTGGGATTACCCGGATAATATACTCCTTTCTCATCTACGTAGCTATAGTGTGAAATACCTGATAAATCTAGTTCATTTGTTTTTTTTTGTGCATTGATCCACCTTCTTAATTTTTCTTGAATTGATGTTATTGAAGATTCTACTTTTCTAAATTCGTTGTATTTCTGAATTATAAAGTCAGCCTTGTTTGATTTGATTTGCCATTTATCTTGTTGAGTTTTTAGCTTTGAATAGCAAAGTATATACTCATGTTCCATAGAAACTTGACTAGCATTATTATCAGTCGCTGTTTCCCAAACTATCTCTCCTAAATAATTTTCTTCTCCAAAAAGTTCTGAAACTAACTTCTGTAAGTTTGAAAATTCTTTTTCGTCAATGGAGATGAAAATAACGCCGTCTTCTTTGAGGAGATTTCGGGCTAATTTTAATCTTGGGTACATCATAT
>CAYNRA010000037.1:0-27676 GCA_964399465.1 uncultured Cytophagales bacterium
GATTCGAACCACCGTAGGCATTCACCAGCAGATTTACAGTCTGCCCCATTTGGCCACTCTGGTACACCCCCTTATTTAGCTACTTATTAACATTAACTAAATTGAGTTGCAAAAGTAAATACTAAATCTTTACTATCCAAATATATTTTAAAAAAAGTATTATATTCTTATCCCAAATGACCAAACTCGTTCTCCTCGTTGCTCTACTTGAAAAAGTGGTGTAAAATCGTTTTTAAAAAAGAACTTCATCCCTGAAACTTTACCAATTTCTATTCCCCAACCTACAAATAGTTTACTCATATTGAAATCACTTTTTACTTTCTGTCTTCCTTCCTCTCTAGATTTCACCTTAGAAAAACCTCCATATCTAAACCCTACACTTGGCCCTGTGCTCAGCATCCAGCCAGAATCTTTAAGTCCAATATTTATGGTCAAAGGAACATTGACCATGGGTACTACTATTTTTGACTTTTTGAGTGGTACATTTGAAACCACAAATCGAGTCATATCAGCCTGCTCCTCAATAAGTCTATCATTTTTAAGATGAAAATTATACCATGCTATTTCTGGAGCCGTACCTACTGCAAATTCTAAGTTATGAATCTTACCTATGTACGTATATTTCTTAAACGAAATAGCAAAGTATCTCGATTTCCAATCATTTAATTTATTGTCTAGTTGAATTGTATTTACTGGATTCCATTGGTTAAATCCAAGATAAAACCCTACATCTCTTTTGGGAAAAAACGATGATAGCCTTACCGGATTTTCATTTTGATTCTTTTCATCCTTCACTTTTTCGTCTAGACTCACGATTTTTATAGTTAGACAATTTACGTCATTTATGCAAATGCTATATTTTTTACTTGCCTGACCGTTCTTCATGAATGTTTGGATAGAATCTAATTGTATCTCATTTGCACCTAACTCACGTATTAGATTTAAGGTAGTTAAATTTGTTGGTAAATTTGGGACATCTATTGTTAATTGAATCTTTACTTTTTTTTCAAACTGCTTATCGTAAAATTCAACGGTAGTCGAATCGACACTTTTTCCTTCAGCATGCACTTTTTCTGTCTGCAAAATAAAAAATAGCAAACTACACATCAAAATATGTATTCTTTTCATTATTTACTCAGTTTACTTTTAAACCAATTTACTCTTGATTTGAATTCGTTGGCTTCGTTGTATAAAAAATTATCTTCTTTTGTGAATAATTTGGCGATTGTTACTTTCTCCTCAACTATTTCGCCATATTTCAAAAGCATTAGTTCTTGCATGATGGCATCACCTTTTTTCACTTCTTCTTCACTTAGAAAATTGCTCGATATATTTATCCAAGATTTCTCATCTATTTCGCCTTTTACTTTTGCATAGTGAACATCGAATAAGAACGCATTTGTACTGGCAATTTTATTAATCTCAAATTCATTTATCCTATTAAAAGGCTTATCTTCCTCGTACTTCAACTCATTTTGCACAGTATCCTCTTGTAGTATATTCTGTTCTCGAGATAATTGATTTTTTCTCGCTATCACTGGCTGTTTTTTTTCTATTACATCAACTTTTTGAGCAATTTCCAATACTTCTTCACTATGTATTTCTTTATTCATGTAATCATGCTTTTGTACTACAACAGCACCCTTAGTAAATCTTTTACTTTTCACTTGATTTAGATAAAGTAAGAAGGTGAGACTTCCCAATATAACACTCGCAGCCACACTTGATATCACTCTACTCCTATTTGAAACCAATTGGCTTTGTCTTTTTTTGAACAAATCATTGGCCCTCTGAGAAGGCAAAACCTCTAGGTTCTGTACTTTCTTTATCAACTCATTTCCCATAATTATTTTACTCGACTTACGGTATTTAGTTCTTTCTCGATCTGTTCTCTTAAAATTGCTTTGGCTCTACTCAATTGTGACTTTGAGGTCCCTTCTGAAATGCCCAAATTTTCTGCAATTTCTATATGTGAATAGCCTTCTACTACATACATATTAAACACTGTTCTATAACCAATGGGTAAATCCGATATCATTTTATGTAGTTCCTCTGCCTCTAAACTTGTAAATGCCTCAATGCTAAACTCTGATTCGTACTCTTCCGTTGCAACCCAATAAACTTTTGGACCTCTGAACTTCATTAAACATTCATTAACCATTATTCTTTTCATCCAACCTTCGAAAGATCCTTCTCCTTTATATGAGTCAATTTTTGTAAATATCTTCATAAATCCTTCAATCATGATATCCTCAGCTAACATTTGATCCTTCAGATAGCGCATACAAAGAGCCAACATTTTAGGTGCGAATTTTTCGTACAGATAGGTTTGTGCATCTTTTTTTTGCTTCTTAAGTGCAAAAACCAACTGAATTTCGTCTTTGTAGTCTTTTTGTTGGAAAATTTTCAACATATTATCTCCTTGGGTTGCTGATTAGATGCATTAATCGGAAAGTTGGTTGCATAAAAAAAGGGCGTATCGCCCTTTTTTTTATTTTTTAAATATGTCATTCAACCTTGCCTCAAGTGTCAGCCTTTCTTTTAACTCTTTTTTTCCTGTTCTATACCACAAAAAACCCACGACAAGCACCAATAAATAAGGCATAGAGAGTAAATAAAGAATCCCAAAGTTAATACCAGTTCCAATCACTCCTCTGCCCTCACTCAAATTACTGCCGACTGTTGCTCTGCACATAGCGCATTGTGCAGCGACATCCATTAGTGTACCGAAAAAAAGGAATAAAATGATGGTAATTTTTCTCATACTATTTTCTTTAATTGTAATAAGGAGAAATCATTAAATATGCTATTACGCCAGTCACTGATACATATAGCCAAATTGGAAATGCGATTTTTGTTACCTTTTTATGTTCAGCAAATTGTTTCGTGACTGCAAAGTACATTGCTCTCAGTACAAAAGGCAATACAACCAATGAAAGTAAGATATGACTTATTAAAATAAAGTAATAGAAATATCTGATAGAACCTACACCTCCAAATTTTGTTGATTCGTTAGTAAGATGATACAAAACATAAAATACTAAGAAGATTGCACCCAAAACAAAGGCGAACCTCATTAAATTTTGATGAAGTTCAATTTTTTTTGATTTAATTGCCCACACTGCCATAACCAGAACGACAGAAGTCAAGGAGTTAATTCCTGCATTTAAGTGCGGTAATATTTTTGTCCATTGGCCTAGTTGTACTTTTTGGGGCAAACCGAGTAAAATAGCTACTACAAGCGGGATTATAACTGAAACTATGTTTATAAATTTCGTTGACTTTACTTCCATTATCTTATTCTTTATCATTAAAACCTTCGAGAAGAACTTTAATTTCCACGTTTAGGCGCTTTAACTCATCTTTATTCGTTCCGTCATAAATTCCTCTCACAAAACCTAAATTATCTATAAGTAACAACTTTTCAGAATGAATAAATGTTTCATCTGGGTTTGTGATTGTTGAATCGTATGCGGAAGCATCAGCGACAGGTAACTTGAACCCTTTGATAGCCAAGTCATATATATACGATTTTTCACCTGTTAGTAAGTGCCATTGACTTAAATCAAGCTCATTTTCTTGCGCGTATTTTTTCAAAACGGCTGGAGTATCAAACTTGGGGTCAATCGAAATAGATACAATTTTTACTCGTTCATTTCCCTTGAACTCTTCTTGAACTCCCTTTTGGTTGCGTGTAATTACTGGACAAACCGTACCACATCTTGAAAAAAAGAAACTAACAACACAAATTTTGTCTTTAAATTCGTTTGAATTTATGGAGACAGCATCATGATTGATTAATTCAAAATTAGGTATTTGATGAAAAACTGTATCGCCGTTACTCACTAAAACTTCCCCATTATCCTGGATGACAGGCATAAAGTAAGGAAGGTTAAACTTATTTTCTCCAAACACCTTCAAGAAAATAAAAACGGAGGCCGGAACAACCAATAATGCTATCAGTATTCCGGCCTTTACATATTTATTTGTCATCTTTATATCTTTCCGATGTAACCACCTTCTACGATCAAAGCTACTAATAACCAAACTACAAAGAGTGCTGGTAAAACAACAGACCAAACAAAAACTTTAACCTCTTGTTTCAAGTGCATGAACGTACCTACGATATAGAATGCTTTTACAATTGTCATCAGGATAAAAATAATAATTTTTGTCCATTTGAACTTGTCTGTATCCAGACCAAAAGCGATAGCAAACTCTAGAGCTGTAAGAATCAAAAGAATTACAAATACTCTCCACAATTCTTTCGTTTGTGGTTTCAGCTTCTCGCCAGAATTATTTATTTGACTTGCCATGATAATATTTTTTTGACTATTAAACTAAATAGAAGAATGTGAACACAAATACCCAAACTAAATCTACAAAGTGCCAATAAAGTCCTACTTTTTCTACCATTTCATAGTGTCCTCTTTTTTCGTATACTCCATTTACAGTGTTATAGAAAATAATGATATTCAAAATAACCCCTGAAAACACGTGAGTACCATGAAATCCTGTGATGAAGAAGAAGAAGTCTGCAAATGCTGTTGGTCCATATTCATTTACAACCAAGTTTGCTCCAAAGATTTTAGTACCATCCGCTAGAGTTAACCCTTCTGCCGATCCATGAATAAAGTGCGACCATTCCCATGCTTGTGAGCCTAAAAATACAAATCCACCTAAAATAGTCCACAACATCCATTTTTCAACATCTGCTTTGTCTCTTCTGTGTCCAGCTTCTACAGCAAGCACCATCGTAACCGAGCTGAAAATCAAGATAAATGTCATTATACCTACGAATACTAACGGTAAGCTAACACCGTGAAAAAAAGGTACTGCCTCAAACACTTTTTCTGGGACAGGCCACCATTCGTGTGAAAGTTCAAAAGTTTTATGCGTCATATCAGGCACTACCTCCTTAAAGCTTGGAAAGCTGAATCTTACCAAACCATACGCGATAAGTAATGCTGAAAATGTAAAAGTGTCTGATAGTAAAAAAATCCACATCATCAGTTTGCCATACCCTACTTTCATAGGTTGGACCCCACCTTCCCACATTAAATGTTCTGGGGTACTTGAAGTTTTAGTTGCTGCCATAAAAATTGATTGAGTTTTTCAAAAACATAAGCAAATTTAGTAAACAAATGATTTAAAATACTTCTTGCTTAAAAGTTTTTAGGATTATTTTTATCTAAAGTAAATTAAAAATACCAGTAAATACACCCAAAGTAAATCTAAAAAATGCCAATATGTATTACATACTTGAAGTTGTACCAATTTTTTCGAGTGTATTTTAGTTCTAAATGCGGCCAAGAAAGCAGCTAAAATAACAAAAAGACCTGAAACGAGGTGAATTCCGTGTAAGCCAGTCAGTATATAGAAGAAACTTCCAGACGGATTTCCTTTTAAATAAACACCTTGTCTTTGTAAGT
Organism: uncultured Cytophagales bacterium; assembly: GCA_964399465.1. GTDB lineage: Bacteria > Bacteroidota > Bacteroidia > Cytophagales > Spirosomataceae > CAYNRA01. The sequence continues at coordinate 5,433 of CAYNRA010000037.1, forward strand.
CTTGCCATCCAAAATATTGCAAAATCAAGAATATCAATCCCAAGACAAATGCTATCGAAATGAATATTTTCAAGTTTTTAAACTCGTCTTTTTTTGCCATTTTAAGTGACAACTCAAGAAAAAGGCTACTAAACAACAAAACTACCGTACTTACATAAAAAATGGAAGGGATTGTAAATTCAGTCCAGTTACCTTCTGCTCTTCTAACCAAATAAGCACTCGTTTGCGATGCAAACAACATGACAATTGAAATGATGAATAACCATGTAATAAACTTCCATTTATTGACGGTCAAAATAGGTGTTGGCTTTTGAGAAATACTTTTACTTTTCATTATATTTTATCAAAAAGATACGATAATTGAACAATTGGTAGATATAAAAACGAACCAAACATTAACTGAAGTGCTGCTTTATCATTTACTTTTCGCATCAGATGAAATGTTTGTGCTAAAAATAATAGTCCACAAAGCATAGCAATAATTGCAGAGTTTAGACCTGTCATTTCCAGATAAAAAGGAACCCAACAAAGCGGTATTAAAAAAAGCGTATATATCATCATTTGAAACGCTGTGTGGATGTTTTTTTCACCTGATGAAGGTAGCAGCTTAAAACCTGCTTTTTTGTAATCCTCATCTAAAACCCACGCTATTGCCCAAAAATGGGGAAATTGCCAAAAAAACTGAATAGCGAATAGTATTCCTGGTTCCAGACCAAAATGACCTGTTGCCGCTACCCATCCAATCATTGGAGGAAACGCACCTGGAAGTGCACCAACTGCAACTGCTACTGGCCCGACTCTTTTTAACGGAGTGTATACAAAACCATACAATATGATACTCAATAGTGCTAGTAAAGCTGCTTTGTAATTGAAAACGATTGCTAATAGACATATTGAAGAAACACCCAAAACGAATGAGAATATCTTAGCTTCTTGAGCCGAAACCCTTCCTGATGGTAATGGTCTTTCTTTCGTTCTCTTCATGAGTTTATCCAGATTGATTTCTATCAATTGGTTAATCACATTTGCAGATGCTGTAGTGGCGTAACCTGCTACTGCAAAAACAATGAGTTTTATTATACTAAAATCTTGTGCGGCTAGAGCATACCCAAACAAACTCGAAAAGACAACTGTTATACTCAGTCGAAATTTAGTTAAGTCGAAAAACGCTCTTACCTTATCTATACTCTTATTTTTACTTATTGAAATTTGGTTCATCACATTATCTTAATTTAGACCTGACCAAAACGATGGATAGCACACCTAAAATAATCGTTGAAAAAACTAAATGAAATGGCTGTGCGTATCTTGAAATATCAAAAAAATACAAAACTAAGCCCGTCGCAAATTCGAAAATCACTAAATAGAATGTCCATTTGACTGATGCATTAACCATCTCTTTTTTTCTTTTTTCTAATCTATAAAGGAAATAAGAAAGTATAATTAATGCTGAAGCTAATAAAATATGTACGTAGAAAATATTTCCAAGATTATTACTCCATTCACTTCTCGGAATATTTGTATACAAGGAAAGATGATCCACAACTTCCCTTACTTGCGTACCTAGTAGAATTTGAAGACTTGTTACTAGTAATAGTATTTTTGCAATAAATTCTGACTGATTATCTAGCTCGAATGCCATTGAGAGTTTATACTCGTTTTTAGCATGAACATATATGTAGTTATATACATAAACCATTAGCAGAGCAACAATCATGTGTAACGTAACCATTACCGGAAGTAGCTCATTCGATACTACCTTAGATCCTAACCAACCTTGGAAAATAACCATGATTAATCCGATGAAAGAAGCATACCATATCTTTCTATTTCCTCTTTTATGTACAAACCATGCTGCAAAAGCTGTCATCAAAATGATTAAACCAACCAGTACACCTGCAAGTCTGTTTAGGTATTCTGTCCATGTTTTAAATACATTAAACTCAACCTCCCCTTTCAACTTTTTACCAAATATTTCTTCATAATTTGGAGGTAACTCACTAACATCCGTTGGTGGGATCCATAATCCAAAGCATTTTGGCCAGTCTGGACATCCCATTCCTGAGCCTGTTGCTCTAACCAATCCACCGATAAAAATCAATAGATATAGCGCAACCAATGCCACTAGGGACAAATAATAAAATTTTCTTACCATTTTATTAGAAAAAAAGCGAAATATAAGGTACGATGTACTTTATATTTCGCAATTAATGTACAATTTACCTTGCGATAAATTAATCAGGAATATTGTAATCGAACTTGATGTTCTTTATTTCCTCTTCTTGCTTAATCAGCTCAGTTTCCTCTGGTAAGTTAGACTCTGGAGTTTCAGAGAATGGAACGTTCTGAGGAATGAAATCAGCAGCTGATCCAGGCTTGCTATAATCGTACGGCCATCTGTAAACAGTAGGAATTTCTCCTTCCCAGTTACCATGACCTGGTTCGATTGGGGTTGTCCACTCTAATGTTGTAGAGTTCCAAGGATTTGCCGTCGCCTTTTTTCCTTTGAAGATAGAATAAATAAAGTTATATAAGAATATAAACTGAGCAACGAAAGTCAATATTGCAGCAATAGATATAAAGCTATTTAAATCTGTGTAGGTATTGAAAGTTTCAAAACCTGACCACTGATAGTATCTTCTTGGAAAACCTGCAATCCCGATATAATGCATTGGGAAAAACACCAAGTAAACACCTACAAATGTCAACCAAAAATGTACATACCCCAATGATTTGTTCATCATTCTACCAAACATTTTAGGGAACCAATGATAAACACCAGCAATCATACCGAAGAATGCTGCAGAACCCATTACAAGGTGGAAGTGAGCAACAACAAAATACGTATCATGAAGTTGAATATCTAAGGCGCTATTTCCAAGTATAATACCTGTAAGACCACCTGAAACAAAGAAAGAAACAAGTCCAATTGCGAAAAGCATCGCTGGCGTAAATATGATATTACCTTTCCAAAGCGTCGTTATGTAGTTGAATGCTTTAACTGCAGAAGGAACCGCGATGATTAGTGTTAATAACATAAACACAGAGCCAAGGAATGGATTCATACCAGTCATGAACATGTGGTGAGCCCATACAATAAACGCTAGGAACATGATACCTGCCATCGAAAAAATCATCGCTTTGTAACCAAAAATTGGTTTTCTAGAGTTCGTTGCGATAATCTCAGATGTTAAGCCTAAAGCAGGTAAAATTACAATATATACTTCAGGGTGACCTAAGAACCAGAACAAGTGTTGGAATAAAATAGGGCTACCACCTTGGTTTGGCAAAGCTTGACCGTTGATGTATATATCAGAAAGGTAGAAAGATGTTCCAAAGCTTCTGTCAAAAATCAAAAGTAATACTGCTGAAAATAAAACAGGGAAAGAAAGAATTCCGAGGATTGCAGTAAATGTAAATGCCCAAATAGTCAAAGGCATTTTGTCAAATGACATACCTTTTGTTCTAAGGTTAATAACGGTTGTTACATAGTTTATACCACCTAATAAACTAGACATAATAAACAATGCCATGGATACTAACCACATTGTCATACCCGTGCCTGATCCTGGATTTGCATCCGCTAACGCACTCAATGGTGGATAAATTACCCAGCCACCACCAGCAGGACCTGTCTCAAGGAATACAGAATAAAACATTATGACGCTTGATGCGAAGAAGATCCAGTACGATAACATGTTCATGAAACCAGATGCCATGTCTCTTGCACCGATTTGTAGTGGAATCAAGAAGTTTGAGAATGTTCCACTAAGACCAGCAGTTAATACAAAGAATACCATGATTGTACCATGCATCGTTACTAACGCAAGGTAAAAGTTAGGATCTAATTTACCTTGTTCATCAATCCATCCCCCTAAAATTGGCTTTAACCAAGATAAGTCCATATCTGGAAAACCTAACTGAAGACGGAATATACTTGACATTAATCCCCCAATGATTGCCCAAAATATACCTGTAAAAAGGTATTGTTTAGCTATTGTTTTGTGATCTAGGGAGAATATATATTTACTGAAAAAACCTTGCTCATGATGATGCTCTTCGTGAGCATCATGAGAGTCTGTCTGTACATTTTGTGCTAGCGTTGACATAGTCTTTTTTTTAAATTATTCTTATTTCAATGATACACTTACATTTGATGTATTTCCACCATCTGTTGTTGCTTCATTTGCAACTTCAGTTACCTCAGGAGCTGGAATGTATTTCATAGCTCTGGCTTTCAAATTTTCTGGAACTGACTCTATGTACTTTGGATACACTGCAAGAAATGGTTTCTGTTCTTTTTTCCATTTTTCGAACTCATCTTGCTCTTCTACAACCAATTTGAGTTTCATCGCAAAGTGACCTCTACCACAAACTTCAGTACATGCAATTTCATAGTTGAAATCAGGGTTTCCTAGCTCAGCTCTCATCTCCTCCGTACTTTTATCTGGGTGAAACCAGAATTTAGTTGGCATACCTGGCACTGCATCCATTTTAACTCGCATGTGAGGAATGAATACACTGTGCAACACATCTCTTGCTCTAATCTTGATTAATACTGGTTTTCCTTTGGGGATATGCATTTCTGTTTCGTTTGTAAAGTCATCAAACGAGTTTTCATCGGTGAAATCTATACCGAAAATATTGCCATTTGCATCATCCATCAATTTGTATGAATAGTCACCCAGCTTATTATCATCTACACCAGGATATCTCACTTGCCAACCAAATTGCTTGCCCATGATTTCAACTACTTCTGCATCTTCAGGAGCTTCATCCATCACTTTGTTCCAAACCAGTAGACCCGAGAATACCAAACCAGCCATTACGATAGCAGGAATCACCGTCCAAATTAACTCAAGTTTGTTATTGTGTGGATAGAATGTAGCTCTTACATTTTTGTTGTATCTGTACTTGAATGAAAAGAAGAACAACAATGTATTAACTACGAAGAAGGCAACTGTAATTACAGTCATTGAAACCCAGAACCAATAATCAGTTTCTCGACCATGCACAGAGGATGCTTCTGGAAGAAAATCTTTTCTATATTCCATGAATGACCAAACTGCACCGATAACACTCAATACCCAGAAGATTACTAAACCAGCTGCATTTGCATTATTTGCACCATCAACTTCTGAAGCGGCACCTTCTGCAACCCCTTCATTCTTTACACCCTTGATTAGCTTTTGTGTTTTACCAATCACCATGAAGGTCAATACTAGGAAAACAATAGCTAATAAAGCAACAACGATAGTCATAGTTTTTGTATTATTACTTGAATACTAATTAATCAATTTGTCCAACAAAAATGTTTGGAATTAAATATCGTGATGCAAACTTTCCTCTAGGAACGGGTGGTTCTTAGGAATAAGATTTGCTTTTGATAGTTGATTCGCAACAAAATAAATGAATAGAGATGCAAAAACGAGTGTAGTACCCCATTCGATTAATCCTATTCCACCTTGTTCTTTTGCAATTCCTGGCATATGCATTTGATAAAAATCAAACCAATGTCCTACTAAAATTGCACTACAAGCAAGCTTCAAAAGTGTCTTATTTCTTTTTGAATTTCTTGCCATCAATAGCAATAATGGGAAAAAGAAATTAAGCACGAAATTGATATGAAAAGGCCACCAGTAACGACCATCATATCCAGTAAATCTTTCTCTGAAGTAAATCGTTTCCTCTGGTAAGTTTGCGTAAAAAATCAATAAATATTGAGCAAACCAAACATATGTCCAAAAGATGGAAAATCCGAATACCAACTTACCTAAATCATGAATTGTACTCTCTTTCACCGCATTTAGATAACCATTATCTTTTAGAATAAGGACGGTCAACATAATTGTTGCCAACCCAGCTACGTGCCAAGATGCCAAGTGATACCATCCATACATTGTAGAGAACCAGTGTGTATCAATTGACATAGACAAATCCCAAGCCGATGTAGAAGAAGTAACAGCAAAGAATATCAAAAAGAATTTTGCATATTTTCTACTTGTGTTATAATACGATAAATCTGCGTATTGGTCTTCTAACAGTGAGTTTTTCCGAATTACAATCCAAAGAATATACCATACAACAAAGTATGCTACTAGTCTTGCTAAGTAAAAAGAATTATTTAGATACCAAGATTTACCAGCTATAATTTTATCATAGTTCTCAGCCAATGGATCCATGATGCCATCGTGTGTCCAGTGCATTACAATATGTCTTGTTGAAGGGATAGCAAACAAAGCTAACAAGATTACAGATGGAACAATCATAAAGGCAGGTAATGCTTCTGGTATTCTTTTAATTGTAGCATACCATCCAGCTTTAGCAACGTAATTGTAGGACATAAAAAAGACACCTACAACTGCGATTCCTAGGAAATAAACGCTATTCATCCACAAGTTTGCTATAATTCTTGAGAATAAAGTAGCTCCATGGTGTCCTTCTCCATGACCATGCGCCGCATGAGCTGCATCATGTCCTCCTTCCGCACCATGGCCTGTACTTTCCCAGACGCCAATACTCCAGTGGTTATGTAGCAAGAAAGCACCTAGTGCAACCATTATAATACCCAAAACAATGCCTAATCGTAGCTTTGATTTAAGTTCCGAGCTAAAAACAAATTGCTCTTCGATTGAATGTATTTCGTGTTTGTGAGCCATTTCTTAATAAGATTAACAATCCCCTTCCCTATGGGGTAATTTTACGAGCATAATTCCTTCTAGGGTGAAGGGACTCATTACTTTAAATTAACTTCCTAACTGCAAGCGATGTACGTAATGTACGATTTTCCATCTTTCCTCAGCAGTCATTTGTGAACCATGCGGCCACATACGACCCTTACCATGCGTTATCACATGAAAAATATGCCCACCACTTACATTTTTTAATGCATCAGAAGCATAATTTGGTACACCCGCATACTTTTGTCCAACTTTTCCGTCTCCTGCCCCATTAGCTCCATGGCAATGTTGACAGTATCTTTCGTACAAGAGCTTTCCTTCCTCTTCTACTCCTTCAGACCAAGCTATAGGATTGACTAAAACCTTAGATGCTAAGTTCAAGCTATCTTTATGAATGTCATATACCATAAGATCTCTTGTGTATGTAGAGTCACCTTCATTGACAAACACTGTATTGTAGTTTCTTCTAGAAACAGTTCCTTTAACTGGAAGTCTCATATTCATACCCTTTGGATTAATTGTATTTTCTCTCCATTGGGTTTGGGACTCATACGCCCTTGAATTATACATATTTGGAGCAAACTCTATCCCAGTGCTATTATTATCCTTACATGACATGATAGTAGCACCTATGAAAGAAAGAGTGATTGCTGATAAATTTCTGATTTTCATAATTATTTGGTTTTCAACAATTTATACCTCTTTAATATTAACTTCTGACGCACCACTCTCCTTTAAGTACTCTGCAATTTCCGTTTCAGTCATCGTATTTTTATCCAAGTTAATTGCCATGATAAACTTATCATCTGTACTTCTTGGATCAAAAATTAGTGGCTTTTTTGTCGGACCGAGATCTTCCATAAAGAAGAAAGTGAATGACATACCGAAAGCAGCAAAAAGAACAGTCATTTCAAACAAAATCGGAATATTTGTTGGAAATGGAAAGAAATTCTTACCACCAATGTTCATTGGCCAGTCAATTCCTAACGTCCAGAATGTCAATAGTAAAGCAAGTGAAATACCTGTTACTCCAAATAAAAATGCGGGGACTCCCATACGTGGTCTATCGTATCCTAAAGCATGATCAAGACCATGGATAGGAAATGGAGTAAAGACTTCATGAATTTTGACCCCCTTTTGTCTTACTTCTGATACAGCATTAACAACGACCTCTTCGTCATCGAAAACACCTACTATATATTTTGTTTCTGACATCTCTATTAAATAAGATAATTAATGAATGATTAGGCTGTTACTTTTTCTTTTGTTTCCTTCTTTTCTGAGGAAGACTTAAGCACAGACTTAACCTCAGCCATGTTTACTACTGGCAAAAACTTAGAGAACAAGAAGAATAGTGTGAAGAACAAGCCGAAAGAGAAGATATAATCACCTATATCACCCATTCTTGGTGTGAAGTAAGTCCAGCTTGAAGGCAAATAATCTCTGTGTAATGAGGTTACAATGATTACAAATCTTTCAAACCACATACCAATATTCACGATAACAGCAATTACAAAAGATACAACGATATTCTCTCTTAATTTTTTAAACCAAAAAATCTGAGGAGATATTACGTTACATGTCATCATCGCAGCATACGACCACCAAAGTGGACCTGTAGCTCTATTTATAAAAGCATAAGCTTCGTATTGTACTCCAGAATAAGCTGCAATAAAGAACTCAGTAATATAGGCAACACCTACAATTGAACCAGTCACAGTAATGATTTTATTCATTAAACCTATGTGCTCAATCGTGATGTAATCTTCCAATTTGTAAACGACCCGAACAACCAACATCAAGTTCTGAACCATAGCAAACCCTGAGAAAATTGCTCCTGCTACGAAGTAGGGAGGAAAGATTGTCGTGTGCCATCCTGGGATTACCGAAGTTGCAAAGTCGAAGGATACAATTGTATGTACAGATAATACCAGAGGTGTTGATAAACCTGCCAAAATCAAAGAAATATCTTCGTATCTAGCCCATGCTCTTGCACCACCTGTCCAGCCAAGTGATAAAGTACCATAGATTTGCTTTCTAATACCTGTAGCTCTATCTCTGATTGTCGCTAAATCTGGAATCAAACCAATAAACCAGAAAAGACAAGAAACTGAAAAATAAGTTGAGATGGCAAATACGTCCCAAACTAACGGCGAGTTGAAGTTAACCCACAAAGATCCAAATGTATTTGGAAGTGGTAAAGCCCAATAAGCTAACCAAGGTCTTCCCATGTGCATGAGGATAAATGAGGCAGCACAAAGTACCGCAAAAATAGTCATAGCCTCAGCTGCTCTGTTTATAGATGTTCTCCATTTTTGACGGAAAAGCAATAAAATAGCAGAAATAAGTGTTCCAGCATGACCGATACCTACCCACCAAACAAAGTTGGTAATATCCCATGCCCAGCCGACTGTTTTATTCAATCCCCAAACTCCGAGACCTTCCCACCAAGTCCAAAATAACCAACCTGTTCCATAAATAAGAACAAGTACTGAGATAGTAAGGGCCACTTTCCATTCTTTTGTGGGCTTGCCTTCTACCTGCTTACAAATATCTACCGTAACATCATGGTAGGTTTTACCTCCTGTTACTAAGTGCTCACGGATAGGCGAAACTACTTGCATATTTTTAAGATTCAAATTTAAGAGTGATGGGTTCCTAATTTCTTAGAAACCCCTTTGTATTTTTCAGATATTACGAAGCGACATCTTGCTTGTCCTTATTTCTAATCTTAGTCAAATAATTAATCTGCGGGCGCACATTAATCTCTTCTAAAACTTCGAAAGCACGACCATTTTCCTCTTGTGCTACTAATTTAGATATCTTAGATTCAGGATCTAACATATCACCAAAAGTAATTGCACCTGTTGGACATGACTGAGCACAAGCAGTAATGATTTCGCCGTCAACTGGACGACGCTTCTCTTTTTTAGCCTCTAATTTACCCGCTTGTATTCTTTGAACACACATTGAACATTTCTCAATCACACCTCTTGAACGAACGGTTACGTCTGGGTTCAAGACCATTCTACCCAAGTCGTTGTTCATGTGGAAATCAAAGTTGTCATTTTCGAAATACTTGTACCAGTTGAAACGTCTCACTTTGTATGGACAGTTGTTTGCACAGTATCTTGTCCCAACACATCTGTTATAGGTCATCTGGTTCAATCCTTCCGAACTGTGTGTTGTAGCTAGTACTGGACATACAGTTTCACACGGAGCGTTCGAACAGTGCTGACACATCATCGGTTGAATGACAACTTCTGGATTTTCTGATGCAATTTCCATAGCTCTTAGCCCTGAAATTGACATATTGTCTGTTACGTCTGCATCTGTGCTATAATATCTATCTAGACGAATCCAGTGCATTTCACGAGCACGAACTACCTCTTTCTTTCCTACTACCGGTACATTGTTCTCTGCTTGACAACTAACTAGACAAGAAGCACAGCCAATACACGTATTGAGGTCAATAATCATTCCCCAATTGTGATTCTTTTTCTCATGTCCGTTCCAGAGTGTAATTGTATTTGGTTTCCTTGGACCTTCAGATGTCTCAATCATCGGTTCAAAACGACCTGCTTTTGGATTTTTAACGTACTCAGCCAAGATTGATTCTTGTACAACTGCCTGACGACCCATTACAGTCTCATGCGTTTGTGTCTGAGCTAATGTATAACCCGAGTTAACAACAGAAACCTTTGCTCCAGTAGCAAAATAATTACGTTGTCCGCCAACTATTGACGTAAACTCATACATATTAACACCTACATTGCCTGATTTGCCTGCAGCCGTACGACCGTAACCCATCGCAACTGAAATCGTATCATGTGCTTGACCAGGCTGTATTAGAACAGGAAGCTCAACTGATTTACTTCCAACCGTTAGACTTATAACATCTCCTTGAGCTATACCCAACTTATTAGCCGTTTTTTGAGAAACTGCCGCTGTGTTTTCCCAAGTAACTTTTGAAATTGGGTCAGGTAATTCTTGTAACCAAGGGTTGTTTGCTTGAGAGCCCGTTCCAATGGCAACTGATTCAAAAATTGAAACTTCTAAATCACTACCTTTTATAGACGTTGCTGCTTTAGCTGCTGTTGATAAATCACCAACAAATGATTTTTCTGAAGCGGGAACTTGGCTACCTGCTATTTCAAACACTCCATCATGAAGGGCTGTAACCCACGATGTTGAACCTAAAATATTTGTCTTCCAGTATGACTTAATGAATGCCTGATAATCTACTCCTAAACCAGACCACTTTAACAAGCTAATCTCGTATTGTCTTGTATTGAAAATATTCGAGATTGTAGGTTGAATCAAAGAGAAAGAACCCCTTTTTGGCTCTACATCGCCCCATGACTCTAGGTAATGAGGAGTAGGAGCAATGAATTTACAAACCTGAGCTGTTTCATCCGCACGATCGCTGAATGAGACAGACAATTTTGCTTTTGAAATGACTGATTTCAACTCATCTGACATAGATGAATCATACACAGGGTTAACTCCCACGAATAAAACGGTATCAACAGAACCATTCTTCAACTCAGTTACTAATTGAGGAAGTGTACTGTCTGACCCCTTTTTCGTGTGCAATGGTACATTGAGGTTAATCGTTGAATTGTAAGAACCAAGAAGTTGGTTTAATGCATTTACAACAATTTGAACATTTGAATCATTTGATCCAGATACAACCAACGCACTACCTTTAGCTGCTGCTAAATCTTTCGCACATTTATCTAAGTTGGGTGTGTTTATCGTACTTCCTGCTAAAGGTGCATTACCTAAAATAGCTGCCACTTTATTGTAAAGTGCTACTACTACTTTACCCTCTTCTGAAGGCTTTATCATGGAACGATAATCTGCAGCTCCACCCGTAATTGTCATCCCTGTTTCAAACTGATAATGACGAGACATCGTCTTTTTGCCCCCTTTGAGACTATTCAGCTTACGTGTTTCAGCCCACTGTCCAGCAAATTCGATAGGTGAAATCCAGTTTCCTAGAAAATCACAGTTTATACCAACAATGACATTTGCTTTATCAAAATGATAAGAAGGAACAACAGCTTGGCCGAATGACTTCAAGTTTGCTTCAATTAATCCAGAAGAAGAAGCTGCATCGTAGGTTAAATGTTGAGCTGTCGGGTATTTCGCTACGAAGTTTGCAATAACACTTAGTGCAGATGGAGACATAATCGTGTTTGTCACGATACGAATTCCTTTGGCTGAAGATAAACCCGAAACAACGGCTTTATCCAAATCTTCCCATGAAATATCTTTTCCACCTGCCTGTGGGCCTTTCAATTTTTCAACATCGTAAAGAGACAGAACAGATGCCTGAGCGCGCGCACTTGTTCCGCCTTTAGTAATGTTGGACAATTTATTTCCTTCAATTTTGACAGGACGCCCTTCGCGTGTTTTAACTAAAACACTGCAATACTCTCCACCATCGACAAAGGATGTAGCATAGTAATTAGGTATACCAGGCTCAACATCTTCGGGCTTATTTAAATAAGGAATTGTTTTTCTTACTGGTGCTTCACAAGCTGCTAAGGAGACCGCAGCCATCCCGAAGCCCAATACCTTCAAGAAGTCTCTTCTGTGCGTTGGTTCAAAACCCTCTACATCATCCAAGTTAAACTCTCTATCCGCATTTTTTACTAGATTGATGTCATTTTTAAGTTCCTCGACACCTTTCCAATACCTTTTATTCGTATTCTCCATGAGATTTATTTTATGATTGAAGTCTTTGGCAGACTTATGTATCTATATGCTTAAAAAATGAATTAATAGTGACACTTAGCACACTCAAGTCCACCAATATCCTCTACCTTCATTGCCTCGCTTGATGTAGCATTATGTGCTTTCAAAAGGTTGTCATAATACGCGTTACCTTTTGCATTCACATCTGTCTGTCTGTGACAGTCAATACACCATCCCATCGTTAATGTTGATCTTTGCTGAACAACTTCCATTTTAGGTATCTCACCGTGACAATTTGTACACTCTAGCCCTGCTACATTAGTATGTTGTGCATGATTGAAGTAAGCCAAATCAGGAAGGTTGTGTACACGAATCCACTCAATAGGTTGATCCTTTTCTATTGCAGTATAAATTTTCTGGATTTCAGGGGATTCTCTCTTAATAGCATTGTGGCAGTTCATACAAATATTTGCAGATGGGATACCAGCTTGCTTGCCCTTGTAAACACCTGTATGGCAATATGCACAGTCAATTTCATACTCTCCAGCATGTAATTTGTGTGAAAAAGAAATAGGTTGTTTAGGTGCATATCCTTGGTGCACGCCAATCCCGAACATTCCATCAAAACTTGCCTTTGTTGCTAACAAAATAAACATCCAAACCACAGCTGAACGAACAGTCTTGTTATTCACCAATGCCTTTAAGTTATCTTGTAGTACTTGAAGAGATGTCTTGCCTTCTTGACCAGCCTCTTCAACACCTGAAAGTCGTGTCAAAAGTTGTAGGATTGCCAATAAAGCTACAAGTACCAAAGCCATAATCACAAGAAGTGCAACCAATACGATATTGAAGAAATCTCCACCACCAGCATTAGAAGCCGCTACAGTACCTGCTGCAGTTGCATCTCCGCCTGCTGGAGCAGCAGCCGCTACAGGAGCAGCATTAGCTGATTTGATATAGGCTAAAATACCCTTGATTTCTGTATCGCCAAAACTAGGGAATGCTGTCATCTGAGTTTTGTTGTATGCATTATACAAGTCAACGGCGTACTTATCTCCACTAGCAATTACACCATTCGGATTATTAATCCATTTTCTCAGCCAAGCATAATCTCTACGCTCTTCGATTCCTGCCATTCCTGGACCAACCACTTTATTGCTCCCTACCGAATGACATTGAGCACAGTTGTTTTTAAACAATTTTTCACCTAATGCAGCATCACCCTCCCCCGCATCTGCGGCCGCAGCATCTTGACTAAATGACGTCTGAACTACGCAACTAAATATAATTGCAAACGCGATTGTTGATTGTATTATTCTTTTTAACATAATGTAACGATAATAAGCCTTTTTTCTATTTGCAAATCTAAGGTAGGAATGATTTTAATCAAAAAGTTATTACATTTTTTTCATAGAAGTTTTCAATTTAGAATAATTATAAATAATAATATAAATTACTTATAATCAGCCACTTACATCAATATTTAATTCTAAAATTGAATTATATAAGTGAAAATAAATTGTATTTTATCAGGATGAAGAAACCTTTCTCGGAGGCATTAGAAATTTAAAGGAACTTAATTACATGAACTCTTGAAATAACTATCTGCAATTTAAAGCCAATATTGTCCTAAAAGTGGGAAATGCGTAAATGTTAAAAACAAAAAAAGCGACTAAAAGTCGCTTTTTGGAGGTCCCGAGCGGATTCGAACCGCTGTAGAAGCTTTTGCAGAGCTCTGCCTAGCCACTCGGCCACAGGACCATTACTAATTTTGGAATGCAAACTTAAACAATCAGCTTTCTAAATCCAAATTTTTACCTAAAAAGTATGGAGGTAGAAATAAATTCCACCTCCATAAAATTTATATGCGAATTATTCACCTTTCATTTGATCTTTCAACGCAGCAAGCGCTTCTAAATCACCCAAAGTTGATTTTTCAGCTTCTGGAAGCTTTGCACCTTTATCTGCTGAAGTAGCTTTTGCTGCCTTCTTCTTTGGAGCAGACTCTACCGGAGCTTCCCAAGTTTTACTGTGTGAAAGGACGATTCTTTTCTCTTCTTTATTGAACTCAATAACAGTGAAAGAAAGTTTGTCTCCAACTTCTGCTGTTGTACCATCTTCTTTAGCTAAATGCTTCAAAGAGGCGTAACCTTCTATACCATAAGGTAATTCAAGAACAGCTTGATTATTCGCTTTTGAATTGATCGTACACTCATGAACTGTATCTAAGCCAAAGATACTTTCAAAAGTATCCCAAGGGTTTTCTTCTAAGTGTTTGTGGCTAAGAGCCAAGCGGCGATTTTCTCCATCAAGTTCAAGAACTACAACCTCAAGTTCATCACCAACTTTAACAAAATCAGAAGGGTGTTTCACTTTTTTCGTCCAAGATAAATCTGAGACGTGTACAAGACCATCGATACCTTCTTCTAACTCAAGGAATAAACCAAAGTTTGTTAGGTTACGAACCATTCCTTTGTGTTTTGTACCTACTGCATATTTGCTCAACAAGTCTTGTTTTGTCCAAGGATCTTCAGTTAACTGCTTAATACCCAATGACATTTTTCTGTCATCACGATCAAGTGTCAAGACAACAGCTGCAATCTCATCACCGATTTGCAAGAAATCAGATGGATTACGTAAGTGTTGAGACCAAGACATTTCAGAAACGTGAATTAGACCTTCGACACCTGGTTTTAGTTCAAGGAAAGCACCGTAATCTGCGATATTTACGATTTTACCTGAAACTTTCGACCCAATTTCTAGTCCTTCAGCCAAAGAATCCCATGGATGAGCTTCTAACTGCTTCATACCCAAAGAGATACGTTTCTTGTCATCATCAAAGTCAAGTACTACCACATTGATTTTATCATCAAGTTTCAATACTTCATTTGGATGATTTACGCGGCCCCAAGAAATATCAGTGATGTGTAGTAATCCATCTACGCCACCAAGGTCAATGAATACACCGAAATTCGTGATGTTCTTCACGATACCTTCAAGTACTTGGCCTTTTTCTAGGTTAGTTAAGATTTGTTGACGTTGAATCTCAAGATCTTTTTCAATCAATACTTTGTGAGAAACAACTACGTTATCGTTTGCGTGATTGATTTTAACCACTTTAACTTCCATGCGTTTGCCAACAAAGACATCAAAATCACGGATTGGTTTCACATCAATTTGTGAACCTGGCAAGAAGGCTTCGATACCGAAAATATCAACGATAAGACCACCTTTCGTACGACGCTTAACCAAAGCATCAACGATTTCATCTCCTTCGAAAGAAGACTCAATTTTCGACCATGCTGTCAAGATTCTAGCTTTCTTACGAGAGATAACCAACTGTCCTAAAGCATTTTCCTGCTTTTCAATGAACACTTCTACTTTATCACCGATTTTCAAATCAGGTAAATCTTTGAACTCAGAGCGAGATACCAAACCATCTGATTTAAAACCAATGTTTAGCAAAACCTCTCTGTCAGAAATACCAACAACTGTTGCATCCACAACATCTTTTTCCTCGATGCTAGTAACAGTTTGCTCATAAAGTGCTTCTAATTCCGCTTTCTCAGCTGCTGTGTAACCAGAGCCAATACCTTTTTTCGATACTTTGTCCCAATCAAACTCGGGAAATTCTTGATTTGTCATATACTAATGAATTGCTCCTCTAGGTACATACGCACGCGGAGCAGTTGTGCGTAAAATTTTGGTTTATAAATAAAATGATTACAAAAAGGTCACAAAAATAGACAAAATTTGTTGTTAGAAAAAAAGTAATTCAATTTTCTGTAATAAATATTTGAAAAATAGTGACTTATGTCAAATTGTAATCCCCAGATAGGGCTTCCACTCTTTATCTACGACTCCGTTGGAATCTCTTAAAAAACTGAGAAATGTAGGACGATAAGGTTTATGAGACATCGTCATGTAGGCCTCTTCTGGCGTATAATCTCCTTTTCTTGCATTGCACTTGCGGCAAGCAGCTACTAGGTTGTCCCAACTTGTTTTTCCGCCTCGAGATTTTGGCATCACGTGGTCTAAGGTCAAATCTTCTCGACTACCACAATAAACGCACTGATGGTTATCCCTTTTAAAAATATTCCCTCTTGATAATTCCACACTTTTATATGGGACATTTACGTAGTGATTGAGCCGAATAACGGAGGGATACGGAAAGGCTTGAGAAACAGATCTTAGCATAAAGCTCGAACTAGACGCCACTAATTCGGCTTTCTTTAGATAAACTAAGATGAAAGCTTTTGACACGGTACATAAGCTTATAGCGCTATAATCTGCATTTAAAACTAACACTTTCCTTCCCATATAAAGTTAAGTTGTTTTGGTAGGGAGCAAATTAAGTCAATTAAGCAAAAATTCCAAATTCAAAAAAGAAGAAAAACGTTTCAAACTATTTGATATTCAAATAGATACTAAACCTACTTATCCATTCGTGCTAACTCCCTTGCTGTGTCTTTTGATTTGATAGATTCTCTTTTATCATAGAGTTTTTTTCCTTTAGCGACGGCCAAGTTGACCTTTGCATAACCATTATCACTAATAAAAAGCTTGGTTGGAATGAGTGTTAGCCCTTTATCAAGAAGTTTAGATGCGATTTTTCGTATTTCTTTTTTGTTCAAAAGTAATTTCCTATCTCGAAGTGGTTCATGGTTTAAATAAGAACCTTGATCGTATTTAGAGATGTGTAGATTTTTGATGAATACTTCTCCATCATGGATAAAGCAGTAGGCGTCAGAAATTGTCACTTTGGCTTCCCGAACGGACTTTATTTCAGTACCTGTTAGCACAATTCCTGCAGTATATGTATCTAAAAAAAAGTATTCAAAAGAAGCTCGTTTATTGGGAATATTAATTTGTTTTTGAATTGGCTTAGACATAGTTCAATACATTAATTGGTGAATGTAACATGTTGTAAAAAACTAAAATCCCTATCTCAATTTTAGAAATAGGGATTCCGACTTACGTGCTTTCCTAATAATCCGGCCACTGAATTAACAGTAACTGATGGATTAAATCTTTAATATGTTTCTTGCATTGAATGACTAAAATGCAATATATATCTGCTAAACGTGAATCAAAGTTAAGAACTGGAATTTACAATTGCAATAAATAATTTAGATTTTTTGTAAAAAAATAGTCAATAAATCTAATGAAATAATAAAAAGATGCAAAGTATATCAAAATTTAGATGGAAAAGTCAGAAACTCTAGATAAAAAAACGGTGTTGTATAGTAACTTTGACGAAAGTATTCAAAAATAAATTGAAATAATATTGTTAAACTCACCCCTCATTTCAACTGCCAAGAAACAAGAAACAGCTATCTTGGTTGGACTTATTACACAGAAGCAAAACGCTGAAAAAACAAAAGAGTACTTGGATGAATTGGCTTTTTTAGCACTTACATCAGGTGCTCAGACAGTAAAGACGTTCGTACAAAGACTCAATTATCCAGACCATAAGACCTTCGTCGGAAAAGGTAAGTTGGAGGAAATCCAAATTTGGCTCAAAGACAACCCGGTTGATACAATTATTTTTGATGATGATTTGTCTCCCATTCAAGTAAGAAACCTAGAACAAGCTTTTAAGGAAATAAAGGTATTAGATAGAAGCCTTCTGATATTAAATATTTTCTCACAAAGAGCACAAACAGACCAGGCCAAAAGACAAGTAGAACTAGCACAGTACCAATATCTTTTCCCAAGATTAACCCGAATGTGGACTCACTTGAGCCGCCAAAAAGGGGGAATCGGGATGAGAGGACCTGGAGAAAAGGAATTAGAAACGGATAAACGTATTGTTCAGGATCGAATCGCATTTTTAAAGGAAAAACTAGCGAAAATAGATAAGCAATCAGCTACTAGACGAAAAGAAAGAAACCGATTAGTCCGGGTTGCCTTGGTCGGATATACAAATGTTGGGAAATCAACACTCATGCAACGGTTGGCTAAAGCAGATGTATTTGCTGAAAACAAACTCTTTGCCACCATCGATTCTACAGTGAGGAAGGTTGTTTTGGGTAATATTCCTTTTCTTTTGACAGATACCGTCGGATTTATAAGAAAATTGCCGACTACGTTAATTGAGTCCTTCAAGTCAACTTTGGATGAAATTCGAGAAGCAGATATTCTTTTACACGTTGTTGATATTTCGCATCGTGGTTTCGAGGAACATATTGAAATTGTCAATACTACCTTGTCAGAAATCAAAGCAAAAGACAAGCCCACTATTCTAATATTCAACAAGTTAGACTTATACGAACCTGAGTCAGAAGAAGGACTTGACAAACATTTGGCAACAGAGGAAGATTTGCAAAAGAATTTGGCACGATTCAAAGAAAGTTATCTCAGTAAAAACATGGACAATGTTGTGTTTATCTCGGCTGGAAAAAATGAAAATATGGCGGAGCTTCGAGAAATTCTTGTACAATTAATATCCAAAAGACATTTTCAAATATACCCCAATTGGGATCCTAGACAAAATCCAATGTATGATTGGCAAGGAGAAATTGATGCTGAGTTTACCGAGTAGAAGTTCATTGATTCTACCTAAAATGCAAGAAAATATTCCTCCAAAAAGTGAGTCTAAGTGAATTAAACTTAACAGATAAAAAAGAAAAGCCGAGTGACCAACTAAGAATTGGCAACTCGGCTTTTTTGATGTAAATACCTTATTTTATTTATTTTTTACGGAAGTAATATAAGAAACAATATCCTCTTCAAGGTGCTTCGCGTCTTGTAAAACACGAATAAACTGGCTTCCGATGATTGCTCCAGCAGCAAACTCAGAAGCTTTGTGAAAAGATTCCGAATCTTTGATACCAAAACCAATCAAACGAGGATTACGTAAATTTAGCTCGTTTACACGATTAAAATACGATTCCATTGCACTTGAAATTCCGGATGTTGCACCAGTAACACTTGCTGAAGACACCATATAAATGAAACCTTCTGAGATTTCATCAATTCTTTTGATTCTTTCTTCAGATGTTTGCGGTGTAATCAGAAAGATATTTAGTAATCCGTAGGCATCGAAAATAGGTTTATACTCCTCGTAGTATTCGTCCATGGGTAAATCTGGTAAAATGAGCCCATCTATTCCTACTTCTTGGCATTTTTTACAGAAGTTTTCAACCCCAAACTGAACAACAGGATTCAAGTAACCCATTAAAACGACAGGTATTGAAATTTCAGAACGCATCCCTTTCAGTTGTTCAAAAAGGACGGCGAGCGTCATTCCGTTTTCGAGTGCTACTTGGTTTGACTGTTGGATTGTCTCGCCATCTGCGATAGGGTCAGAGTAAGGCATCCCAATTTCGGCAATATGAGCACCTCCTTTTTGGATAGCAGCAAGCACTTTTCTGGTGTCGTCAAGTGCCGGGAAACCTGCCGTAAAATAAATATTAAGTACAGGTTCTTTCACCTGCTCAAACATACGAACAATTTTATTCATCTATTTACTAAGTCAAGAAGGCTCTTACCTTCGTTAATCTTTCAACCAATAATCAACAACTAACACCTTATCAAGAACCGGCCCAAGTAGCGCACCAAACGCTTTGTGGTCTGGATGGGGCAAATAAATGGCTCTGTCGGCCTCAGAAGAAAAAGTCAAGAAATAACAGTGTGTAAATCCCTGATTTAAGCCTTCTGGGCTATTATTGAGCCCCCATTCAAAGTCTCGAATTTCTTTTATTTTGCTAGGTAATGCCTTGAAAGCGGCCTCAACTTTTGCAATTTCTGTTGCGGGGGAACTCTCTTTAAATTTAAAAAGAACGACATGCCGAAGTTTGGTTGGCGTAGTTTGTGCCAATACTTGATTTGCGAAAGTGGTTGTAAGGAAAACCCCAAAAGCAAGTAAGAAAGTGGATGCTTTTTTCATTATAAAAATTTCATATAAGTTGACAAATCTTTATCACCTCTTCCAGAAAGACCTATAACTACCGTTTCTTCGGGAAGTGCATGTAAGTAGGGCAAAACAGCTAATGCATGAGAAGTTTCAATGGCAGGAATAATCCCCTCCAATTTGGCAAGCTCAAATCCAGCTTTTAGTGCTTCTTCGTCTGTAATGGCGAAAAACTCAGCCCTTTTGGATTCCCACAAGTGCGCGTGAAGCGGGCCAATGCCCGGATAGTCTAAGCCAGCAGAGATTGAATGAGGCTCCACAACTTGACCATCAACCGTTTGCATAAGAAGACTTTTACTTCCGTGTAAAATACCAGGGCGCCCTAAAAAGGTAGTTGCCGCCGACATCCCCGACTCAACTCCGTGCCCGGCTGCTTCTGCTGATATGATTCGAACAGATGGTTCATCTAAATAATGAAAGAAAGTCCCTGCGGCATTTGAGCCTCCACCTACACAAGCGATTACGTAATCAGGGTTTTCGGTGCCTGTTTTTTCAAATAATTGTTTCCGGATTTCCTCGGAAATAACAGACTGAAAGCGTGCAACCATGTCTGGATAAGGGTGTGGCCCAACCACACTACCTATAATATAATGCGTATCCACCGGATTATTAATCCAGTGTCTCATGGCTTCATTTGTAGCATCTTTCAATGTTTTAGAGCCACTTTTTGCTGGTCTAACCTCTGCTCCGAGCATTTTCATTCTCGCTACATTAGGTGCTTGTCTCTCAATATCAATTTCACCCATATAGACGATGCACTCCATGCCCATCAAGGCACAAACCGTTGCTGTTGCCACACCGTGTTGGCCAGCGCCTGTTTCTGCGACGATTTTATCTTTACCTAACTTTTTTGCAAGAAGTATCTGTCCAATTGTATTATTTACCTTATGAGCGCCCGTATGGCATAAATCCTCTCTTTTTAGGTATACAGTTGTTTGGTATTTTTCAGACAAACGTTGCGCCAAATACAAAGGCGTAGGTCTGCCCACGTAATCAGCTAAAAGCTGATTGAACTCAGCTTGAAAATCAGGCTGATAAATAATGGACAGATAATTTTCCTTTAATTCCTGAATATTGGGATAGAGCATTTCAGGTACGTATGCCCCTCCAAATTGGCCGTAATATCCCCTTTCACTTACACCAAAGGCTGAATTAGTTACATCAATCATAATTTGTATTTGTTATATTCATCTATTTTGTGGGATAAAACCCCTAAGGCAGCTCTGTTTTTAAATGCAGGAAAATCTTCAAATCGACTGTTTACATCTATCCCCCAAAATGGTATGTTTTGCCAGTTAGGTAGTTTATCAAAGTTCTCCAAACAAATTCCACCTGCCAATAAAAAAGGTATTGACAAGGAGTAGTTGGTAAGTAAATTCCAGTCAAACGATTGTCCGGTTCCTCCGTGACTCACACTTTTTGTATCAAAGAGAAAATAATCTACAAAAGACTCCAAAGGAGCTAGTTCATCGAAATCTAGCTTTTCACCTACTCCAACAGCCTGTACCACTTCAAGGTTTGCCTTTTTAAGTTCTTTGTAAAAAGATTCTGTAAGCAAAGCTCCGTGAATTTGAACAATATCCAATTGGAATGCGACAGCTTGCTCTAGCATCCATTCAAGAGATGGATTGACGAATACTCCTACTTTTTTTGTGGTATATGGCCAATTTTGCAAGAAATCAGGTGACAACTTTCCTAATACATACCGAGGGGATTTAGCGTAAAAGATAAAACCCATCCAGTTGGGTTGAAGTGCTAGTACCTC
Source organism: uncultured Cytophagales bacterium (assembly GCA_964399465.1). Lineage (GTDB taxonomy): Bacteria > Bacteroidota > Bacteroidia > Cytophagales > Spirosomataceae > CAYNRA01. Next base: position 27,496 of record CAYNRA010000037.1, read on the forward strand.
TTTGATATTTTGCTCATCACGCATACCACAAACTTTCCAATTCATGACAATTCAGCGATAAATTTAGCAAGTAAATCAGACGGTCTAGTCGAGCGCATAAAAGCCTCTCCAATTAAAAATCCCTGATAGCCAACATTTTGCAACAGACGAACGGTTTCAGGAGAGTCAATACAACTTTCGG
>CAYNRA010000038.1:0-27513 GCA_964399465.1 uncultured Cytophagales bacterium
ATACTTTTCGGTCGGGCCATCCTTTGGTCTTCCGAGGTGCGACATCAAGATACAAGCACCACCGTCATTCAATATTTTTTGAATAGTGGGGATAGTCGCTTTGATACGCGTGTCATCCGTAATTTCGAATCGCTCGTTCAACGGAACATTGAAGTCAACACGAACAAGGGCTTTTTTACCTTGGAAGTCAAAAGAGTCAAGTGTATTCATGAATCTCTAATAAAAGTGGTTAATAGAATAAAAGAATAAAATTTTGAGGGGGAGAAGCGCGCGGGGTTGCATATATTGAGAATAATTGAACTTCCGCAAGAGGGAACATCTCTCAAAATTAGGAAACAAATATAAGATTTTAAATGAGTTAAAACGGGGGGAAATGGGGATAAATATTCAATTAAGACTGCATTATCCACGTAAAAGGCTATTTTAGATTAAAATAATACTAATCTATCTGGTAGAATTTATTTCTTACTCGAGGTGCCTTCTATTTTCAGGGCAAAGAAACACAAACTTCAAACAAGTCTTTGGTAATCAAATGATTTACTGTATCTTTGCACCTCTTTTGAGTTCTGTATTCAAGAGAGAGATTAATTTATTCGTCAAAATTTTTATTTACCATGTTTAAAAACCAGTACGAAACAGTGTTCATTTTAACTCCCGTTTTATCTGATGCCCAGATGAAGGACGCTGTTGAGAAATTCAAAAAAGTGCTGACTGATAATGGTGCTGAGCTATTGAACGAAGAGTCTTGGGGTCTTCGTAAATTGGCATATCCCATCCAGCATAAAACCACGGGCTACTATCAGTTATTTGAATTTACGGCTCCAGGTGAGCTAGTTCAAACACTCGAAACCGAGTACAAGCGTGACGAGCGCATCATGCGCTTCTTAACTACTAAATTGGACAAATACGGTGCTGAGTACGCTGAGCGTCGTCGTAAAGGACAAATTGGTAAAAAAAGAGAAGCTACTGAAGCTAAATAATTTCAAACACCTCAAAATTAGGTTAAATTATGTCACTAGTTAATGAACCCGTTGAGCGTAAAGATCAAGCTCGCAAAAAATACTGCCGCTTCAAAAAAGCCGGTATCAAATACATTGATTACAAAGACCCTAACTTCTTGTTGAAGTTCGTCAATGAGCAAGGAAAAATCCTTCCTCGTCGTCTTTCTGGTAACAGCTTGAAGTTCCAGAGAAAAGTTTCTACAGCTATCAAACGTGCTCGTCACTTAGCTTTGATGCCGTACGTAGCAGATGGTTTGAAATAAGAAAGCGAATTTGTAATTCAAAAAAAGATTTAATTCAATGGAAATCATATTAAAAACTGATATCGTAGGCTTAGGCTATAAAAACGATATTTTGGATGTGAAGCCAGGCTATGGTCGCAATTACTTGATCCCTCAAGGATATGCGATTCTTGCGACTCCTTCCAACAAAAAAATCCTTGCTGAGAATCTCAAGCAAGCTGCCCACAAAGCAGATAAAATCAAGAAAGATGCAGAAGATTTAGCAGCTGCTATCGGTGATACTGTCATCACAATCACTATGAAAACGGGTGAAAGTGGTCGTATCTTCGGTCGTGTTACTAATACACAAGTAGCAGACGTTCTTTTGTCAAGAGGTATCAATGTTGATCGTAAGAAAATTGCTATCGAAGATATCAAAGTGGTAGGTGAGTACAAAGCACTTATCGACTTACACAAAGAAGTAAAGCACGAGGTAACTGTTGCTGTCGTTTCTGAAGTTGTAGTTGTTTAAGCAAACAACTCTTCTACCAATAAAAAAAGGAAAATCGTATGATTTTCCTTTTTTTATGAAGTAAGTTTACTTCAATTTTGAAATCCATGTAGCAATCTTCAATGCTTCGTCTTTCGGTACATTGGCCATCGCAGCCATCGGTGGGTAACCAGGCCAATTGGAAGGTTTAGGTTTGTAGATTAACTCCACAATTTGCTCCGGTTTGTACTTCTTTTTCTGCATTATCTCTTTGTAAGAAGGACCCACTAACTTTTTGTCAACATTATGACAAGCCAAGCATGTGTTTTTTTGTAATAATTTTTGTACATCTGGAGGAATTACAGTTTGAGCAGATGCACCCAAACTAGCAGCAAATAAGATACCTACTGTAACAAGTAACTTCTTCATTGAGATTTATTTAATGGTTATGTGACTGGTTGAACCAAGCGCCTTTTTCGAAACGATAGCTCAAAACAAAAATACAACTATTCATACTTTTATTTTGTTAAAGACCTGTTAAATGTGCTTACTTTTATCATAATTCTCTCTAAATAACTTTATTAACCATACATAAAGATTCGATTTAGAAAAAAAACCTCGCGAATTCATTCCTTTTACTTTCAACATTTATTCACTTAACTCTTCTATCTATGTCAAGAGTAACCCTCTTCGTTCTACTTTCTCTATTAGTTAGTAACCTAAATGCACAAAAAACTTGGAAAGAAAGGCTAAACCCAGACTCCCTTGTGAACGGACATGTTAATATTATTCCTATACCAATCTTTCAGACTACTCCTGAAACAGGTATTCGTGTCGGTTTATCCATGGATTACTTTTTTAATGCTAGCGGGAACGACACAAGCACGACTACAAGGGATTCTTATGCATGGGCGCAAGTAAGTTATAGTACCAAACGACAATTACTCTTTGAACCCGCTTGGCAAATCTATACCAATAAAGAAACTTGGTATCTAAAAGGCAGAACGGGCTATACTGACTTCTCTGAAAGAGTGTGGAATCTCGGCTCCAATCTACTTCCTTATAACCAATACAGTGACTTATTCTACAAAAGAATATATTTCCAAGGCATATTTACCAAACGGTTTGGTCAATTGTTCGTTGGCCCACAAATTAAATACAGCAATACCTACCAATTAACAGACTCTCCAGTAGAGTCCCTCCAACCCTACTTATTGCCTACTACCGCTTCAGGAATCGGCTTGACAGTCATTTTAGACAAAAGAAATAATGCATTTAGCCCTTTTGAAGGACATTATATTGAACTATCGTCAATACATTACAGACCAGACTTGGGGAGTACCACACGATTTGATGAATTCCTATTTGATGCTAGGTACTATGTCACTTTTCGAAGAAAGCATACATTTGCTTTTCAAACCTTTTACAACGGAATGGATGGTGATGTTCCTTTTCGAGAAATTCCACGTCTTGGTGGCTCTAATCTTTTACGAGGCTTGACGGAAGGTCGCCAAAGGGACAATCAGTTTGCAGCTGCACAAACGGAATATCGCTATACAATTAATCGTTTTTTCAAGGCAGCTGCGTTTCTTTCTCTAGGAGCTGTATCACCCACAATCGCCCAATTTAAATGGAATCAAGTACAACAAACAGCAGGAGTTGGACTACGGATTTTAGTTAATGAGAAAAAACAACTTTATTCTAGGTTCGATATGGCTATCTCTAAAACAGACCCCATAGCTTTTTACTTTAAGTTAATGGATGCGTTTTAACAAAAAAGGGTTACTAATTTTAATTAGCAACCCTTTTCTAATGTCAGTGCAATATAAATCAGAAGAATTTCGCTCTGTTATCTTTGATATTCGCATTTTCTCTTATCAACATATTCGCCAAATAGGTACCTGTATAACCACCTACTTTTTGAAGTACTTGATCTTTATATGCCGAATAATCTGCAATTGCTGAAGCTGGTGTGTAAGCAGTAACTTCGGTTATAAATACACCATTATCTCCTACAAATGGTTTAGAACGCTTACCTACTTTTTGACCAAAGAATTTACCAATTGCCGTAGCATCTAGACCTGCACTGTTTAACATACCGTTCGCAAAGTTGATATCCGTAACTGCTTCAACCAACGCTCCAGCACCGTAAGAAGCAGCGATTTCCTGCAACGTTCCATTTGCTTTCCCAAGTTTTTCTAAGATCATTTTACCTTTTTGTTCGTTTCTTACACGCGCACTTAGTTCCGTTCTGAAGTCATCAACTGTAGGATTGTCTTTATCTGACGCTTCTTTTACTGCTGCAATCACGAAACTATCACCGATTTCAAAAACGCGGTCAGAGACATCTCCTACCTTCACATCTTCACCGAATGACCAAGAAATGATTTCTCTCGCATTCTGCAATGTATTTAGCGTTGTTGCTGTTGCTGGGAGGCGTTCAGCTGATAATAAAACAACACCAGTTTCTTTTTGAACCAATTCTTTGAAAGAGGCAATATCTTTTGCAGAAGAACGAATCGTCTCAGCTCTTTGGTACAATTCATTTCTGGTTGCTTCACTCGCATCCAATACCTTGGCAATGGTCGCTAATTTATAAACCGTATTTGATTTTGCTTCAGTTACCTTTACTACGTGGTAGCCAAAATCAGTTTCAACTACAGAAGGAAGTAAACCTTCACCAGAAAACCCAAAAATAGCATTTTCAAATGGCTTAACCATAGCTCCGTTATTTTTAAAATAACCTAAGTCACCACCTGTTTGCGCAGTTCCATCTTGGCCATTCATTCTTGCAAGTGTCGCAAAATCAACGCCTTGTTTCGCCTGAGCTAGAACCTCATTTGCTTTTCTTTTTGCTTCTGCACGTACAGAATCAGGTGAGTCTTTGCTAGCACCGATCAAAATATGACTTGCACGAACTGTGTAAAGCGAATCTTTGCTTGTTCCTAAATATTTATGAATGCTGTACGTATTTCCTTCTTTGAATGGCCCGATAGTCGCACCAACAATAGTTTGAGAAATAGCCGCCTTTAATTCTGCACTTACCTCCCCCGCTGGTCTTTCAAGTGCGAAACGAACATCCGAGTTACGAATTGCATATTCTTGCGGGTCTGTAGCTGCTGCTAAACCTTTTGCAAGCTCACGAATATCATTATTTAAAAATGAGCTATCTTCCTTCGTCGGAGCAATTTGGAATACAACGTAATCCAAACTACGGCTATCATATCCCTTAAACTCGTCTTTGTGTTTATTGAAATAATCAGATAGCTGACTGTCTGTCACCTTGATTGTTGAGTCCAAAACGCTGTAAAAAGGTACAAAAAGATAATTTGCACTTAATTTTTCGTTTTGAGCCACGTATTCATTTTTAGCTTCGATACTTGTCACATGAATAGACTTGCCTAGCAAATTCTCGAACTTTTCACGAAGTCTCACCTGAATAAGTTGTTCTTTGAAGCTATCCCAAGCTGCTTTTTGTTCAGCAGGTAATTGATTATTTGCAATTGCATTAATGAATTGCATGTGCTGGTTTCTATCGTATTGGCCAGTTTGAGGATTTGTAAACTGTTGACGTACATAAGGATGCAGGTTTTTTGTACCTTGAATCATCTCACGAAGTTCATCAGCCGTTACTTTAAGGCCCATTTTTTCGAATTCTTCGGTGTAAGCGACATTAAAAATGAACTGTTCCCAGACTTGTTCACGAATTTGCTGAATTTCTTGTTCAGTAGCAGCTCGTTGTGCTTGTGCTTCGTAATTTGCACGAGCTTTTTCAAATTCGCTCATAAATTGCTGATAATCAATATCTTTTCCAGCTATTTCACCAATGGTATTCGTATTACCACCGAAAAGGCTACCTCCTCCTTGAGCACCTGAAAAAATATCACCACCCACAATGAATAGTAATAATGCAACTGCAATCACTGCGACTGCGATGCCTGAACGTTCCCTGATTTTGTTAATTAATGCCATTGCTGTTTAGTAAGAATCATTAGTTTCGTTTTATACAATATGTAATTTGATTTAAAATAAAATCAAAAACGAACCGCAAAAATAAAGAGATTCCAATTCATTATCAAAGTTTTCCAATTTTGATTCAAAAGAATTATCCTTTATTGTGAACTAATTCCTGTTTCAAGCTCTAATTTACATCTTTGAATCACTATTTATATACGCCAATTTCTTCTCAGATAAACCTTTTGAAACATTATCACGTTGATAGGTTAATATTTTAAGGACGATAACTTTTCAAAAAGAAAGATGAATTGGGAATTCAGAGCACCAACCCGAACACAAATGGACTTCGCCAGCTTGAGGCAACTAGTCAAAAAAGGGGAAGGAGCACAACTTGAATTTAAACTTAAAAACAACCATCCAGAGAAAATACTGCGTGAATTAGTCGCTTTTGCAAATACAAATGGTGGAATTTTATTGCTAGGGGTAAGTGATGACAAGGAGATTAAAGGTTTAAAATTCGGAGAGGAAGACGATTTTATTCTTCAGAAATATATTCATTCACATATAAGTCCACCCCTTTCTTATGAAAACGAGCGTTTTATTCTTCCAGACGAACGTGAAGTTCTAATTTACCATATTCCTGCCAGTCATTCTAAACCTCATTTTGTCATGTTCAGTGAACCTGAACCTACCAAAAAAGCCTATATAAGGGTGAAAGATCGATCAATTCAAGCGAGTAAAGAAGTTAAAAATATCTTAAAGGGTAAAAGTAAAAGCTTGAATATCAAATTTAATTATGGGGAAAAGGAACAAATCCTCATGTCACTTCTCGAAAAAGATGGCTTTACTACCCTTGAAACATTCAAAAATGCAGCAGCTATACCCAAAAAAATAGCTTCCGACACTTTAGTTCGTTTGGTATTAGCCAACCTTTTATACATAGAGCCCTCTGAGTCAGAAGATATTTATAAGATGGCGAAATACTAACCCCCCACAATCACTTCAAACAATTCTTCTCTTTTCAGATACTTTTTCGATATTTCTTGTATTTTTTCCGGTGTCACTCCCTGAGTATTAGAAATATAATTAAAATAATATGTATCAGAAAGTCGATTGAAGAGTATTGTTTTGTGTTTATCTGCAATATCAAAAGCTGTGTTTAACGAACCGATAAACGAACCAATCATATAATTTTTGACAGTTTCAAGCTCTTCTTCATTTATTAATTCCTCTTGTATCTTTTGAATTTCGAGATAAATTTCATCCATCACCACTTGAATTAGATCTACTTTTACATCAGCACCAAGCACCCAGTATCCAAAAGATTCGCTAGGTACTAAACTAGATGAAATTCCATAAGTCAACCCTTTTTCTTCTCTTATGTTCTTCATCAAACGACTACCAAAGTACCCACCAAGAGCTGTATTTAAAACTAAAAAAGGGAAATAGTCTGGATGCTTTCGGTCGAATAAAGGACGACCTACTCGAATGCTAGCCTGCATTGCACCTTCTTTAGATACAATGACAGAATTCCTATTTATGTTAAAAGATGAAAAAGGAGAAACCAAGCCAGTGTAGGAATTATCTATTTTCCAAGCACCCATCTTGTCAATAAACTCATTTAATTGAACTTCTGAAAATTTCCCTGCGAGGCAAATTTGAAAAGCACTATTTTTGATATTCTCGTTATAGAACCTTAGACATTCAGATTGAGTTATATTAACCACATCTTCCTCTGTAAGCATTTTACCAAGTGGTGAAGACTCACCAAAGAGGACTTTTCGAAATGTTTGACTCGCAACCAGAGATGTTTTTTCAGCATTTACACGAATATTCTGAATCATATTTCTTCTCTGAATTTCGATTTCCTCTTCAGGAAAAATAGCAGATGTCAATACTTCCTCTAGAATAGATAAAACATCATTTAACATCCTACTCAGGACAAAGATAGAGACGGTTAGCCTATCTGAACTACTGCTTACTTCATGAAACGCACCTAAGCTTTCTAATCTATCAAGAAGAACCTTCGATGAACTTAGTTTTGTTCCAGCAAAAAGAGTTTTAGCAACAATGTTTATTATTTCCAATTTCTGGGCGTCAATGGGAAAAATCAGTTCAAGACGAGCAATTTCTTGCGTACCTGTATTCACAACCAGGCAAGGAAGCTGATTGGAAAGTTTGATTTCGTTAGCAGGTGGGAGATGAAAGGAAGCAAATGGTTGCTTAACTGGCGGATTGAGTCTAAAAGTAGGAATCATATTCACAAATATAAGTGAGGAACAGGCGAAAAAAAAAGTCTTACTAGTAAACCAGTAAGACTTTTCAAGTTAAGATAGACTAGCTATCTTTTGCTAATTAGTTAGCAGCAGCAGAGTCAGCAGCAGTTGTATCAGCAGCAGTTGAGTCAGCAACTTCTACCTCAGCTACTGTAGAATCTACAGCGATTTCTTCTGTAGCCTCTTCAGTTGAAGCAGATGAACATGCAGCGAAAGATGCCATAGAAGCAACTAATAATAAAGCAAATACTTTTTTCATTTCTTTAGTAATTTTATGTGTTACAAATACGATACAAATTTAAGCCTATTTTAAGTTCTACTCCAAATTTTTCTTAATTTTTTTTTAAGAAAAGGTAAATATTTATCTAAATGTTCTATTAAAAATTGGATTAATTCAATTTTTGGGCGACTTTATCTTATCATACAAACCTGTGCTCCTAAAAGTTAAGAACTGATGTCCAAAAAAGTTTGCCGTAAAACTACAGCCCATTGCTACTGCATGTGAAAATTTTTCACGAATAACCAAAGAGAAAGATTGAAGGAAAGGATTTGCAAAGTAATCAAGAACGAGTGTTGTTACGATGATTTGCACAAAAAAGCCTATCGTAGAAATGAGTAAAAACTTTACAGATTCTCTTCTTGTAGATCCTGATTCTTTGGCTGAAAAAGCATAATTTTTTGCTGGCACGAACGAAATGACAGTTGCGGTCAGATAAGCGGCAGCCACGCTTGAATGTAGCGCAGATCTATCTGACATACCAACATTAAGGAAAAGTATTTTGTATGGAATTTGCGTAATAAAATTAGTAGCTGCTCCCAACAAAGCCGTGATGAAGAAGGAAATGAAGCTTCTTAGTTGTTTATTTTTAATTTTTTTAATTATCTTAATCACAGAACGTATCAACTTATTTGGGAACTTGGGAGTCGCTTTTTCTAAATATTAGGAAACACAAATGTAAGGAATATAAAAAACTTGGAGTCCTAAGACCCCAAGTTTTTACATTAAAATATCATTCTCAATAAATCTGGGGCTAAACCAAACAATAGTGTACCAACTAAACAAAGTAAAAAGACGAATTTAAAGCGGATAGGGAGAGAAATTACTTCATCCACTTCACTTTTCTTTAAGAATGCTGCTCTAATTGGCTTAAAATAGTAATAGATACTTACAGCTGACATACAAATAGCTACAATCAATAACCACCAATACCCTTTGTTTGCTGCGTCATTGAAAACCATGAATTTCCCCCAAAAACCAGCAGTTAATGGAATACCACTCAAGGATAACATGGATATTGCAAGTACAAAAGCTAGAAATCCATTCTTTTTAGCTAGGCCATTCAAAACACTAATATTTTCATCTGGACGTCCATTTAATAGTCTATCTTTCGAAACAACCATCAAAACACCAAATGCTGTAATTGTAGCCAAAACATATGCGACCGAATAGAATGCAATAGATACAATACTTTGTTGCTGTAGACCTACTAACGCTAGCATCATATAACCAGCATGTGAAATACTCGAATACGCAAGCATTCTTTTAAAGTTAACTTGATAAACAGCAATCATATTTCCGACGATAATGGTTAATGTAGTCATGACAAGTACCATTGGCGCCCAAAAATCATACGAAGAACCAAAAGACAAGGAAAGTACCTTATAAATTGCAGCAAAACCAGCAGTCTTCACGATTGTTGACATGAATGTAGTGTAAATAGTCGGTGCTCCTTCATATACATCTGGAGTCCAGAAGTGAAAAGGGGCTGCAGACACTTTAAAGAACATCCCGATTAACATAAATACAATTCCCACTGAGAAATAAATAGGTAAAATGCTTCCTTGTTGTTGAATAACAGGAATAGCATCCATAATATCAAATGTACCAATACCACCGTAGTACATCGCCATACCAAATAGAAGAATTCCAGTAGCGAAAGATCCCATTAAAAGATATTTTACAGCTGCTTCATTCCCTCGAATATTACGTTTATCACTTCCTGTCAAGACGTAAATAGATACAGAAAGAATTTCAATACCTACAAAAAGCATGATGAGGTTTTTAAATGAAACCATAATAATTGCTCCAACCAAAGCAAACTGAACTAGTGCTAGATATTCAGCGGGCTGTGCGACATCATCATGAAGATATTCATCTGACAATAAAACAACTAAGATGGTTGCTAGTATAAGTACTGTAGAAAAAATAATCGACTGATTATCAATCAGTAGCATTTCACTAAAATAAGTACCTGGAGCGTTCCAATCAATATACGATGATAACAAACCAATTAAAAGAAAGATAACAGTGGCTGGTAATAGCACTTTTCTAGAAGGAGTAAATCCAAGGAAAAGTGTGATTAAACCAGTAATCGATAAAGCAACAATTGGATACATATTCAATATTTATCGTTAATACTAGTGACATTTCTATCAAGCTAGTAGAGTGATTGTCAAGATAATTTTATTTGATAATACCTGTTAATAATTGAACGACCACAGGTTCTGTTAACTGAAGAATGTAATTTGGAAAAACGCCAGTCACGATTACTAAGAAAGCAATTGGGAAAATGACCAAAACTTCACTTCCTTCAATATCCTTGAATCCTTCTGTTGTAGAATTCAAAGTACCAAACATGGATTTCTGCATAAGACGGAGCATATAAACAGCGCCAAATATGATTGTTAATCCAGCAATTCCACCTAGTAGATAATGGTATTCAAATACACTTTTAAGTAGAACAAATTCACCCACAAATCCATTGGTCAATGGCAAGGCGACACTTCCGAGAAGGATAATCATAAAATAGATACTTAGCACGGGCGTTTTTTGCGTAATTCCACCTAAGGAACTCAATGAGTAAGTACCTGTACGTTCATGAATTACTTGAACAATATAGAACAAACCAATTGCATTTATACCGTGTGCAAACATTTGAAAAATTGCACCTTGTGTACCTTCTACCGTACCCGTTAAAACCCCAGCAGCCATAAGTCCCATGTGTGCAAAAGAAGAATAAGCAACCAGTCTTTTCATATTATCTTGTTGAACGGCAATGATTGAACCATAAATCAAACCGATAATAGCCAAAATAATGACTAAAAAGCCAAATTGTTCAACAGCTACAGGGAAGAAAGGAACTGCAATACGAATTAAGCCATAGACACCCATTTTAGATAAAAGCCCTGATAACAACATGGTGGCAGGGGTAGGTGATTCAGAATAAGCATCGGGTTGCCAAGTATGTAAAGGGAAGAGAGGCATTTTAATAGCAAGTGCAATAATAAAAGCACCAAATAGGAATCCTTGTTCTGTCTCTGTTAAACTAGGGGCAAATGTTGCTAAAGTTGAAATATCGGAAGAGGCTCCTTTCACATATAAATAGACTATAGCGACAAGCATGAACAAGCTACCAAAAATCGTATAAACAAACATTTTAAATGTGATACGATTGACATTATCTCCCCCCCAAGTAGCTGCAATAAAATAAACTGGAATAAGTGCAGCTTCAAAAAAGAAATAAAATAGAAATACGTCTTGAGCAGAAAAAACACCTACTAATGCGGCCTCCGTCAGTAAAATTAAACCGAATAAACGTTGAGCATTGGAATAATTCCACTTGGATGTAGCTAATAATATTAACGGTGTTAAAAGTGTTGTCAAAAGTATGAGTAGCAAGGATATTCCATCGACGGCTAAGTGGAATGTAATACCTAGGTTTTCAATCCAATTCACTTGGAATGATGCAATTGAAGCGTTACCCGCATTGATATATAAATAGACAGAACCAATAAAAACGACTACTGAGGATACCAAGGCCACGTTTTTGGGTAAAGCCAAATTAGTAGACTCCCTCATCAAAAGTAGCCACGAGCCACTTACTATTGGAATGAGTAGAAGGATAAGCGTTAACATATTTTAATTTCTCTTGATTTAATAAATTGATAATGAGTTGAAAAGCGTGTAGGTTATTTTCCTAGATGTAAAAAAGTTTGTACTAAATCTGAGGCAAAACTAACCGCAAATACCACGACAATCCCAACTACCATCGCAAAGACATAAACTCCTGTTGCACCCGTTTGAATTCTTCGGATGTACCCACTCAGGGTGATTGTAAGCGTACCAATTCCATTGACTAGACCATCAATTATTTTTGTGTCAACTACCCTGGCAAAGAAATGCGATAAAAACGAAAAAGACTTAACAAAAACTGTGTCATACGCTTCATCAATATAGTACTTCTGATATACCACTTGGGCAATGCCAGTCATCTCAGTATCTTCTTTCGGCACGTTATTACCTTTTCCAAATTTCACAAATGCAAACAAAATAGCTACGAGGGCAACAGCTACTGATACACCCATCAGAATCCACTCCGTTTCATGGCTTAAATGAACTTCACCAAACGCGGGATTCACTGTTTTTGAACCTAGGAAGATAGGCTCTAAGAAAGTAGCAAGTGCGTGTGGAAGATGAAATACAACCGGAAGACCTATCAAACCACCAAGCATAGCCAATACCGACAAAACAACAAGTGGCAAGGTCATTGAACTCGGTGACTCATGTAGATGGCTTTCCTGCTCCTTAGAACCACGGAAAGAACCGAAGAAAGTCACAAAAAACAAACGGAACATATAGAAAGCGGTCATGAATGATCCCAGAAGTGCCAATCCCCACATCCATTTATTATGTTCAAAAGTATGAGCAAGAATTTCGTCTTTCGAGAAAAAGCCAGAGAACGGAGGAATTCCCGAAATTGCTATCGTTCCAAGTAAAAAAGTAATCGCCGTAATTTTTATTTTTCCGAACAAGCCACCCATTTTACGAATATCTTGTTCGTCGCTCATTGCGTGGATTACGCTACCCGCGCCCAAGAATAACAATGCCTTGAAAAACGCATGAGTAATTACATGAAACAAGCCCGAAGAATACGCCATCACGCCTAAGCCGATGAACATATAGCCTAATTGACTAACCGTAGAGTAAGCCAATACTTTCTTAATATCGTTCTGATAAATACCAATTGTTGCACCCAATAAAGCCGTTGCAACACCAATCCAAGCGATGAACTCGAGCGTATCTGGGGACAAAGTATAAAGTACATTTGAACGAATAATCATGTAGATACCTGAAGTCACCATGGTTGCTGCATGAATCAATGCAGAAACAGGAGTTGGACCTGCCATCGCATCTGGAAGCCAAGTGTAAAGCGGAATTTGCGCAGACTTACCCATTGCTCCAATAAATAAGAAGAAGGTAATCATCATCAATGTTGGGTTACCCATCGTATAGCTTTCTGCTAGCTTAAATACCTCAACGTACTCAACAGTACCAAATTCTTGGAAAATAAGGAAGATACCAATTAGAAAACCCAAATCCCCTACTCTATTCATTATAAATGCTTTACGAGCAGCATCGCCATAGTTTGCATTTTTATTCCAAAATCCAATGAGCAAATACGAGCATAAGCCGACCCCTTCCCAACCAATGAACATAATCACAAAGTTAGAGCCCATCACGAGCAATAGCATGGAGAATAAGAAGAGATTCAGAAAGGCGAAAAACTTACCATAACCTTCATCGTGCGACATATATCCCATGGAATAAACGTGAATGAGCGTTCCTACGCCGGTAATCACGAATAACATGATGATGGATAATTGATCTAATTGGAATGAGAAAGGAATATTCATTTCTCCGATGGTAATCCAATCTAATAAAGGTACGATAATCGGGGAGCCGTCTGCAGGAAGTTGCGAATAGGCAAAATATGTAAAAATAAAAGAGAGAAAGGCGGCTCCAATCCCAACGGGAGCAACAAGGGAACGAGGGATTTTACGAAAACCTAGTCCATTAATTAAAAAGCCAACCAATGGAAACAAAGGGATAAGGGCAAGTAATGACATAGCGTGTGTTAAGATTTTGATAAATAGGACGAACAATAAGTGTCGAGTATGTAAGTAATCAACCTCTTATTTTATCCAATAAACTTACATCGATGGAGCGGATATTTCGGTAAATCATCACAATGATAGCTAGACCAACCGCGACTTCAGCCGCTGCCACAGCCATAATAAAGAATACAAAAATTTGACCAGTCGGATCAGACCTGTATGCAGAGAACGCTACAAGGAGCAAATTCACCGCATTGAGCATAAGCTCGATGGACATGAATATAATGAGGGCATTGCGGCGTATTAAAACACCTACAATTCCAATTACAAATAAAATACTGGCTAGTAATACGTAGTTTGTCAGAGGTATTAACTTGATTACTTCTGGTATTTCGCTTTGAAACATCGCAAGGTTGTTAAGGTATGGAAAATTTTAGGCAAAATTAAGCATAAATCAATATGCTTCTTTTTTTTTTCAACTTTTGTTATTTGTCAATCATCATTTTCAGACGAACTTCGGTTAATTTACGCTTTGTGTCTAGCGGAAAATCTCCGTTCATCATCCAATCATAGTATTGAGGCTCTTTCTTTAGAACATCTACAACGCGCTTCCCAGTATTTTTACCAAAGTTAAACACAACTTCTCCTTGTGCATTTAATGCCATTCGTTGCGCAAAATCAACCATATTGGAGGAGGTAAGTTCATGTAAGGCGTTGATGTCATTCTTGATAGGAATATATTCTGCCCCTTGTTTGTCTTTGATGGTCACTCCTTCGTATTTATCTACTTGAGCGCACAAAACTTCGAGGGTAGCCAGCGTGTCGGCTTCAGCACCATGTGCACCAACTAGCTCTTTATTGCAATAAAAACGGTAGGCAGCTGTCAGGGTTCTTGGCTCCATCAAATGAAAAATACGTTGCGCATCTACTAATTTTCTATTTTTCATATCAAATAGATCAGAATCGACACGTAAAAACTCCTCAACTAGCATTGGAATATCAAACCGATTAGAGTTGAAGCCAGCCAAGTCACAACCCTCTAAAAATTGTGCTAATGAACGAGCCAATTGCTTAAATGTCGGCTCATCTTTTACATCTTCATCGTAAATCCCGTGAATTAAACTCGACTCTATCGGAATCGGCATTCCTGGATTGATGCGCTTGGTTTTTACTTCTACGCTCCCATCTATATTGGCTTTCGCTACACATATTTCTATAATCCTATCCTTGGCTACATTTATTCCTGTTGTTTCTAAATCAATGACCGCCAGCGGTTTTTTCAACTTCAACGAGTGCATTTGCATATTTTTCTCATTTTATGACATGGATACGTCTATATTTGTTCGCAAAAGTACAAAAAAATACATGCCTAGACACGTCTATTTGACTTTCTGTACACTTAATTATTCCAATCAATTCTACACTAAAACAAGGTTTGTATTCCGTTTGCTATTTTATCCTCAAAGTCCAATAAAGCTTTTTTTCTGGGTAATCCACCGGAATACCCAATCATCTCTCCATTTTTTCCAATGACGCGGTGGCAAGGAACAAATAAAAGTAAAGGATTTTTACCATTTGCTGCTGCTGCCGCCCGAATCACCAACGGATTTCCCAATTCATGCGCAATCGCTGCATAACTTGTGCGAACGCCAAACGGGATTCGTTCAATTACCTCCCAAACTCGTCGCTGAAAATCCGTTCCCGCCGCATCCAAGGGTACTGTAAATTGTCTCAATTCGCCTGAAAAATACTGCCCCAACTCCTTTATTGCCCTATCAATCAAGGCATTATCATGTTTATTTAGATTGACTGAACTCAGATCTTCTATAAATCGGCAAGAGGTTAATCCGACAGCGGAAGCTTTTATTTCAAGTAAGCCCATGGGAGATTGGAAATATCCTTTGCTTTCTCCTATTCTCTGATTGTTTTCTTCTTTCATTTTGGATGTAAAAGATAATTTCCTGCAAAGTGTCAGTAATTTCAGTAAAAATCATAGAAATTTGGCAAAAAAAGATTTCTTTTCTCTTATGACCCTATCCGAAATTTTCTCGCTTTTTCAGCCAGCCAATGGTGTATCCATCGACTCCCGCAATGTTCCCCAAGGTGCTCTTTTTTTTGCTATCAAAGGAGAGCGATTTGACGGCAACCAATTCGTTGAACAAGCCCTCGCCAATGGGGCAGCTTTTGCCATCCTAGATGACCCAACAAGGGTAATCAACGAGTCGTGTATTTTGGTTGAAGATACCCTTCTTACTCTCCAGCAACTTGCTCGTATGTACAGAGACACGTTCTCTATCCCAGTCATTGGGCTTACGGGCTCCAACGGAAAAACGACAAATAAAGAACTGTTAACCGCCGTTTTAGCCCAAAAATTTAAGGTTCATGCTACTGTAGGTAATCTAAATAACCACCTTGGAGTTCCACTTACACTTTTAGCCATGCCACAGGATACAGAAATTGCGGTGATTGAAATGGGCGCTAACCATCAACAAGAAATCGCCGATCTTTGCACCATTTGTGCTCCAACGCATGGCTTTATCACCAATATTGGCAAAGCACATTTGGAAGGTTTCGGTGGAATGGAAGGCGTGCAAAAAGGGAAAGGCGAGTTATTTGATTTTCTTAAAAACACCCAAGGAAGTGCCTTCATCAATTCAGATTTGTTAACAATCTCGAATATGGCGGAAGAGCGTCATCTAACCAAAATCATCACGTACAACAAACAGTCCTGCCCGCTTCAATTACTTGATCACAACCCGTTTATCCGTTTTCAACTAGAAAATACTGTTTATACTTCACCAATCGGAGGGAGTTACAATTTTGACAATATGCTGACGGCATTTACAATCGGCACATATTTTGGAGTTGCTGCAACGCAAGCAGCCCAGGCATTGGCAGCGTATCAGCCTAAAAATCACCGTTCACAAATCATCGAACGAGGTACAAACTCGATTCTAATGGATGCCTACAACGCCAATCCGTCGTCGATGCAAGCTGCTATTTCCCATTTTTTACAAATAGAAACACCGAAAAAGAAAGCCCTTATCCTTGGGGATATGTTTGAGCTTGGAGAGGATAGTGCCCATGAACACGCAGAAATAGGACGCCAACTGAAAAACGCAGATGTTGAATGGATTGCCTTGTACGGTGAAAACATGCACTATGCACTGCCTTATTTACCCAAAGCCTATTATTTCACAGACAAGTTCTCTCTCCATAACTGGCTCATTGACAAAAATTTAGACAATTATTTCATTCTTGTCAAAGGGTCAAGAGGTGTTGGTTTGGAAAGTATCTTATCTGTTTTACCTTCAAGCGAAAGATAAATTTTCTGTATTGTTGACTCATTTATGAGAAGAATCTAATCAAAATGAATGCATTCCAATAAATTATCTATTTTAAAGTCAATTAATAGATAATTTATTGGAATTATTTGCTTATTTCAGAACAAATGAATTAATTTTGTGCATTATTTTAGATAAAATTATTTCACTAATGGCAGAGAAAAAAACATACGTACCGTATAAAGTAAAAGATATTGCATTGGCAGATTGGGGGCGCAAAGAAATTCGTCTTGCAGAAGCAGAAATGCCTGGTTTGATGGAAATCAGAAAAGAATACGGACCTTCGCAACCCTTAAAAGGTGCGCGCATTGCAGGTTGTTTACACATGACTATCCAAACCGCAGTCCTAATCGAAACCCTTGTTGCTCTTGGTGCAGAAGTTACTTGGTCTTCGTGTAATATTTTCTCAACGCAAGATCATGCAGCCGCTGCTATTGCTGCTGCGGGTATTCAGGTATATGCTTGGAAAGGCCAAACAGCGGAAGAGTTTGACTGGTGCATCGAGCAAACTCTTTTCTTTGGAGAAGAGCAACAACCACTCAACATGATTCTTGATGACGGTGGTGACTTGACAAACATGGTTTTTGACGTATATCCTGAACTCATTTCAGGAATCAAAGGCTTGTCAGAAGAAACCACAACAGGTGTGCATAGATTGTATGAAAGAATGAAAAATGGTACGCTTCACTTGCCTGCTATCAACGTAAATGACTCTGTTACAAAATCTAAATTTGACAATAAATACGGTTGCCGTGAGTCATTGGTAGATGCTATTCGCCGTGCAACAGACTTGATGCTCGCCGGAAAAGTAGCTGTTGTTGCTGGATACGGTGATGTAGGTAAAGGTTCTGCTGACTCCCTCAGAGGTGCAGGTTGTAGAGTATTAGTCACTGAAATTGACCCTATTTGCGCACTTCAAGCTGCCATGGACGGATACGAAGTCGTAACCATGGACGAGGCTGTTACGCGTGCACAAATTTTTGTTACTGCCACCGGAAACCTCCGTATTATCCGTGACCGCCACTTCAAAGCGATGCGTGACAAAGCCATCGTTTGTAACATTGGTCACTTCGATAACGAAATCGATATGGAATGGCTTAACAAAAATTACGGACACACTAAGTCGGTCATCAAACCACAAGTGGATATGTACACGCTTGATGACAAAGAGATTATCGTTTTGGCTGAAGGTCGCTTAGTAAACCTTGGTTGTGCAATGGGACACCCTTCGTTTGTCATGTCTTGTTCTTTCTCTAACCAAACATTGGCACAAATTGAGCTTTGGAACAATACAGAGAAATACGAGAAAAAAGTATATGTATTGCCTAAACAATTGGATGAAAAAGTAGCTGCTTTCCATTTAGCTCACGTAGGTGCTAAATTAGACCGTCTAGATAACGAGCAAGCAGAATATATCGGCGTAACCGTTGAAGGGCCATTCAAGCCAGAAATGTATCGCTATTGATTTTTTAGTGTTCGCAAATACACCAAGCCTCTTCACAATCCTGTGGAGGGGCTTTTTTTGTTATGTATCTCTTCTTTCGTAGGCAACATTTAAATACCGTAACTATTTCTAGGGATGTTTATTCAATTCTCACAATCCATTTGTATCATCCATTCCATTTCACGTAGATTAAATACATGAAATCAAAATTATTTAGATAAAAGAAAATGTTTTATACCAATAGGGCAAAGTAGAAGTAAACCTATTCACTTGAATTTCATCTTGAATCTATTTAATTCATTCAAAAAATAGTAAACTTGTCAACATTTCCTATTTCCAATCAATTTTCCAACTCATGTACACTATTTCTACGGCACAATCCGATGCAGATTTACATGCAATCCTCGCGCTGCAAAAGAAAAATTTACGCCAATATATCTCCGCTGAACAAGCCGCAAGTCAAGGCTTTTTAACTGCTGAATATACATTTGACTACCTCCAATTAATGCACCAACATAGTGCACACATAGTTGCAAAAGACGGAGAAAATGTGGTTGGTTACTGCCTCGCACTCGTACCTGAATTACTCAAAGACCAACCTGTTTTTGAAAGCTATCTAGCTGCCTATCAGCAAGTAAGTTGGAAAGAAAAACCACTAGATGAATACGATGCTGTGCTTGTCGGACAGCTTTGTGTGGCGCAAGAGGCACGAGGTAAAGGACTTGTTGAGGCGCTTTATCAGGGCTTTAAAAAAGAACATCAACAGAAATACGAACTATTATTATCAGATGTTTCTACAAAAAACCCACGCTCCATGCGGGCACATGAACGCGCGGGCTTTGTTCCAATTCATACTTTTGACGATGCTTTTACACAAGAATCATGGACAATCCTCGTATGGGAATGGGCCGATTAATGGATAATATTGAATACAAAGTGAAGAGGCTCAAAAGTTTTCTTCACTTTCTCCAAAAATTGCGCATCATTTTTATAAAAACTCAAAAAGTTCTCTACACGTTCTTGCAATGAACCATTCGGGAAAAGTTTATCCTGTACCCCCAATAATTGCTGAATAGCCGTCTCGTGGTTTCTTTCTTCTGCTTTTTTAATCCGCTTTTCAAGATTAGATAGCGCGTGCATTATTTTTGCTTGTTCAGCCTCTACCACCGCTTTTAAGGTTGCATCAATGCCTGCCGCTTGGCGACCAATGCGTTGCATAACCTCTCCTATTTCATCCATTTCAAAGGCTAAACTCAAGGACTTTTCAGAAATTCGCTCGACATATCGTTTTTTGAGTGTAACTGAATCATCAAAAAATTCATCGATACCCACCTGTAACTTATCTATTTTTTTCTGGTTTGCTGCCGTTACAACCAACGCAAAATTCCGGGGTAATAAAATTGGGAAAGGGACATCATAATGGTCAAAAACACTTTTCAATTGTAACCAATAAGGTACTTCAGACGGGCCACCGATATAGGAAAGATTCGGTAGAATCATTTCTTGATACAAAGGCCTTAGCACCACGTTAGGACTAAATCGCTCCGGATTTTTCTCGTATTCTGCACGAATTTCATCGGCAGTAAATACAATATCTGTGTCTTTCACTGTCCAATTTTCACCCTCCTTGATAAAACGGGCGCGTAAACCGTCTTTCAAATAAAAGAAGTTGATGTCTCGCGCATGAATTTGCGCTTTGTAGCTCAAATCTTCTAATTGGATTGTACGCTCGTGCACCAACTGGCTAGCAGTTTGGTGGAGTAAATCTTCTTCAATGACGGGTAGAAAAAGACGTTTTAAGTCTGCGTCATCTGCATCCAAGCAAACCAATCCATCTACCCCAAAAAGTGCATGCATGTAAGTACGTACAGCCGCTGCAAGCGTATCATTTTCAAGATATGCTTGCTCGAAAAGAGGAAACGAATCAGGCAGTTGAGCTAGTACGGTACTCAATTCTTTGGGATTCATCCTACCTACAGCCCCCGTTTGCGTGGTTTCCCATGTATATTTTTTCCCAAACAGTTGAAAACTAGCGATTTCCTCAAAATCATGATCTTCTGAGGCCATCCAGTAAATGGGCACAAAGTGGTAATCAGGATATGCTTTTTTAAGTTCTTGCGCCAAGTTAAGCGTTGTAATGATTTTATAAATCACGTACAAAGGCCCTGTAAAAATATTGAGCTGATGCCCTGTGGTTACGGTAAATGTTTTTTCATCCAATAAAATATCCAAAGCGGGTGGATTTTCAATTCCCTGGTATTGCTTTTTGAGAACATCGACGAGCACTTGTCGGTTAGAGGTAGGGAAATTATTCTTTGCCTGAATAGCCTCTTTAAAGCCATCTAAAGTAGGTGAAAAAGAATAAAAAGGTTTAATTTGCTCTTTTTCAGCAAGATAATCCAAAAGAAGTGCGGGGAAAGAACCCGTATTTTCCAAGGATAAAGTAGTTTTGGTGATTTCCACTTCTAATTTATTTATTCGTTCTGTCAATTTTTATCTAAAGACGGCACGACGAACCCAAAGGTAGATGTCGCGACATACAAAACAATGAAACGCCGATTAGGGTTTCAAAAGGAATAAATTCAGAAACAAAACAATCATGGAACAGCCAGTCATTCAGGAGATAGAGGATGGCACACAAACGTTATACAGTCCTCATTTCAAGCAGTATTATCATTCGCTTTTTGGAGCAAAGCAAGAATCAAACAGAGTCTTTTTGGAAGTAGGCTTACAAGAGGCATTTCACCGGTTTTCAGAAATTCATCTATTGGAAATCGGTTGGGGAACAGGTCTTAATTCATTACTTTCTTGGGAATTAGCCCAGCGTGAATCACGCAGCATCACCTACGAAGGCTTAGAGGCATTTCCATTAAAAAAGGAAATGGTGGAGACGATTAATTTAGGTCTAGAACCACATCAGCAACAAAAATTAATTCATTTACATGAACTATCTTGGGGAGAGAACCATGTAGTTGACAGTTTGTTTTCATTGACCAAAATCAATCAAAAGATAGAAGAATTTACTCCACTAAAGCCCTACAATCTAGTTTATTACGACGCATTTGCACCAGAATCACAACCTGAAATGTGGACGGAAAGTATATTTCAGAGATTGCGCGAATGGATGGTAGAGGGAGGTTTTTTGACAACCTACTGCTCGAAAGGATACGTACAGCGAAATTTAAAAGCAGCTGGATTTGCAGTAGAAAAACATGCCGGACCCAGACGAAAGAGAGAGATGATACGAGCTATTAAATTAGGAAGCGTAGGGTAAATAAATCACCCTACGCTCCATAACTTAATATTCGTCCTCGTTGAAAAAGAAATCGTCCTTGGTCGGATAATCAGGCCAGATTTCCTCAATATTTTCATAAGGTTGGCCGTCATCCTCTAGCTCGGACAAGTTCTCCATCACTTCGTTCGGAGCACCAGAGCGAATAGAATAATCAATAAGCTCATCCTTGGTAGCTGGCCAAGGGGCATCCTCTAAATACGAAACTAATTCAAGTGTCCAATACATAGTCTCACTCAGTTTGTGGTTCAAAAAATTGGCTGCAAAAGTATAAAATTTCAGACAATAAAACGAATTTTATATTAAAAAGTATTTTTTCTTTCTTTTTTTTACCAATAAATTCCTAATCTATTCATTATTAATCACTTATATGACTCATCTAAATCAAACTCTCGTAGAAATTTGTTGTTATTCTGTTCTCTCTTGCCAACGTGCCGAGCAAGCTGGTGCACATCGAATTGAGCTCTGTGGTGGCTTATCAGAGGGTGGCATTACACCTTCTTTGGGTCTAATAGAACAAGTAAAAAAGACTGTTTCTATCCCTGTATTTGTCATGATTCGACCTAGAGGGGGCGATTTTCTTTACTCAGATTCGGAACTCAAAACAATGATTTCTGATATTCAATGGGCAAAAAAATTAGGTGCTGACGGTCTCGTTTTTGGTTGTCTGACTCCCGATGGAAAGTTAGATGACATAAAAAATAAACAATTATTGGATGCTTCAGAAGGTTTACCTGTCACCCTTCATCGCGCATTCGATATGTGTGAAAATCCGTTTACAACTCTTGAAACGGCGGCATACTTAGGCTTCAATCGTATTCTGACATCCGGTCAGCAACGCACAGCTGAACTTGGCTTAGAACTTCTTCAACAGCTTTGCGAAAGAAACGATTTTGGGATACAAATTATGGCAGGAAGTGGGGTTTCAGCTAACAACATACCTTTGTTTTTACAAGCGGGCATTCGAGAGGTTCATCTCTCTGCCCAAAAAGCCGAGGAAGCAGGCATGCTGTTCAAACAACCAAATGTGACGATGGCAACAACAAGCCGAGCAGATGAATATGCGAGATACGAAGCAAATTACGACCTGATAGTAGCGGCAGTAAAAGCAGCCACTATTCAAAAATGACATTTAACGTAACTGTTCGTGAACGAAGTTTACCGATAGAACCTAGCGGAGATGAAGCGCCTGTCGTACCTTCTACCAAGTTTGTAAGTCCTTGAGAGAAAATAAGTTCTGGCGTAAATTTAAAAAATCGTTGAAAAAATTCAAGCCCTATCCCGTAATCTAACGAAACATCTCTTTTCTTGATCATGAATGTGCTCGAACTCCCCCCCCCACTACCTATATTAACGGCGTTGGTTTCAGCAGCAAAGCGAAGTCCACTGACAACATATGCCCGAAAATTCCCTCTTCTTTGCGATTTATATTTCAATAGAATAGGAACTTCAATCCACGCTTTATCTGCATTAACAAGTTCTTCAGGATCAGGTGAGCTATTATTGATTACCTGCATTTGTCGATTATAAATGGCAACTGTAGGTAAAATTCTGTAATCAAAGCTATCATTTATATGTACATTCATGACTGCACTCATTTTGAATCCAAAGGTATTTGGCGAGTGTATAGCATAAAATTCTGTATTTCCTGGTAGCAAAAAAAACTCATTATACCGGATAGTATAATGAGTTTGAGCAATACCGATAAGATAACCAAAACGTACTTTCTTCAAGTCATAATCCGCCTGATTTCTCACTTTTCCAATTTGAGCCACCGTATTCGTGGTAAGGAAAGTAAAAAGTAAAACAGAGAAAACTATTTTTTGCCCACGTAAACGGAGCAAATTCCAAATGTAAGCGGTATGCATATTGTTTCTTTAAATCCAGCTTTATTAAATATTGACAAGAATTCCTCACCATCAGGAAACGCCTTTACAGATTCAGGTAGATAACTGTACGCAGCATTATCCTTAGAAACTAATTTCCCAATAAATGGTAAAATGGTATTTGAATAAAAGGTATATAATTGTTTAAAAGGAAATTTTCTCGGATTCGAGAACTCAACTACAACACAAGTACCACCTTCTTTGGTAACTCGATGCATGTCTGTTAATCCCTTTAAAAGATTCTCAAAATTACGCACTCCAAATGAAACGATAACAGCGTCAAATGTATTGTCATCAAAAAGTAATTTCTCCGAATCGCCCATTCTGAGCTCAATTTTTTTGTCGAGACCTAACTTTTTCATTTTCTCGATGCCAAATTGCAACATTCCTTTGGAGATATCTACACCAATTACCTTTTCAGGATTTAGTTGACGGACAGCCTCAATTGCTAAATCTCCAGTACCCGTTGCGATATCAAGAATAAGTTGAGGTTTTTGCTTTTTCAACAAAGAAATTGCTCTTTTTCGCCAATAAATATCAATTCCTCCACTCAAAACACGATTTAGTAAATCATATTTAGGTGAGATATTATCGAACATTTCAGCCACTTGCTCGCGCTTTCCTGTATTTTTTTCCTTGTATGGAACGACTGCCATTGTAATGTATCTAGATAAGTGCCTATCAATAGGCGTGAATATTTTTTATCTCAACAAGCTGTCAACAATTTTGGTTTAGATTACTTTTGAGCGAGTAACCCTTTGCAAATATTTTTGACAATAGCTGGTCCCTCGTAAATAAATCCTGAATACACCTGTACCAAATCAGCTCCTGCTTCCAACTTTTCATGTGCGTCAGCTGCCGTAGAAATTCCACCAACACCAATGATAGCAAACTTTTTTTGACCCTTTTTAGCTAAGTATCGAATAACTTCTGTGGATCGCTCTTTTACTGGCTTTCCACTGAGCCCACCCATACCAATTTTTTGTACTTCTTCTGCTGGAGTGTCAAGTCCATCTCGTGAAATGGTTGTATTGGTTGCAATTATTCCAGCAATCTTGGTTTCTAATACAATGTCAACTATATCATCTAGCTGCGTATTTGTCAAATCTGGAGCTATCTTCAATAAAATGGGTTTCGGTTTTGTTTTTTGTGCATTTTCATGCATCAGACGTTTGAGAATATAAATCAATGGTTCTTTTTCTTGTAATTCTCTGAGACCCGGTGTGTTGGGAGAAGAAACATTAACCACAAAATAATCGACCACATCATACAAGTCATGATAGGCTTGTAAATAATCAAGCACAGCATCGATATTTTCAGTCAACTTATTTTTGCCAATATTTCCTCCTACAATTAGAGAAGAATTTCTTCTAGATAGTGCTTTTGCAGCTCTAACCGAACCCTCATTATTAAAGCCCATCCGATTAATAACTGCCTCATCTTGTTTCAAACGGAACAAGCGCGGCTTATCATTTCCAAGCTGCGGTTTAGGTGTCACAGTTCCGATTTCAACAAAACCAAAACCTAGTGTTTCCAATTCATCTGTCCAAATACCATTTTTATCAAATCCTGCAGCAAGACCAACTGGGTTTGGAAACGTAATACCAAATACTGTTTTCTCTAACCTTTTATCTTTCACTGTGAACAAGGTACGTAGAACAAAGGGAACTCCGGGAATACAATACACGAAAGTCAGTGCATCCATCGCTGCATAATGTATCTTTTCTGGGTCGTATTTGGAAAGAACAGGAAATATATACTTTTTGTAGAGGCTCATTGAACTTGGGGTGAAAACTACTTCATTCGTTCATATAAATGAATAAGTAGTTACATAATTTGTTTGATAGAAAATACATATGAGTACACAAAAGTAAAGAAACATTGGATACTCTCAAAAAATAGGGCCTTTAAGTGTAATCTTAGTCCAAAAAAGTCAAATTTAATCTAACTTTATTCGTATTTTTTCTTTCAATTATAAACTGTACTTTTTAGTATGAATGTAAATTTATCTCCACAATTTTTATAATCGAATTCTAAATAATGGATATGTTTATTTACACATTCGTAATACATACGTAAACTACTTTTCATCCATTATTTGCAGTTTTGTGAATTATAAACGGACATTCATAACTATGTGTAAAAAATCAATTCTATTTTTCCTCATCAGTATTTCCTCATGGGCTCAATTCAACCCTAACTCCAAACAAACTAAGATTGCTTTTGGCTCTTGTGGACACCAAGACAACGCACTTCCTATTTTTGATATCGTGGTGAAACATCAACCTGATATGTTTATTTTCTTGGGAGATAATATTTATGGAGACACAGACGATATGAATGTGCTTAAAAGTAAATACGCCAAACTAAATAGTAAACCGACTTTTCAAAATTTGAAGAAAAGTACACCGATAATTGCCACTTGGGACGACCACGATTTTGGAAGAAATGATATCGGAAGACATTATCCATTCAAAACAGAATCAAAACAAATTTTTCTTGATTTTTTTCAGGAGCCTGCAAATTCACTTAGACGCCAACACGAAGGTATTTACACATCGTATATTCACGAAATAAATGGTAGAAAACTACAGATTATTTTGTTAGATAACCGTACTTTTCGAGATGATATTCCTAAGTTTAAGGAAGGTGTTATTGAGGATAAGCGTTATTTTTATGATTTAGACTACTTGCCTCACACGTCAAAAGACTCTACTTTTTTGGGTGAAGCACAATGGAAATGGCTCGAAGGTGAGCTCAATAAACCAGCAGATATTCGATTAATTGGTTCGGGTTCCCAATTTAGCATTGAATTCAATGGCTATGAAGCATGGGCTAACTTCCCACACGAACAACAACGTTTCCTTAATTTAATTAAAAAGACAAAAGCGAACGGCGTTCTATTTCTGTCCGGAGACGTACATTACGCAGAAATATCCAAACTACAATCAGATGGTTTATACCCAATTTATGATGTAACAAGCAGCGGCTTATCATCAAAATGGCATTTCGCAACACCTAATAAAAACAGAATTGAAGGACCAGTTATGGAAAATCATTTTGGATTACTTACTATTGATTGGACTAAAAAAGACCCAACTATCCAGATGGAAATTTGGGATATTTCAGATAACCAAAGAATTGAATATACCATACCCCTCAGTGCCATACAATTTTAATTTTATTGGTTTTCTCGCCACATTTTTGACAAGAATATGGCGAGAAAACCAATCATTCGTCATAAAATGCTTTTGCAATACCCATTTCGAGGCCTCTTAGTTCCGCTAAACCCTTTAGACGCCCAATAGCACTGTATCCTGGATTTGTCACTTTTGTTAAATCGTCAAGCATTTGGTGACCGTGATCGGGCCGCATCGGTATACAACGTTGCTGTTGTTGCATCTGTCGGAGTACCTCTTTGATTACACCAAACATATCGACATCTCCTTCGAGATGATTATCTTCAAAAAAATCACCAAATTCATTTCTTTTCGTACTTCGGAGATGTAAAAAGTGAATCCGTTCACCAAACTCTTCAACCATTTTGGGAAGATGATTATCGCTACGTACACCTAGAGAACCCGTGCAAAAACAAAGCCCATTGTTCATGGAAGGAACTGCATCAAATAACTCCAACAAGTCTTTTCTGGTACTAACAACTCTCGGAAGTCCTAAAATTGGATAAGGAGGGTCATCCGGATGTATTG
>CAYNRA010000039.1:0-27105 GCA_964399465.1 uncultured Cytophagales bacterium
CGAACAAGTAGCGGGTTTCGCGTTGACCAAAACGTATCGACCAAAGTTATGAACGGAAGTTTATCTTATACCGTCGGTTTGAACCAATTTAATCCATTTGTTTCTGAGAAAAAACAGATTGGGCGTTGGTACGAAACGTTCCGATTAGGTTTAGACGTGAGTGGTGGATTCCAAGTCTCTAATGATATTACACGCTTGACACGCTCTACGACCTTCACAGACTATAAAGTATTGGGCGTTGTAAATCAACCATTTAGTGATATTGAATTGCGTAATCAAGCACTTGGGCGCAATACGAGCGCGCGTGTTATTGAGATTCAGAGTATCGAAGACCTTAGAAATGTTATCAATCGTGGACAATTCCGAACGACCTACTCTGTTCCAATTACTTTACCAAACTTCAAAATTGCCAAATATTTAAACTTTACGCCTGGCGTTTCCTACCGAGGCGAAGTTTTCACACAAAAATTAGGCTATACATTCATTCCAGATTCCAATGCTGTCCGGATTGATACAACAAAAGGTTTATTTAATGCCTACAATTGGTCGATGAATGCAAGCGTGAATACACGTATTTATGGCACATTCCAATTTGGTAAAAAAGGAGGACGCCTGCAAGCCATTCGCCATACGATGGCACCTTCCTTATCGCTCGGTTTTAGTCCGGATTTAAAAGACAAGTTTTTTGAAAGAACAATTGTACGGAACGATGAACCAACGAATTTCAGGTATTTGGCCTATTTCCCAGAGTTGGCGGCTTCGGCAGGTGCATCAGGTGCTGTTGGGTTCAATTTAACCAACCAATTGGAGGCGAAGGTTCGCTCCAAATCTGATACGGCATCCAAGCAATTTGAAAAAATATCCTTATTGGATAATCTTAGTTTATCCACCAATTATAACTTGTTGGCCGATTCTATGAACCTATCGACCTTTAATTTATCGACCAACACGAGCTTGTTCAAGAATTTAATCAATCTGAACGCCAACGCCACATTAGATCCTTACTATTACGCACCTGACTTAACGTTTGTCGATGCCAGAGGAAATCCGTTGAACCCAGCAGGTCGCCGGACTCGCTTTTACAATTGGCAAAAGGGAGACGGTCTGGTTAATTTGAGTTTCTTTAATGTCTCGATCAGTACTCGTTTATCACCCAAGACTTTCCGACCTGATGTAAAACCAGCCAATCAACCGAAGGAAGATGCGGCGCGTGAAGCAATGGAGCGGTTTGTTCGGGCAAATCCGATGGCATACGTTGATTTCAGTATTCCGTGGAGTTTGAACCTCAGCTACAACGTCAATTACTCAAGACAAGGACTTGCTAATCCGCAAATTGTGCAAGCCATGCAAGTACAAGGAGATTTCAGTTTAACGCCTAAATGGAAATTTAACTTCAGTACGGGTTGGGATTTTCAGTTCAAGGCAGCCACACTTACGACTGTTGGGGTAATTCGAGAATTACACTGTTGGGACATGAGTTTTAACTGGACACCCATCGCAGGAAACAACCAACGTGCTAGTAACTTTTCATTTGATTTGCGAGTACGTTCTGCCCTATTGCGTGACTTGAAGATTAGCCGAAGACGTGTTTATTACGATGCAGGAGGATTTTAATACAAAAGAGCGATGAAACAAAAAATTTTCATCGCTCTTTTGTATAACTGTATGTTTTATTTACTAATAATATCAAAGCTTGCTAGCTGGACAAAATCAAGGACACGTGTATCAATTTCTTGCTGTGACAGGTTTAAAATGCGTTCAGCACCAAATTTTTCTACACAAAAAGAAGCCATGGCAGAACCATAAATAATGGCTCTTTTCAAGTTTTCAAAACTAATATCGTCTGTTTTTGCGAGATAACCGATAAATCCACCTGCGAATGTATCTCCAGCGCCTGTTGGGTCAAAAACATCTTCTAAGGGAAGTGCCGGGCAGAAAAATATACGATCTCCTTGGAAAAGCAAAGCGCCATGTTCCCCTTTCTTTATGATTAGTGTAGATGGCCCCATTTTTAAAATAGCTTTTGCTGCTTTTCGAATAGAGTATTCTCCCGATAATTGGCGTGCTTCGGAGTCATTGATGGTCAAGCAATCAATATCCTTTAAGACCGCCTTTAAGTCATCCATAGCAATATTCATCCAAAGATTCATGGTATCAAGTACAACGAATTTCGGGCGTGCAGCTAGTTTTTTCAAGGTTGCATGTTGGATAGCAGGAACCATATTCCCCAACATCAAATACGAGGGCGACTGGCAAGAAGCTGGAATGGTTGGTTCCCAATTTTCGAAAACCCCAAGTTGAGTATCCAATGTATCCCGGTCATTCATATCGTTGTGGTATCTTCCATGCCAAAAGAACGTGGTTCCACTTTCCTCCACGGCTAGACCTTCTGTTTTAATACCATGATTTTGGAAAGTCTCAATCATTTTTTTAGGGAAATCGCCACCAACGATACCCACTAAATGGTTTTCTTTGGTAAAATACGAAGCAGCCAATGTGATGAATGTTGCCGCGCCACCTACAATTCTATCTGTTTGCCCAAAAGGAGTTTCAATTTTATCGAATGCTACAGAACCAACGGTTACTAAACTCATTATGTATCTATTAAATTTGGATGAAAACAATTATTATTCGACAAAATTAACCCTTAAATACCATATTCTTCGCATGAAGTAATCGAAGAAAAAGACATTTGTGCGTAACTTTTTCGTTGCTTTAAAAAGAAAGAGGTATTTTTACGGACTGAATTCAGAAATTTACTTGAATGTGTTCATTCCTTTCCTTACATAATATCATTCATTTTAGAATCATTGTCCTAAACATTTTACTCATTGCATTCGTATGAAAAAACTACAACTTTTCCGCTTTCTTATTACCATCACCACTATTCTTTTCTCATTTTCACTTACAACAGCTCAAAAAAATGAGAATCTATGTACCGAGCGTTTATACCGAGCTTTTAAAAATAATTCAGAAAATGAACCTAAAGTTCTACATGCTCTTGGAGCAAGTCCACAATTTGGGAAAATTCAAATTCATTCGGCAGGTGGAGCTTACAATCATTTAAATGATGCTTACCGCCAAAATCTGAGAGAGAATCGAGCTGAAATTGATCTACTTTTACGTTCGCTTGGATACAGTGGTTTCAAAGATGTTTCATTTGGACCAGAGAGAATAGAGGCTGTTGTTGTTCCGACTGGAACTATCGGTTGGATGGGTGCATACAACCGTGGCCATAAATATGCTTGGTCAAAAACGGGGAACCCGTTTAACGCCTATAAAATAAATGCCAAAGACGGCACTTGCTTTGTATATATCATGCAAACATGCGGAAATATATTCGCAGTTCCTGGCGAAACTCACTTGACACTGAAGAATAAAAAACCATGTGAAGACGGCATTGCTACTCCAGACTGCCCTATTTGTACGTCCTCAATAGTAGATATTAGCGCAAGCTCAAAAATAAACAGTGGCAACTTTGTTCAAGCAAGTCAACCACTTACCTTGACTGGTTCGTACAAAGGCAATAGCTTGGAACTTGGCAGTTTACCTTTACTTCTCAAGCTTGCCTACGAATACAGTGTATCTGCCAAAGCGACCGCTACCCAAAAAATTCGTTTACAAGATATTGGAAACGGAGTTCCAGCGACGCAATCTGTTTCACTCCCTCTGAACTTGAATTTCAAACCAACTTTAGAAACAATTTCAGCAGGAACAGACGGACGGCTGAACATTGACTTAACGAAAAAGCAATACAAGAAGATAAAAAAAGTATATCCAACAAGTGTGGCAGCCACTTCCTCTGCACCAAGCCAAACTTTATTTACAAAAAAGGAATCTATGGAAGGATATGAAGCAAGCACTGTAAGTACTACGAAACCAAGCGATGGTGGGGGTCAAGTTATCTCATTTGTAGGTGCAAGTACAGTAGAAGATGGCATCGTTAAACAAGAGATAGTTCCAGTTTTGGTTATTGGCTCATACCGCAAAGACGGGAAATTAACCAAAGGCGAAACAGCCGACAAATACCTGTGTCTCGGCACATACAACCTAGACGCGGTTAGTTCACTTGGCTTTACAGTAAAGGGAGAAACGAAGGTAGATACACCGTTTCAAACATGCGCAGATTCTGAAACAATCGGTGGAATTACAATGCCCGTAGATATGCGTTACAGCATTACAAAACAACAAGTAACAGTAGGTGACTTCAACCGGGTGTATGTAAGTTTAACCAAAGAGCAGTACAAGAAAATGGGGAAATTATTCAGCCGTTGTTGCAGTGATGGCTCGACGAGTTGTTTTAAATAAAGTTGAAGAAATACGAACATAAAAAACGCCTCCTCTTTTCCAGATGAGGCGTTTTTATTGCTTTTGCCAATTATTCGCATCCAACAGAACAGATAAACAAATATGAAAAAGCCCAAGTATTCAGTAAGTACTTACTTGTAAAATAATAAGAAAGGTCTCTAGTGAAAATCCACTGTTATCGTGGAAAGTTCAAAAGAGACCTTTTCTAAAAATTATATTTATTAGCGTAAATCTACGACCTCAACTCCTGGATATTTGGATTTATCGAACGTAAATAAGGCATCGTTGGCTGGAACATTGGGTACAAATTTATCCACTTTAAATAATGTGGATTTGCCTTTTTTATCCCAGATTCTCCAACTCTTGATACTTTTGTCTTTTTTGTCCACTGTAATTTGAATTTTCGTTACGTTGGAAGTTTTTGCTGTTGGTGATAATTCTACTACCTCAAAAACTTGACTTCCAACCTTCATTTCTTGTTTGAACAAATATTTGTATCCTTTTTTATAAATGCTATAAATTTTTGTTGGGGAAAAATCAGAATCTGCGGAGGCGTCATAATCCATGATATTCACTTCATTTGTTTCCTTCACATACGTATAAATCTCTTTGCCATTATTGTAAATCTCCTGCCCAACCATATTGAGTTTGAACTTTACTCCTTTCACAACTACTGCTCCGGTCATTTTTTTGGCAGAAGGCGAATCTGGACCATACGTAAAATTGGCACTGAACGTCTTCATGTTCTTGTACTTTGTACTCATTTGGTCTAAAATAGCAGAAGCACGCTTATCACCCTGCGCTTGTACCATCTGAACACCTAGTAGCCAAATTAAGGCTATCATCCATTTTGCTTTTCTCATTTTATTCACTGTTTAATTTCTTTCAATACAATTTCTTACTTAGACCAATCTAGGAACAAATAGTTTACTTATTCCTCAATGACTTCAACATTTCTTCTAAAGTTACTAAGTCTTTCACGAGAACTTCACGTGCCTTACTTCCTTCAAACGGCCCAACAATGCCTGTTTGTTCCAATTGGTCAATAATTCTCCCTGCGCGGTTATAACCTAACTTCATTTTTCGTTGAATGAGCGAGGTACTTCCTTGTTGAGCTGAGACCAGCAAACGAGCAGCTTCGTCAAAAAGCGGATCCATTTCGGACATATCCATCGGCCCGTTACTTTCTTGTTCATCATCTCCGTAAAATTCGGGTAATAAATACGCCGATTCATATCCACGTTGGCTACCAATAAACTCACAAATGTCATCTATTTCCGGTGTATCAACAAAAGGTCCTTGCAAACGAATCATATCTGAACCCATGGACAACAACATGTCTCCACTCCCCACAAGTTGTTCAGAGCCCCCCGTATCCAAAATGGTTCGTGAGTCAATTTTGGAAGTTACTTTAAAGGACAAACGCGCCGGGAAATTCGCCTTGATTAAGCCTGTAATGACGTTTACAGATGGTCTTTGTGTAGCAACAATCAAATGAATACCGATAGCACGTGCTAATTGAGCAAGCCGAGCAATAGGTTGTTCTACTTCTTTTCCTGCGGTCATCATCAAGTCAGCAAGCTCATCAATCACCAAAACGATATACGGTAGAAAACGGTGTCCCTTTTCTGGACTTAGCTTGCGAACCACAAATTTTGCGTTGTATTCTCCGATATTTCGCACGCCTGCGTCCTTCAATAAATCATAGCGTGAATCCATCTCGATACATAAGGAGTTCAAAGTATGAATTACTTTCTTAGTATCAGTAATGATAGCTTCCTCGGCATTGGGTAACATAGCGAGGAAGTGACGTTCAATTTTATTAAACAGCGTCAATTCCACTTTTTTAGGATCCACCAAAACGAATTTCACTTGCGACGGGTGCTTTTTATACAAAAGCGAAGCCAAGATAACATTCAATCCTACTGATTTTCCTTGGCCTGTTGCACCTGCCATGAGTAGGTGCGGCATTTTAGCTAAATCTGAAATATAGATTTCGTTTGAAATCGTTTTTCCAAGAATGATGGGTAATTCAAAGGTTGATTTTTGGAATTTTTCACTTGCTAAAACCGACTTAATTGTCACCACCTCTCTGTTCTTATTGGGAACTTCAATACCGATAGTTCCTTTTCCAGGCATAGGAGCGATAATCCGGATACCAAGTGCGGCTAGATTTAAGGCGATATTTTCCTCTAAACTTTTAATTTTCGAAATCCGCACGCCGGCTTCAGGTACAATTTCGTACAACGTAACTGTCGGCCCAATCGTCGCTTTGATGCTTGCGATACCAATGTTAAAATTGCGCATCGTCTCAATAATATTATTCTTATTGGCTTCAAGTTCATCTTCAGAAACCTTACGTCCATCGGACTGATAATCTTTCACCAATCCTAAATGCGGGTATTTATAACTGGATAAATCGAGGGTAGGGTCGTATTTTCCGTACGTTTCAACCAAATTATCGGCGTCAATTTCTACGTTTGGTGGAGTGGTTTCAATCGTTAATGGAATATTGATGGGCTCTTCGTGCGTTGGTTCAATTTCAAACTTAACGTGATTTTCCCCAGTGGATTTCGGTTGTTTTTCTTCACGCACAGGATTGACTTGTGGCTCGTTAGAGAAAGAATCTACAATCGGATGAACTGATAAATCAGGGGAGAAATCCATAGGATTTTCCTCTGTATAGTCTCTTTTTTGTTGTTCTTCAAGATCACTTTCTTCTCTTTCCGTTGGTATTTCTTCATCATATGGGAAGAGTGTAGCAAATTTTGCTCGTAAATTTTTTACCTTATGAAAATAAAGAAGCCAACTAAAAAATACAATAGAATAAACAAATATTCCACCAAAGCCAACAACATGAAACATCCATTCATTGACAACAAATCCAATATTTCCGGTAAAAATATGTTGTTTTAATTCAAATAATTTAGCCCAATAACCGAGAAAAATAGAGGTAAAAAACACATAGAAAATGGTAGCAAAGCCTAGGCGGTTCGCATTGATTTGACGAAAGAAATTCTTGGTCAAAAGATTTATTCCTGTAAGAAAAAGGACTGGTAACCAACCAAAAGCGGCAATCCCAAACAAATTATAAATAAACCAATGTGCGACGTATGCACCAGCTACTCCAAATACATTTTCTGCATTTTTCTCTTCAAGCTGAATAGCCGATGAAATATTTTTCTGAATGATATCTTGGTCATTTTCTCCTGTAAATAGATACGAGGTGAAAGAGAGAAATAGAAAAAGTGCTATGATAGAAATGAACGATCCAAGAACCAATTGAAACTGCTCGGACTCCCAATCAAAGGAAGAAAATGTTTCTTTCAAGTTACGGACAGACCCGGATTTGGATTCAGAATTAGCCGAATTTTTTCTTCTGTAATTTTTAGACATATGTTTACATTCGTCGTTTTTCAGTGATTAAATCAGAAAGCAGGGAAGGTTAATTCGTCAACGTATTGCTGCACGAATTTTAATTAATTTGATTAAAAGGTCTTCTACTTGATCCAGAGGAAGCATATTTTCTCCATCTGATTTGGCTTCTTTTGGGTTGGGATGTGTCTCCAAAAAGAGGCCATCAACACCAATAGCAACAGCCGCTTTTGCGATGATTTCTATCAAATGAGGTTGCCCACCTGTTACGCCAGAGGCACGATTAGGTTGCTGCAAGGAGTGTGTACAATCCATGATTACGGGGACATTCAGCTGTTTCATTGCGGGAATATTCCGAAAATCCACGACCAAATCACCGTAACCAAATGAGTTCCCGCGTTCTGTTAGAAATACAGGTATATCCGGACGTACAGATTTGATTTTATCTACAGCAAAACCCATGGATTCACCCGACATAAACTGCCCTTTTTTGATATTTACGGGTTTCCCTGTTTGTGCAGCCGCAACGAGTAAATCTGTTTGACGACATAAAAAAGCGGGTATTTGAAGTATATCCACATAATTGGCGACCAAGGCAGCTTCATTTGCTTCGTGAATATCCGTCATGACAGGAACATCAAAATCAGAACGTATTTCAGCAAGAATTTCGAGGGCAAGTTGGTCACCAATACCCGTAAAGCTGTTACCTTTTGAGCGATTAGCTTTGCGAAAACTTCCTTTAAATACCCACGGGATACCTAGTCTATTGGTTATGTCTTTCAAGCATTCCGCAATTTGTCGTGCTTCTTCTCTCCCTTCGATTGCACAAGGTCCAGCCAGCAAGAAAAAAGGCGCGATGGGGTCAAGTGGTAAAAAAGGAAGAGACATAGGTAGATTCGTTGTTAAAATACAATAATTGGAAACGGACTACAAATTTCGGAACAAATATCCACTCAAAAAAATCAAATCCTTTTGCTGTTTTCGTTGAAAATCTCTTACTTTGCAACGTTTTTCACCAAACTACCTTTTGAAAAATGTCAGATATCGCAGCGAGAGTAACGAAAATTATTGTAGAAAAGCTTGCCGTTGGAGAAGCCGAAATCACAAATGAGGCATCCTTCACAAACGACCTAGGAGCTGATTCTTTGGACACAGTTGAGCTTATCATGGAGTTCGAAAAAGAATTCAATGTGTCTATTCCAGACGATCAGGCTGAAAACATTCAGACTGTTGGTCAAGCAATCGCTTACTTGGAAGAGAATTCTAAATAATGATTTTCTTTTATGTTGAAAGTTCAATATTCAACATGCTTTTGTAGATTTACAAAAGCGTTGAGTATTGAACTTTAAATTTTTAAAACGCATTTCACTATGGCTATAAAAAGAGTTGTTGTAACAGGTTTGGGCGCACTCACTCCTATCGGTAATAACGTTGAAGAATATTGGAAAGGGCTTTCAAATGGAGTAAGCGGTGCAGCTCCTATCACACGCTTTGACGCGTCTCTTTTCAAGACTAAGTTCGCTTGTGAAGTTAAAAACTTAGAAGTTACAGATTTTATTCCGCGACAAGACGCACGAAAGATGGACTTATTTACCCAGTTTGGAGTAATTGTCGCTGACGAAGCTGTTGCGGATGCCAACTTACACATAGATACAATTAACAAAGATAAAGTGGGTGTTATTTGGGGCTCTGGTATCGGAGGCTTGAAAACATTTGAAGAAGAAGTAATCAATTTTACTACTGGTAACGGTACCCCTCGCTTCAACCCCTTCTTTATCCCTAAGATGATTGCAGACTCCGTCTCTGGTCAAATTTCCATTAAATATGGTTTTAGAGGGCCAAACTACGTGACGGTCTCCGCATGTTCATCGGCAAATAATGCTATTATTGATGCATTCAACTACATCCGTTTGGGTAGAATGGTTGCCTGCGTAACGGGTGGTTCTGAAGCTGCAGTAACACAAGCAGGCGTTGGCGGATTCAATGCTTTGCGCGCCCTTTCTGAAAGAAATGATGACCCTGCAACAGCTTCAAGACCTTATGACAAAGACCGTGATGGTTTCGTTTTGGGTGAAGGAGGTGCAGCCATCGTTTTGGAAGAATATGAACATGCCAAAGCGCGTGGAGCTAAAATATACTGTGAGCTAGTTGGAGGTGGATTTTCTTCAGATGCATACCACATTACGGCGCCACACCCAGAAGGATACGGCGCGTATCTATCTATGAAAGATGCGTTAGAGGATGCGCAAATGCAACCCGAAGAAATTGATTATATCAACACACACGGAACTTCTACTCCACTCGGTGACCCACAAGAAATCAAGGCTATCGAACAATTATTTGGAGAACACGCTTACAAAGTGAGTATCAGTTCTACAAAATCAATGACTGGCCACCTTTTAGGAGGTGCAGGTGCTGTAGAAACCGTTGCAGGAATTTTAGCATTGGAACATCAAATGATTCCACCTACAATCAATCTCTTCAATCAAGATGAAGTCATAGACTCACGTATTGACTTGACACCCAACGTGGCAAAAGCCAAAAAAGTAAACGTAATTTTAAGTAACTGCTTTGGTTTTGGTGGCCATAATGCCACTTTAATATTTAAGAAATTGACAAACGAGTAATCCAAAATGGGTTACTCGCTCTGTCTCTCATTTGCAATGATACACCCATAACTACTCCGATGAGACACCTCCATGGCAGCGGAAAATTTCTTTGATTTCTTTAAATCAAGCCCTAAAGAAAGAGAGTTCAAAAAAGCAATTGAACAAATTATTGGCGAAAAACCTAGTAATTTGGAATTGTACCAACTTGCTTTCAGACATACTTCTGCTTCCAAAGAAAATAATTTCAATGGATTCAAAGAATCAAATGAAAGATTGGAGTTTCTAGGTGATTCCGTTCTTGGGATGGTCATTGCAGAATATCTTTTCAAAAAATACCCCTATAAAGATGAAGGCTTTTTGACAGAAATCCGTTCGCGGATTGTAAACCGCGAGTCACTGAATGTAGTTGCACGCAAAATTGGTTTAGAAAATCTCATTCAATTTGATGGACATCGTGTAAGTCACAAAAGAACTTCTATGTACGGCGATGCCATGGAAGCACTCATCGGTGCAATTTACCTAGATAAGGGCTTTCGGTTTACGAAACGATTCCTTGTCAAAAACTTAATTGCTAATTACTTCGATTTAGACGCCGTTATTTCAAATAATACCAACTACAAAAGTATTCTCCTCAGTTGGGCACAACACGGAGGGAAAAAAGTCAGTTTTGACATCATCGAGGAAAATGGAAAGCACCACCAAAAAGAATTTGTAGCACAAGTAACTTTAGATGGAGAGCCTGTCAGTGAGGGTCGTGGCTGGAATAAAAAGAAAGCGGAACAAGATGCTGCCCGAAAAGCCTGCGATATTTTGGAGGTGAAAGAAACCGAATAAGACTAATTTTCTGCCCGCATTACTTTTGTAATTTCATTTAATTTCTCGACTTTTTCCTCAAAGTCTCCTTTCAATTTGTTGCGTATCGCCTGTAAATTGTCTAAGGTTTCTTGCAACGAATCAGGCAAAATATCTGTCAATATTTCCCGGAAACGCTTGGCAAAAGTAGGCGATTTCCCATTAGTAGAAATCCCGATTTTTAAATCTCCTTTTTGAACAACCGAGCCCAAATAGAAATCACACGCATCGGGTGTGTCTGCTACATTCACCAAAATACCTTTTTGCCGGCATTCGTCGGAAATTCGCTTATTGACTAATTTATCATTGGTAGCCACAAAAACAAGGTTTTTATCAGCTAGAAAACTGGAGTCAAATGGCTTTTCTATGAATTGAATCGAAAATTGAGTAGCCATTTCCCGGATTTCCTGTCGAATTTCAGGAGCAACCAACGTCAGAACAGTTGCTGGAGAATTGGCATAAATGGCAGTTAGCTTTTCTAGTGCGACGTATCCGCCACCTACCAACAAAATAGACTGTTGTTCTAACTTTACAAAAAGTGGAAATAAGGTATTCATCTCGTTTTAAAGATACGTATTTCCTCTGTGTTTCTGCAAGAGGAAATACGTATATGAATTATTTATATTTCTGAAGTAACTCGATTTGAGCTTCTATCGATTGACGAAAATCTGTTTTTAATTGGTTGACCAAATCGGCTACCGGGAGCACATCTTGGATAGCTGCCACACCTTGACCAGCCGACCAAATGGTTTTCCAAGCTTTTGCCTCTGCTTGTGCGGCATCCAATTCTTTTCCGAAATCTATTTTTCCTGCTCGACTCCACATTTCAGGTGGTATTCCAGCATTTTCAAGACTCTTCTTCATAAAATTAGCTGCAACCCCCGAAACTGCCGCCGTGTAAACGATGTCAGATGTACCACTTTCTACAATCATTTGCTGGTAAGCTTTATCGACATTTGCCTCCGTGGTATTGATAAAACGAGTTCCCATATAAGCCAAATCTGCCCCCATTTGCATCGCAGAAGCAATATCTTGACCGTCACTGATACAACCAGAAAGCAAGATTGTTTTATCAAAGAAAGAACGAATTTCATGAATAAACGCCATGGGGTTCAAAGTTCCTGCGTGACCACCTGCACCAGCAGAGACAAGGATAAGCCCGTCCACACCCGCAGCGACTGCTTTTTCTGCATGGCGGCGATTGATAACATCATGAAAAACCAATCCACCGTAACTGTGTACAGCATCCACTAGGTCAGGGACAGCACCAAGGGAGGTAATCACAAGCGGGACTTGGTGTTTTACAATGACTTCAATGTCTTGCATCAAACGGTGATTCGTCGGGTGAACAATTAAATTGACACCAAAAGGCGCAGGATTATCCATAGTAGCTAGCGCTTCTTTGATTTCGATGACCCATTGTTCAAAGCCTTCTGTACTGCGGTGGTTCAGGGCGGGGAATGTCCCGACAATGCCTTGCCGACAGCATTCAATCACCAAAGAAGGCCCAGAAATAAGGAACATAGGAGCTACCACAACGGGTAAACCAAGCTGTTGCATGTTTGCAGGTAAGTGTTTCATAAATAGATGAAGTGGGTTGAAAAAGTGTATAAATTGGACTATTTTTTTTGTCGAATCAATCCTTCTTGCACGACAGAGGCGACCAGCTCACCTGTTTGCGCAAAAAAATGACCGCGTGTAAAACCTCGACTATTTGACGTACTTGGGCTGTCGATGGCAAAAAGCAGCCATTCATCTACCCGAAAAGGGCGATGAAACCACATCGCGTGATCTAGACTTGCCATGAATAAATCACGCGGAAAAACATCTTGCGTATGCGGTAAAGCAGCCGTTGAAAGTAAATTATAATCCGAAACATACGTCAAGATTTGTTGATGAAGTTGAGGTGTGACGTCACCAAGTAACTCATTGGTTTTCAACCAAATATGGCGCATAGGCTGACGAACTTCCCCTTTTTTAGGGATGATATTTTCAACAGGTTTAAATATAAACGGACGCGTTCGGATACTTTCTAAAATACTGTCAGGAAGAAGCTCTTTGTACGCCTCAATAAATTCGTGGTCTGAACGCAGTTGTTCGGGCGGTAACACATTGGGCATAGGGACTTGGTGGCCAAAGCTAGGTTGCTCTTTCTGAAAAGATGCTGAAAGAATGAAAATGACCTCTTCGTTTTGCTTGGCTACCACACGACGGGTAGTGAAGCTTCCTCCATCACGGACGCGCTCGACCTCAAACCGGATAGGAATCGAAATATCGCCTGTTAAAAGGAAATACGAATGCAACGAATGAACCATTCGGTCGGGTTCTACGGTTTGTGCAGCGGCGCTCAAGGATTGCGCTAAAACCTGTCCACCGAAAACACGCTTCCAAGGTGCTTGGTAATTTTGCCCGATAAACGTTTGGGCATCAAGTTGTTCTAATTGAATCAATTCAATCAATTCCTGACAATTATTCATATTTTCTTTTTTCTACTCATTTGAACAAAGGGAAACACCATAAATATCCGTTAATTTTTGGATAAGTAAAGAAGATTGTGATTGGCGAATCTCAAAAATAAGTCCCCATTTTTCATGAAATAGCTGTTCGATAATTTTTACGTTGTTTTCTTTTAGAATACGCATCACCTCGTTCATTTGTTCAAAACCAAAGGCAATTTCAAAGGTATCATTCCTTGTTTTCTCTTCTATTGTAGCGGTTTCAATAGCCAATTTTGACGCCTCTTTATAGGCATGAATCAGACCGGGCACACCAAGTAATGTACCACCAAAATACCGAACAACGACAACCAGCGTATTTGTTAACTGATTGGATAATAACACATTAAGAATTGGTTTGCCAGCAGAACCTCCGGGCTCACCGTCGTCATTGGCACGATAAATTTCTCCTTTTTCACCCATTCGGTAGGCAAAACAATAATGGCGCGCTTTGGGGTGAATCGATTTTATCTCTTCCAAAAGAGGCTTCAGTTCATCTTCAGAGGAAATCGGCAAAGCAAAAGCATAAAACTTACTTCCTTTATCTTTGAAGAGCCCCTCCCCTTTTTCTGTTAAAACAGAATAGGTATCCAAATCTGCCATAAATTGAATTATTCTTAGTATTTATTGTGTTAATTCATTCATTATTCGGTTAAAGTTAGTCTTAAAATCACTTACTTTAAAGTTTTTATTAAATTCGCTTGGAATTATACAACATCACCACGGCTATTCATGACAGGAGAAAACCACGAACATACGGAAAAAACAAAGTCTTTGAATTTCATCGAAGAGATTATTGAAGCTGATTTACGCGAGGGAAAACACGGCGGTCGTGTGCTGACCCGTTTTCCGCCAGAACCAAACGGCTATCTTCATATCGGTCATGCGAAATCCATTTGCCTTAATTTTGGCGTTGCTCAGAAATACGGTGGACAAACCAATCTCCGTTTTGATGATACCAATCCCGTGACAGAAGACACAGAATACGTTGAATCTATCAAGGGGGATGTCCGTTGGCTTGGCTTTACTTGGGCAGATGAGCTGTATGCTTCTGATTATTTTGAACAACTTTACCAATATGCTATCACGCTGATAGAGAAGGGTTTAGCTTATATTGACGACAGTACTGCTGCTGAGATGGCCGAGCAAAAAGGTACACCAACCCAGCCAGGACAAGCAAGCCCTTACCGAGATAGAACTCCTGAAGAAAACAAACGTCTTTTTGAGGAAATGCGGGCAGGAAAGCACCCCGAAGGAAGTAAAGTACTCCGTGCGAAAATTGATATGTCGTCAAGCAATATGCTCATGCGCGACCCCGTCATTTACCGGATTAAATTTGCGCATCATCACCGTACAGGTGACGCTTGGTGTATCTATCCAATGTATGATTTTGCGCACGGTCAGTCGGACTCATTGGAGAAGATTACACACTCCGTTTGTACACTTGAATTTGTCGCACACCGAGAATTATACAATTGGTTCATTGAAAAACTGGACATATTTCCTTCCAAGCAGTATGAATTTGCACGGCTTAATTTAACCTACACCGTGATGAGCAAGCGAAAACTTTTGCAGCTTGTCAACGAAGGATACGTATCAGGTTGGGATGACCCACGTATGCCGACGATTTCCGGATTGCGTCGAAGAGGCTATACGCCCGATTCTATTCGTGATTTTTGTGACCGCATCGGTATTGCCAAACGAGATAATTTAATTGATGTTTCCTTACTTGAGTTTTGTGTACGCGACCATTTGAATAAAATCGCGGCGCGGGTAATGGCTGTAACAGAACCTTTGAAAGTAACCATTTCGAATTTCCCGGCGGATAAAACAGAGATTTGTTTGGTTGAGAACAATCCAGAAGACCCAGAATCTGGACATAGAGAAGTGCCTTTCAGTAGAGAAATCTATATTGAGCGGGAGGATTTTATGGAAGATGCTCCGAAGAAGTACTTCCGATTAGCACCAGGCAAAATGGTTCGTCTAAAAGGCGCTTATATTATCCAATGCGATGAGGTCATTAAAAACGAAGACGGCGAAGTGATTGAACTTATCTGTAGTTATGTAGAAAATAGCAAAAGCGGCGCAGATGAGTCAGGTATAAAAGTAAAAGGTGTACTGCATTGGGTTTCCATTGCAGATGCTAAAAAAGCGGAGATTCGCGTGTATGACAGACTATTTAAGGTAGAAAATCCAAGTGATGAAGAAGGGGATTTCAAAGATTATATCAACGAAAATTCACTAAAAACGATTACAGCATGGGTTGAACCTAGCTTGGCTCTGGCAACCACAGAGAACAAATACCAATTTATCCGGAAAGGATATTATGTGTTGGATTCAGATAGTACGCCAGAGCAATTGATTTTTAATCAGACGGTTGGCTTAAAAGATACTTGGGCGAAGGAACAGAAAACCAGCTAATTTCGTCTATCTTTAGTATAAAAAGCCTATTTCTCAGTTCTGAGAAATAGGCTTTTTTCCTTTCTAGGCAATAGTAGCTTATGAGAAAAATCATATTTCGCTCTTTTGATCCTTTTTACTTTTGAACATTGATTTTTTCTATGTTACGAACCGAAAACACACATGACTATCCTTCTTTTTTTTGTAGCACATTGGTATTTATCGCTTTTGATGCAGACCTTTTTCCTTCACAGATATGCGGCACATAAGATGTTTACCATGTCTCCATTTTGGGAAAAAACCTTTTATTGGCTTACATTTTTGTTCCAAGGCTCTTCTTTTCTGAGCCCGCGTGCCTACGGTATCATGCACCGCCTTCACCATGCTTTTGCGGATACAGAGAAAGATCCACACTCGCCAGATTATTCTAAAAATTTGTTTGATATGATGTGGCGGACGAAAAATTTCTATAATGAAATTGTTCATAATCAAGACACTATCGAAGAAAAGTACAAAAAAGGAATTCCGAACTGGCCATTTATGGAAAAACTAGGAGACCGTTGGATTTCTCGGCTTGCT
Source organism: uncultured Cytophagales bacterium (assembly GCA_964399465.1). GTDB lineage: Bacteria > Bacteroidota > Bacteroidia > Cytophagales > Spirosomataceae > CAYNRA01. The sequence continues at coordinate 16,619 of CAYNRA010000039.1, forward strand.
TGGGGTACATTATATACCCTTTTCTACATTCAGTTTGCTACTTCTTGGTGGATGTTCTTGCTATTACCCATTCATTATTTGATGGGTCCCGTACATGGCGTCATCATCAATTGGTATGCGCATAAATACGGCTACAGAAATTATGAAGTAGATGATACCGCTAAAAATCTTCTACCTCTAGACTTTTTAATGTTGGGAGAATCGTATCATAACAATCACCATAAATTTGGAGGTAGAGCCAATTTTGGGATTAAATGGCATGAATTTGACCCTACTTACCCGTTTATATTATTACTCAATAAACTAGGAATCATTCACTTAAAACCCAATAATGATTTGAATTATATGTGATTTTAAGTACAAATGAAAGGGTTTACTTTCGCTACCTTTGCGGGAGTAAACCTTTTTTTTGCATGTTTCGTTCGATTCTCTTGTTTTCGTTCTTAGTACCTACATTTGTATCTGCACAACTTGTATCGAGTCCAAGTTTAATCTGGACACGCTATATGGTTCAGACGGTAGGACATCCCAAGCATTTTTTCATTGCTGAAATAGATAATCGTATTCAGTCTCTGACAAATATTGGTCGTAGAAATCAAACTATTTCCCATGCACATTTTCATTATAAAATCAAGGAATCCCTAGACATTGCTTTAGGAACCACTTTTTCCAATGTGGCGCGGTATTCTTCGAACGAAGAGAAAAGAGTCGTCAATGAATTTCGAATATTTGAAGAGCTGAATTTCAGACATCTCCAAAAAAGAAACGTGGCTATTCAATCTAGGATACGCATTGAACAGCGTTATTTCCCGACAGAGACCAAGGCAGGCACAAATGAGCAGTTGCCTATTCAATCGCGCCTCCGGTATCAACTTCAGTTCTCACAAAAATTTGGAAAACGCTCTCTTGTAAAAGTCAGTGATGAAATTATGTTTCATGCAGGCGGTTGGGTTGACCATCTGCGCATGGACCAAAACCGAGTCTATCTAGCGGCTCGAACACAGTTTACACCTTCTTTGGCTTTGGAAGCAGGTTATTTATGGATTATAAATCAAGGCATTGAAACGACAAGCCCGGTAAGAGAGACGGATGTTCTCCGATTTACACTCCACCACTCATTAGCATCAAAGAAAAAATAAAAAGAGGCAGTTCATATGAATCTGCCTCTTTTTATTTTTTCATCTGCTATAACTGAAATTATTTCTTCGCTGTAGAATCAGTTTTAACCGTTGATTTTTTGGTTTTTGCATACTCTTCATTCAGACCTTTCAACACATCTTGTGTGATATCTAAATCTTCTTTTGCATACAAGACACCACCACCTTTTGAATAACCGATGACCATATCGTATTTATCTCCTGCATTATACTTTGCTAGATAATCTTGGATTTTTGTCAACAATTCATCTGTTTTTTGACCTTGTTCAACGGCCAAGTTATTAGCAGCATTGTCTCTGTACATCATCAAATTTTGTTCTTTTTGAGCCAACTGCTGCTGCGTAGTTTGTGCTTGTTCTTGCGACATACCACCGGCTTGCACTCTACGTTGGAACAATGCTACTTCATTCTGGAAAGACTGCCCTTTCCGTTGCAATTCGTTTTCTAACTGAAATTGTTTGTTCTGAAATTCTTTTACTACGTCTTTGTAGTAATCATAATTATTTAGAAGCGTATCTGTATTTACATAAACGATGCGCCCCGCTGGTTGCGCTTTAGCTGCGTCTGTGCCAGCATCCTTGTTACAAGCTACCGTGGCTACGGCTAACCCAAGAACGAGAAGAGTAATTTTTTTCATCAATTTTTGATTGTTTTCTACTTAATTAGGTCACAAATATAGAAAAGTTATTTAAATAATTGTTTAAGTTGGAAACCAGCCAATCCGCTAAATCCACCAACTAAAAAAGAAATCAATGCCATCAAAACAAAAACCAAACCTACACCTGGAATTGCTTGCAAAGCCGGCACACTCGCCTGAAATATACCTGCTACTTTCTCTGAAATCGGTGCTTCAGCGCCTACATGCAGCCAAATACCATAGCCAAGCCAAAGTGTTGCCGCTGCCAAACCCGACAAAACAAACGAAGTTCCCCCTGTTTTTCCTATCAAATAGCAACTCGCAAATCCTGCAATTGCTACACTCCACCAAGGACCAAACCAAGATAAAAAGGCGCCTATCAAAATAATTCGTATAAATAACATATCTTCTTTTATTTAATGTGTTTCGTGTTTTTTTTCAGCTGTTGCAAATCAAAATACACTAAAATTGATTAATTCTGTAAACTTATTTTTCCGACAATACGCGGGGAAGCCTCCTCTTTTGACTTCAAGAAAAGTAATTCTTGTAGTTCTCCATTTGCCCATTTATCTATCATATTGTCGTAATATTTACTCGCCGGATTTCCAGATTGTCCGCCAGGATATAATCCAAATCCTTTTGGCCAACCTTTATCGACAGCTACGACCATACGCCAAGAAGGGCCTGTTTTGGTCGTCGTTGCGTTCACAATCCATTTCCCGCCACCATTCGGAATATTGTATCGCCCAAATGAAGTAAACGCCGGAACAAGATGGGCAATTTCGGTTTTCTTGACGTTTTTCCAAGCCCATTTTTCTTTATCCATCGTACCGAACTCTTTTGTAAGCGAATCCAGTGTACCCTTAAAACTCATTTTCACAATGTCGTCTCGTGTTTCTATTTTTCCTTTGGTTTCTTGGTTATCAAACCACTTGGCGGTGGGTTTATTCATAAGTAAATGGTACGTCACGTCTGTGGTCGGATAAACCATATTTTTTTTATCTGCCGAAAACTCATCCTCCCAAATCGCATACATAAGTACCTCCATCCACTTCTCAAAAATAGTAGCACCAACAGAGAGCGCCTCGTTTCGTTTATCCCAATTTGCCAAGGTTTGGTAAGCTGGCAATTGGCTCATTGATTTGTCTGTTGCCAAAATAGACAATAAAGTAGGCAAAATACGGCGTGCAGCTACACTGAAATTGTCATTTTGTAACATGCGCAAACTATCTGGCGTAGCTTTTGTCATAGCCGCTAGACGTTCATTGATTCGAATACCACGCTCACTTGAAGCAAAACGCCAACCCAAATAGTACGGGTACGTAGGGTCAACGGAATGCTGGTTTGCAGAGCTTACAAAACCACGCGGTGGATTTTTTACCGTTGGGTTTTGTTCTACTGGAATCCATCCTTGCCAATCGTGACTTGGGTCTGTGCCATCAAGTAGAAACTTGCCTTGTCCTTCCCATTTTAACGGTAATTTCCCGTTGGGTGTAATGGCAATATCGTTTTGATTACTTGCAAAAATGAAGTTTTGTGCTGGCGCGGTATAATAGGTAAGTGCCTTTCTATAATCTTCGTGGTTTTTAGCGCGATTCAAATAGTGGAATGTCAACATATCTGATCCATCTGTCTCCAGAGCTACCCAGCGCATTGCATGTCCGGCAGGTGTATTTTTGCTAAAATTTTTCTCGTTTTCTTCCTCGTAAATAATCGGGCCATGATGCGTAGAACGAAGCGTATCCACGATTTCTTTTCCACTTTTCAGACGATATACTTCTACCGTTTCTTGGACGGGTTTCCATTGGTTATCGTGCCAATATTCTTTTTTAGTCTCGTCTTTAAATTTAATTTGGTAAAAATCCATGACATCCGACCCTACATTTGTGACGCCCCACGCAATGTCTTTATTAAAACCGATGATAATACCTGGCGAACCTGGAAGGGCTACTCCATACACATTGACACTCGGCGAAGAAAGTTGCATTTGGTACCAAATAGAAGGAAGAGACAAACCCAAATGCGGGTCATTGGCAAGAATAGGCAAACCCGTCGCTGATTTTTCTCCCGAAACTGCCCAGTTATTGCTTCCAATCTCAGGCCGAGGTTCTTCGATACGCATGGATAATTCTTTATTTTTAGGCAAAGCAGCCATGGGCGAGGCAGGCATAGTAGGTGTTGGTACAGGTGTAAAATTCCAAGCAGTTCCTTCCGGAATAATCGGCGATTCTTCAAACGGATAATCTGTAAATAGCTCACGAATAACATCCATTCCATACGTAGCAGCCACGTTAGAAACACGGTAATCGGTACTTCCACCGTTCAAGGTGTTTCGCATATTCATTAACATCAAAATCGTTTTGTATTTCGACCATTTCTCAGGTTTATAATCCAAGATTTTGTATTCGATGGGGAGTTCAGCATCGCTAAGTTCGTCGATATATGCATTGACACCGGCCGCGTATTTTTCTAAAATAGCGGAAGAAAGAGAGTCTTTTTCGAGATTATTCGCAATTTCTTGTGCAGCTTTGTACATACCCAAGCGTCTGTTGTAGCGGTCATATTCCAAAGCTCTTTCGCCGACGACCTCTGTCAGTCGGCCACCTGCTACCAAGGTATAAAATTCCATTTGCCAAAGTCTATCGCGGGCGATGACATAGCCTTGGGCTTGGTACAAATCGGCGTCATTTTCGGCAAAAATATGAGGAACCCCATTATCATCATACAAAACATCTACTTTCCCTTTCAAACCAACCAATTTCAGTTCTTCGTTAGTCGGTATCCCTGCATTTTTCGTATTTTGTAGGAAACCAACAAACGGGCTAAACAATTTACCGAGTGGCGGTATGCTGCCGAGGGAGTGATTAAACGTGTAAATCAGGGCTAATGAGAGGATTAGCGCCCAACTGTGTTTCAGTAATTTCATAGAAAACTTGGGGTTAATATTTGTTGATAGAAAACAAAAATAGAATTTTTTGAATATTATATTTTCTAATACTTAGACAATATGAATTATTTTTTTCACGAATTGTTCTTTTTTATATGAAATATCTACGCGAGGTCATCTTAACCATTCATTTATTCATGGCATTTTTTTCTGGTTTTGCTCAACAAACAAGTAGCAGAAGTTTCGATTTATTGTTGAAGTCGATGGTCAAAGGAACAACACCGCTCATCACCGTTCAGGAGTTAAAAAACAAACCAACTTCACCCCTACTACTTGATGCACGTGAAAAAAAAGAATTTGACGTAAGCCATTTGAAAGGAGCCAAATGGGTTGGATATGATACTTTTTCATTGGAAGCAGTCAAGAATATACCCAAAAATGCACCCATTGTTGTGTATTGCTCGATTGGTGTGCGGAGTGAAAAAATTGGAGATAAGCTTCGTGAAGCGGGTTTTACACATGTTCAAAATTTATACGGCTCTATTTTCGAATGGGTCAACCAAGGAAATGCGGTCTATGACAACCAAAATAAACCTACCCAAAAAGTACATGCATACAACAAAATGTGGGGAATGTGGCTGTCGAAGGGTGAAAAAGTCTATTGATTATTTACCCAATTTGCGTGAACATCGCGTATCTTCGCTTCTGCAAATCAGCATTTCTGAGTATGAAAGAAAATATCAAACGACAAGCCTTTCGCATTTTCACTAGATACCGGTACTATGTATCTAGCTTGGCTATTTTTTTAGTATGGATGACTTTCATAGATACAGCTCGTTTTTATCGTCAAATTCAGCTTTATTTGGAGCTCAAAACGTATGAAAAGCAAGCTGTTTTTTACCAAGAAGAACTTAAAAAATTAAAACAAGAAGAAAAACGTGTCATGGGGAATAAACGTTCTTTGGAACATTTCGCTCGTGAACGGTATCTCCTCAAGAAAGAAGGTGAAAAGATTTTTGTATTGGTCGATGAAGAAGGTCAAATTGTAGAGTCAAAAGAAAAATGAAAAATATCTTATTTATTTGCCTTGGCAATATCTGTCGGTCTCCGATGGCGGAAGCCGTTTGCCGCCAACTTATTCAAGAAAGAGGTTTAAGTGCCTATTTTTCAGTGGATTCTGCCGGAACAGCTGGATACCATATTGGCAAGTCTCCAGATAGACGTACCCTGAAAGTTCTCGAGAACCATGGTATCGAAACGACTCATCTCGGACAGAAACTAACACCAGCTCTCCTCGATGCATTCGACCACTTGGTTGTCATGGACGAAGCGAATTTTGAGAATGTCCATCAATTGTATTATGACTACAAGAAAGTACCTCCGCCACCTGAAAAACTCTTTCTGATTCGTGACCACGACCCAACAACCAAGGGCGTTCAGGAAGTGCCAGACCCGTATTATGAGAACGACAAAGCGTTTGAAAACGTCTATCAAATTTTATACAGAAGCTGCCAAAAAATGCTCGATTATCTCGTGGACTTCCACCAAATTAGCATCGAAGATGAAGGGCAAAACGATGCAGAATAGACGAAAAGTAATAGGTAAAACATAAAAAAAGAGGACGAAAGGTCCTCTTTTTTTATGTTCATTTAATCCTCATTTACGAGGCAGATATTACCCAAGTGAACTGAAAAACCTGTTCGATGGCTGGATGTAAACTATGCGCAACCGGACATGTATGTGCTGCATTTTCTAACTTTTTCTGCTGGACTTCAGTCAAGGGTTCGGGTGTACGTAACGTAAAATGCACTTCTATCTTCACGATGCGTCGCGGAGAGTCCGTGGACATTGTTTTGGTTACTTCCACCGTGCTTCCTTCGAGTTGGATTGCTTCGCGCTCGGCTACAATACCCATGATGGTCATTGCGCAACTTCCCAAAGAAGTGGCGGCAAGGTCTGTCGGAGAAAAAGCCTCGCCCTTTCCATTGTTGTCGATGGGTGCGTCCGTCGTAATTTTTTCACCCGATGCCAAATGTTCTGCGGAGGTACGAAGACCACCAAGATAGCTAATTTTTGAAGTTGCCATTGATTGCTTTTTTGAGATAAATAGAAGAATTAGAAACTGTTTGCGTGCACCTTATTCTGTTCAAAATAATTCATTCATCACTCTAAAAAAGGAATACAAACAGCCTTCTAAAATGCAAAGATAGAGAATCTAGCAAAAAGAAATTGGAAGCTATTTGTCTGATTTTCATCCATACAGTTATATCCTTTTATCGAGAGGCACACCAATTTCTTGAATAAATCTGTAAATTAGTTGCCAGTAGTCAATCACCTATTAAATCAAAAGAACATGTTACAACTTGGATTCGTAAGCGCCATTTTGGCGGATTTTGGCTTTGAACACGTGGTTAATTTTGCACAAAAACATGGTTTTCAATGTGTGGAGATGATGTGTTGGCCAGGAGATAGCGCAGACAATCGCCGATATGCGGGTGTTACGCACATTGATGTCGATAAAATGGATGCCAATTACATCAAACATTTCATTTCTGAACGCGGCATAACTATTTCAGGACTAGGCTATTACCCAAACCCTTTAGACCCAGATACAACCAAAGCCGAGTATTATATTGAACATATCAAAAAAATCATTCGGGCATGTAATCAATTGAATATTCCGGTCATGAATACATTCATCGGCAGAAATCAATACCTTTCCATGCAAGATAATTTGGACTTATTTGCCAAAGTATGGGCACCTATCATCGCGACAGCAGAGCAGGAAGGTATTAAAATTGGCATTGAAAACTGTCCGATGTTTTTTACAAATGACGAATGGCCAGGCGGTAAAAATCTGGCCATTAGTCCAGCCGTTTGGGATCGTATGTTTGAAATATTTCCAACCAAGCTTTTTGGCTTAAACTACGACCCTTCGCACATGATTTTCCAGATGATGGATGAGATTAAACCTATTTATCAATATAAAGACAGACTCCACCACATTCATATTAAAGACGTAAAAGTATATAAAGACAAATTAGATAGAGTGGGCATTTTAGCCAATCCGTTGGAATACCACTCCCCTAAATTACCAGGCCTCGGCGATGTCAATTGGCGTGGATTTTTTGCCGCTTTGACGGACGTTCGATACAAGGGACCCGTTGTGATTGAGGTAGAAGACAAAGCATACGAAGGAAGTCCACAAGATATTATGAATGCCATTTTGACGTCTAGAAATTACGTCCGCCAATTTCTTCCTTGAAAAATTTCAAAAAAATAAAGAAGAAATTATATTTATTATCAAAAACGTTATATATTTGTCTCACTATTCAACCCTATACAAGCATTATTTCAATACCCAACCGATTAAAAGAGAAAGCGAAGGAAACTTCGCTTTTTTGTTTTTTACCCCCTTTCCCAACTCATTTTTCCTCTTCCGTACAGATTCCCCCTCAATTGTTTAGGCCTGTCTTGACACAAATCACCTAAAAAACAGAACAAAAAGTGGATTATGATGGTCATCATTCCAAAGTTCATATCGGGTTGGTTGTTTTGTAACATCAAAATAACCAAATCGAAAAAAAGATGAGAAAATGTGCAGGCCGTTGTCCTTGATATAGAGATATTCTCTATCTATCTCCGACAAATTTCTATTCATTCATCAAAAAAATATAACATACAATGAAAATCGAGCAAATATATACCGGATGTATCGCACACGCAGCATATTACGTAGAGCATAATGGAGAAGCTGCCATTTTTGATCCCTTACGTGAAGTGCAACCCTATATTGATAAGGCGGATAAAGAAAGAGCAAAAATAAAATACGTTTTTGAAACCCATTTTCATGCAGATTTCGTCTCCGGACATTTGGATTTAGCGAAAAAGACAGGAGCAAGCATTGTGTATGGTCCAACGGCAAAACCCGCTTTTGAGGCATTGGTTGCAGAAGATGGGCAAATTTTTGAGATTGGCGGTTGTCAAGTCAAAGCCATTCACACACCAGGGCATACGATGGAAAGTACCACTTATCTTTTGATAGATGAAGACGGCAAAGAACAAGGAATCATTACGGGAGATACATTATTTATCGGAGATGTAGGTCGCCCAGATTTGGCGCAACACGTGATTGAGGACTTGACAGAAGAAAAACTTGCAGGCCATTTGTTTGATTCACTTCGTACGAAAATCATGACATTATCGGATGATCTAATCGTTTATCCAAATCACGGTGCTGGAAGTGCTTGTGGTAAAATGATGAGTAAAGAGACGACAGACACGCTAGGCAACCAAAAGAAAACGAATTATGCTTTGCGGGCAGATATGACAAAAGAGGAATTTATCAAAGCCGTTTTGACAGGATTGACTGCGCCGCCGGCTTATTTTCCTAAAAATGTTTTGATGAACATCAAAGGATACGAGAGCCTAGATACAGTCATGGAACGTGGATACCAAGGACTTACACCAGCAGGTTTTGAAGCAGCAGCCAACGAGACAAGGGCATTAATTTTAGATAGCAGAAATGCAAATGACTTTGCAAAAGGATTTATTCCGAACTCGATAAACATTGGCTTAGACAGCAATTTTGCGATGTGGGTAGGTGAACTCATCCCAGATATTAAGCAAGAAATTCTACTTGTCACAGAACCAGGAAAAGAGGAAGAAACCATCACACGATTGGCACGGGTGGGCTATGATTTTGCTATTGGCTATCTAAAGGGAGGCATCGAAGCTTGGGAAAAAGCTGGAAAAAGCCTCAATACTGTTACACGTATAACAGCCGACGAATTTGCCAAACAATATGCAGAAAGCGAACTACTCGTTTTTGATGTACGGAAGAAAAGCGAATTTGGCTCCGAGCATATTATTGGGGCATACAACACACCCCTTGGAACAATCAACGAGCATTTGGCGGAATTTCCGAAAGACAAACCCTTTGTTTTGCATTGTGCCGGCGGATACAGAAGTATGATTGCGTCGTCCATACTTAAGCAAAGAGGTTGGGAAAATTTCGTGGATGTTATCGGTGGTTTTACAGCGATAAAAGCAACAGGCGTACCCAAAACAGACTACGTTTGCCCTACAACCTTATTGTGATATATATTGAAGATGAGTAAGACGAATCCTGTTGCGCCCTGTGCAGCAGGATTTTTATTTACTGCACTTTTACTCGTTTATAGTAAATTATTCGGCGAAAAACCTTCTCTACAATTATTTAGTTTATAGATCAGGCAAAATACAGACTCCTATACTGTATAGATTTCATCTATGGAGATTGGAAACATTACATCTTTCATCTATATTGTCAGCGGAAAAGTACTATGCCTATTTTTCCAAAATTAATAGGTACATCAAAGTTCATTTTTAACACTACTAAATTTTGTTCTATGAAAAAATCTAGACAAATTCAACAGCGAGTTTGGAGAGGTGGCGTTTTAGCACTAGGGCTTCTCTTCTACCAACTGGCTGCATTTGCACAATACACCGTATCAGGGAAGGTAACAGATGCAACGGGTCCAGTCCCAGGTGCATCTGTGACTGTCCAAGGTGCCTCAGTTGGTACAGCTACCGGTGTAGATGGTACGTACAACTTACGTATTCCTACAAATGGCAAAGCCACCCTTCTATTTTCTTCGATTGGCTATGCGACACAAAGCATCGTCGTAACTGGTGAAAGACAACTCAATGTCGTTTTAGCAGAAGATGAAAACAAGCTAGACGAAGTTGTTGTAACTGGTTTGGCATCAAGTATTAAGCGATCTAACTTGGCAAACGCGGTAGGTACAATTTCTGCCAAAGAATT
>CAYNRA010000040.1:0-26921 GCA_964399465.1 uncultured Cytophagales bacterium
CGAGGGTTTTTCGTCCGGACAAATGACGCTTGCTTTGATGAAAATATGCCTACTTTGATGGATTTTCGGGTTCCGCAACCGGCGGGTTTGAATTTCATGTATGTACTCCCTTTCTCGTCACAAACGGCTTTGGTTGAGTTCACTTCTTTCTCGGCATTTTCATATAATACGGACGTGTACGAAGATGTTATACGTGCCTATTTAGCTGAAAGGGGTATTGTGAATTTTATAGTAGAACAAATAGAAGAAGGATGTATTCCGATGACAACCCAGCTTTTCTCACGTTATAATTCCAATGGGGCAATACAAATTGGTACAGCAGCAGGCTCCGTTAAACCAGCTACAGGGTACGCCTTTATGCGTATTCAAGCGGATGTTCAGCTTGTGGCGGATGCTATTCTTTTGAATAAATCACTCCCTGAAATCCAACGTACACGCTTCGATTGGTATGATTCGCTCTTACTTCATATTATTCAACACAAGGAAGAAAAAGCTGTTTTGGTATTTGAACAGCTTTTTAAAAAGGTAAAAATGCCTTTGATTCTCCGATTTTTAGATCAAAAAACAACCATTTGGCAAGAAATACAGCTTTTTTCTAAATTACCGATTTTCTTATTTCTACGAACGGCACTTGCAAGACTATGAAAAAAATCGCACACAAATATTCGGATTTCTCGCTTTCACTAGGTATCCTTTTAGCGGGGATTTTCGTTCTTTTTCTCTTTGAATTTATTCCTATAAATGATTTTATTTGGCATATTCTCTTTGTTGTAAGTATCTTACTTACGGGTATTCCGCATGGTGCTTTGGATCATCTTGTAGAGAAAAAACACGCCGAATTGAACGGACAACGTTTTCAATTAACAACCTTTTTGTTGAATTATATCTTCCGAATGATACTGTATGGTATCGTCTGGTGGGTTTCTCCCACTATTGGGCTTATCGTATTTTTTGTTATTTCCGGATGGCATTTTGGCGAAACAGATTTGCAGTACATCACTGGTAAAAACAAAATTCTCGATTGGCTTATGGCAACTACGTATGGACTTTTTGTATTGGCTGTTTTATTACTTAACCATATTGAGGAAACAGCAGAAATTCTAAGCTATTTCCCTTCTCCAGGTTGGGATACCTCCCTAATGAAATTAGAAAATACGACGAAATCGCTTCTACAAAACACGCTAGGAATTCTATTTTTAAGTCTATTTATTTTTCATCTGATTTTTTATAAAGGTAACTTTATAAGTTATTTATATGTATTTATAAGTCTTGCGGTACTCGTTTTATTGTTAGTCGAATTACCTTTATTGGTTGGATTTACTGTTTATTTTAGTTGGTGGCATTCCCTTCGTACCCTACATCGTATTGCTCATTTTTTAGAAACACAAACGGCTGAAATTATTTCTATTCGCCAGCTTGCCGTACAGGCAATTCCATTTTCGTTATTGGCCTTCTTAGGGATTGCTGGACTCGTTTGGTGGGGCGGGTATAGCGGTCAAATGAGTTTGGTTTTGGTTGGCCTTTTTATCGGTATTGCCCTCCTGACAGCTCCACACCTCGAAGTCATGGGGAAATTATTCCGCTATCCGTCTCAAGCAAACGACTGAACAAATTTTTCCAGTTCTCGAAAGTTCAAAGGTCTTGGCATGTAGCGAATTGGGCAAGTTTGCGCAATTTGAACACTTTGTTGAAAATGCCTCTCCAGCCCTTCATTTGTCAATAATTGATGGGCCAACGGAAAATACTTCACTAATTCGATAGGGGCTTCCAGTAATGTGAGAAGTCTTTTATATCTCGAATGTGGTCTCCGAAGTATTGTAATGGATTGAAGCGGGACAGGTTCTCGTGGAAAAAACTCGTTCGGTTGTTGCCAAATGTATTTTTTATTTCCTTCAAACGACGCCGTTAATTGGTCTGTTGGAATATGTAACCCTTGGCTTGCCTGTTCCCATATTTTTATCTCAGGAAAAGCGGGTAAAACAGTAGAATGTGCGTGAGGAGAGACAGAAAGCGCAATCAAATCGTCTGTGAGTACCGTAAAACCTGCTTTCGCAAATGCTGCAACAGTCGTAGATTTTCCAGCTCCTGGCATTCCAATGAATACGTGTGCCCCTGATTTTGTTTGGACTGCACTGCCATGCAAAAGGAAATAATTTCTACAAAATAAGGCAATCCCAAGTACTTCACTTGTTAAAAACAACCGAAAAACAGCTAGTTCTTCGGTTGTTTTTTGGTAGATAATTTGTCCGTCAAATTGGATTTGAAAAACACCAACACCGGGCCAAATCAATTGATAAAAAGATATACCTTGGTAAAAATAGGCTTGGATTCCCTTTCTGTAAATTTTGGTAGCTTTACCTGGATAAATGTCAAATTCACCTGCTTTGATTTCTATGGCTTGCTTTTCTGTTTGCTCATTCGTCGCAGGTAATTGAAGAGAAATGTCCGAATGAATGTATTGCAAAAAAGCTTGGTAGGAATAGGTCATTCTTTCGTGAATAACTTTTTATCGGCAATAAAAGTCCCGAAAGGAATCAACGAAGCGAGAAAACCCAATGCACCTTTGCCCCAAGACCATCTGCGCTGTTGCATCACGATGAATAACAAAATGACATACGTGATGAATAAAACACCGTGTGCCATTCCGACAATGTAATTAGGCATCGGGTAGTTTAACTTATATTTGATTGGCATCGTAATTCCTAGAAGTAGAAAAGAACAACCTTCCAAGAAGGCAATAATTCGAAACAAAGGAAGTAAATCTTTCATGAATTTTTAGCGAATGAGGTTGAGGCGGATACCGCCACTAATTTGAAGATTGGCAAAGAAAGGAGCAGGAATGAGTTCTAGATAACCACCCGCATCGACAAATACCCCCAAATCATTATTGGGCAAGCGGACTTCAAAACCGGTTGCAACGGCAGGGCCTAATGAAAGTTTGCGTTCGTTATCGTCTCGTTGTCCAATTCGGCTGTCTGGGAAATAATTACGTTGGTTTAACTGACCACCAAAACCGTAATACACATGAAAATTCTCATTGTTTAGTACAGTATGATGCCAAGATTTTATTCCTTGAATCATAAGTCCAGCAGACTTGTATTGGCCTTTCCAATACTCTTTCCGTTTTCCGTAGAGAAATCCATACGTACCAATGTTGACATCAAAGGCTTTGCCTCCACCTTCGTAGTATTTGCGAATATTCAACCCAAGAGGTTCTCCAACACGCAAGCCAATTGCCCAGTTAGATTGATACTGGGCAGTGGTAACGGTTGTAAATCCAAAAGAAAAAAAGAAAAGGAAAAGTAATTTTTTAGGCACGTTTTTCGTCATTTTTCACTTGATTAAGGTGCTACTTCAGCAGCGTCAATGATGTAATTCAGATCGTTGATATCGCTTGCATTCAAACGGAACTTCCCTTTGATGGATACACGATCATCCGTATTAAAACGCTTAGAGAGATTCTTAAATTTTACCGATACGACGGATTCAGGACCCGCTTGTCCACAAAAAAAGCACGAAGCAAATGGGTTCGCCGATAATACGTAATAATTCGCGTCAATATCCACAGGAATCATGTAGCCCGTTAAGACAATTTCTTTGCTGTTGAGTTCTTTTACTTTCTCTCCAAATTGAGGTTCAAGGATAAACATGCCTTCGTTAGCATTCCATTTTTTCTTGAATGTGACATCACGAAGTGTATCCCACGTGATTTTTCGGGGCGTTTGCGCAATAGATTGAACCGTTATACAAGCCAAAAGAGCTATGAAAAAGTATTGAAAAAGGGGCTTATTCATTTTTTAATGGATTAGTTGATTTGTTGTTATGTATCAAATATAAATTGAATTTATTAATCATCTGCAAGAGTTTTGGAAATATCAAGTTTATAAATTCCAATCGAAGGAATGGCTGAAGCTAAAATACCAAGGAATATAGCTGCCAAAACCAACGTGATTTCAGCAGGAAGTAGCTGCCAATTATCTATTTGCATACGCAAACTACTCGAAATGGAACCCGAAATAAAGGCAATACCTACCCGACTAACCACCAATCCAAGAAGTGCGCCGACCCCTACAAGAAACAATCCCTCAAAGAGTAAGGTAAGAAATAATTTGGTGCGGGTTGCTCCCAGTGAAAGTAGCAAGGCCAACTCGTATTTCCGCTCTTTCAAGGAATTATACAAGGTGATAAACACACTAATTCCCGAGATAAACATGATTGCCCAAGCCAAATATTGCAGCGTGGTGATTCCAATTCCCAATAGTTCGAACAAACGATTGACCTCAATGGCGGGTAGGGCAGCTTGCATGGTTGTATTGGCATTTATATTTCTCGGCAAGGTCATGAGACCCATCGGAGAACGAAACTGAATCAATGCGGCAGTGATTTCTTTGGGCGTTTCAGAAGAGGCTTCACTATGTTCGCCATGTACTTCCCAAACGCTTTCTAAAGAAGTAATCACGAGGTTATCAAGTACAGAATTGCTGGGTGCTAGAATACCTGTCACTTTGAATGGATGTTCGCCATGTGCTTCGCCTTCACCATCTAGCCCGTGCGAACTAGCAAAGGTATCGCCAATTTTTAAACCCGTTTGTACAGCAACTTGTGCACCAATAACGACATCCATAGGCGACTGGAAAACTTGTCCTTGCCCAAATGTAGCCTCAAAATGTTTGATATATGCGGGGGTAGTTCCGACAATACGGTATTGTAAATAACTATCGCCCATCGCCAAAGGGATCCATTTTTTGACCATTGGGTTGCTTGCCAATTGCTGTGCTTCCGCCAATTTGATATTCCCTGTTGGGGAGTCAATTTGAAAAACACTGGAGAGAATGAGTTGCAAGGGGCTTCCTTTGGCACCGACAACCATGTCTATGCCCGTGCTATTTTTACTGAATTTCTCTTCAAGTTGTGTGCCCACTTGAATGAGAAGAGAAATGATGGAAATACCAAAAGTCATCAAAAGAATGGCTAGAAAACTTGTTGATGGTTTGGCCCAGATATTTTTCCAAGATATTTTAAGAATCATCAGTTGCGTAAGTTAAAGTTCAATATGTTGTTCAATCACAGATTTCAAGCGTTGGTCGTGTGTCACGATTATCAGGGCTGCGGAGGCTGATTTTGCTTGTTTTTGGAGAAGTTCAATGACACGCCCGCAATTATCGTCATCAAGACTAGAGGTAGGTTCATCTGCAAGAATGACTTTCGGGTCGTTCATCAAAGCACGGGCAATGCAAACGCGTTGTTGTTCGCCACCACTTAGCGTAGTCACTTTTTTCTTTAGCAAATCTTGAATCGCTAATTCTTCTGCGAGATAGTTAGCCCGCTCCAAAGAAACTTTTTGATTGGCGAAATAATTCGCTACCAAAAGGTTATCCAGAACAGAGAGAGAATGAACAAAATGTGCTTTTTGAAAAATCATTCCCACTTTTTGGGCTCTAAATTGTACCAGTTCTTGGGGCGTTAATAGTTGGGTATCTGTACCATCAATTTTAATACGTCCTGTATGTGGCTTGTGTAGCAAACCCAAAAGATGGAGTAAGGTCGTTTTACCAGAACCCGATTGCCCTAGGATAAGAAGATCTTCTTGTTCGTGGCAAGAAATATCACTGAATTGGAATGTTTTTCCGTTGGGATATGCAAAGGTAAGTTGGGTGGTTTCTATCATGATGTCCTGTGGTTTTTACAAAAATAAGCTATCCCGCTTAATTTTCTAGAAATCGAATGATTTTAAGATAATTTGAATTAGTTGAAACTATTTATCTATTTAATTTGTAGATTAAATAGGTTATTTGTATTTTCATTTAAAACATTCGAATTATGTCTATACGTCTTGGAGATATTGCTCCTAATTTTACAGCGAAAACGACGGAAGGAACCATTGATTTTCACGAATGGCTAGGAGAGAGTTGGGGAATGTTATTCTCTCATCCGGCAGATTTTACGCCCGTTTGTACTACGGAATTAGGTAAGACGGCTTTGTTGAAAGGTGAATTTGAAGCCAAGGGGGTAAAAGTCATTGCTGTTTCAGTAGATGATTTGGATTCACACAACAAATGGGTACCCGATATCGAGGAAATAAATGGAGTTACTATGAATTTCCCCATCATTGCAGATGAAGACAGAAAAGTCGCTACGCTGTATGACATGATTCACCCAAATGCCTCGGAAAAGGCAACCGTACGTTCGGTATTCATCATTGGCCCAGACAAGAAAGTCAAACTTACCTTAACGTATCCTGCTTCTACAGGGCGCAATTTTCATGAACTTTTGCGCGTTATTGATTCCCTACAACTGACTGCCAATTACAGTGTAGCCACACCTGCTGATTGGCAAGATGGCGACAAAGTGATTGTCGTTCCAGCTGTTTCTACGGAAGACGCAATTAAAAAATTCCCCAAAGGAATTGACGAAGTTAGGCCTTATCTTCGCTACACCCCACAACCCAATAAGTAAGGTAAATTACCTCTTTAAGCTTCCAAATGGTTTATTCCCTTTGGAAGCTTTTTTGTATGGTCTCTAATTCGTCCTGATTTTATAGGTAAATATGCGGGTTAAATCGATGAATGGTGAGGAACAATTCAGATAAATAGCAAAATTAGCTATCTTGCAAATTGGATTCATTCACCTGAAATATCTAAACTATGAACAAAAAAGTACTCTTGCTTTTGGTTGCCTCCTGCACAATCTGGACGGCAACAGCTCAGCAAAAACAACAGAAAGTGGTTGAGAAAGAAGTCATCATGGAAGTGGAAAAAAAGAAGGAAACAACTTCTGCCCAACCTCTTTCTTTGAACCCCGATATGCAACAAATTTCTTCGGGCGAAGTAACTATCAAAGGCCAAAAAGTGCCGTATAAAACCGTAACGGGGACTATGCCTGTTTGGGACGAAGAAGGAAATGTCGTGGCGGGCGTTTTTTTTACGTATTACGAACGTTCTGACGTAAAAAATAGAGCAGAAAGACCACTCATCATCTCTTTCAACGGTGGTCCTGGTTCAGCGTCTGTCTGGATGCACATCGCTTATACTGGCCCAAGAATTTTAAAAATTGACGATGAAGGTTATCCCATCCAACCGTACGGAATGGCAGATAACCCATACTCTATTTTAGATGAAGCTGACATCGTTTTTGTAGATCCTGTGAACACTGGTTTTTCACGGATTGTAAAAAAAGATGCACCTAAATCTATGTTTTTTGGTATCAATGCTGATATCAAATATTTAGCTAACTGGGTGGATACCTTCGTGACACGTATGAACCGTTGGGCATCTCCTAAATATCTAATCGGCGAAAGTTACGGTACGACACGTGTTTCAGGTCTAGCACTTGAGCTACAAAATTCACATTGGATGTACTTGAACGGAGTCGTTTTGGTGTCCCCAACAGATTTGGGTATCAAACGCGATGAAGTATCTGCTGCTGCGCTTCGTTTGCCTTATTTTGCCGCAACAGCATGGCACCACAAGGTACTTCCTGCTGCTTTGCAAGGAAAAACATTGGAAAACATGTTGCCTGAAGTAGAAAGTTTTACTGTCAATGAATTACTTCCTGCACTTTCCAAAGGCGGGTCACTTTCTGCAACTGACCGCAAAGCGATCGCAACAAAAATGGCCTATTATTCTGGTCTTTCTGAGCAAGTTATTCTACAAAATAACTTATCTATTTCCCTGAATTTATTCTGGAAAGAATTGCTCCGCGACAAAGGTTTTACCATTGGTCGTCTTGATTCTCGTTATCTTGGTATTGATGTCAAAGATGCCGGTGAAGCACCTGATTACAACGCCGAACTAACGTCTTGGTTGCATTCTTTTACGCCACCAATCAATATGTATTTGAGAGAGGAACTGAAATTCAAGACGGATTTGAAGTACAATATGTTTGGGCCGGTTCATCCGTGGGATAGATCAAACGATAAAACAGGCGTGAGTCTTGGTCTAGCAATGGCTGAAAACCCGTATCTACACGTATTGGTGCAGTCAGGTTATTATGACGGTGCTTGTGATTATTTCAATGCAAAATATAATATGTGGCAAATAGATCCTGCGGGGAAATTCCAAGATAGAATGTCTTGGGATGGGTATAAGTCAGGGCACATGATGTACTTACGTCGCGAGGATTTGCAAAAAGCTAACGAGGATTTACGTAAGTTTATCAAAAAGAGTCTTCCTGCTTTCGGAACGCCAGCAAAATATTGATAATTCGTTTTTTATGAGAGCCCCCGGTTTAAAACGGGGGCTTTTTTTGTTACCCTGATTTAAACCAGAGTGTATTTTATTGGCTCCAATCTGTGGGAACTCTGTCCCAGCGGTGTTTTTTCAGTTGGGCAATCAAATCTGTGGGTAGCCCTTGCCCGTCACTGACAGCCGTATTGGCGAGAACATGGTGTTTTTTACGCATTCCCGGAATAATAGTATCTACATCGTCATTCGCTAAAATGAACCGCAAAGCCATTTCAGGCATTGTCATATTCGTTGGAATGAGCGGCCGTAGCGCGTCGGCATGTTCAACACTCGATAGCAGGTTTTCGGGAACAAAATAGGTAGAACGCCAATCATCAGCAGGGAAAGTCGTGTCTTTGGTCATTGTTCCGGTCAAAGTTCCTTCGTCAAAAGGCACGCGCGCAATGGTGGCAATATCTAGCTCACGGCAAAGCGGAAAAAGGGCATCTTCTGGCGCTTGGTCGAAAATATTGTAAATGACTTGAACTGCATCAATATGCCCTGTTTTTAAGGTTTCAAGCACATTATTAGGCTCCCAACGATTAACACTAATCCCAAAGTGTTTGACTTTTCCGTCTTGCTTTAATTGTTCTACTGCACGTTGCCACTCCTCGTTTTGTGCCCACGCGTCTTCCCAAACATGGAATTGCTGCAAATCGATGCAATCAACACCTAAATTTTTTAGACTTTTTTCGGTGTATTCGATGATATGACTCGCTGGAAAACACTCATCCAAGCTAAAATGTGATTTAGATGGCCAAATGAAGTTTTTAGGTGGAATTTTAGTGCCGTAACGGAGTTCTTTTGTAGGAAATTTACGGAGTAATTCACCCAAAATTTCCTCACTTTTCCCGGCTCCATAACCCCAAGCCGTATCAAAAAATGTACATCCCTGCTCTACTGCTAACGCCAGAGAAGCATTGACTTCCTCGATGTCCGAGCCCGTCCATCCAGCTAAACCCCACATGCCGTAGCCAATCTCACTCACCTGCCAATCCGTCCGACCAAATCGTCTGTAATTCATTGTATTGGTTATCATTTAATGGTTGAAATAAATCCAAATATAAGCGTTTAATTGATTTTCTAGTCGATTTGAATACCGAAATTACTTACCAACCCCACCAAATTGGTTCTGTCAAATCGGGCTTTTTTCAATTTATTGGTGTATGGATTCACTTGAAAATTTTGCGCTCTCCGGAAATCAGCCTTCTCTACATTTGTTTGGTCAAAAATAGCTCCCGACAAATTACTATCCGTGAATTGTACGCCAGTTAAGTCGGCTTCACTGAAATCCACTTCTGTTAAATTACACGATTCGAAAACTGTATTTTTGATGTTCATACCATAAAATAAACTATGTTCTAACCTACATTGGCTGAAACGGAACGATAAACCAAAGGAATGACAGGTCTCAAAATGCAGTCCCATCATTTTACATTTCTCAAAGGTCACGTCTTGAAATTGTACTCCTTGCAAAGGCAAATTACTGAGTTGACATTCACGAAAAGTACAATCGATAAAACGACAATTTTTGAGTGAGAAGTCCGAAAAATCAATGCTTTCGAACGTGCAACTTTCGTATTCTGCCGATTGAAAAGAGGAAATTTTGGTGAATGTTTGGTCAAAAAAAGAATTTTCCATAGTTCATTTTTGGTTAATGAGGCAAAGAATCTTTACGAAGCCAACCCAAGACGCGTTTATCTTGCAATTGCCAACGATTTTGGACAAAAGAATACTGAATGACACGTCTCGTTTGCAACCCTGTATTTTGCTGAACGATTTCTAATGAATCTTGCCAAATGGTTGAAATAATAGCGACGTGTCCATATTTGTTATCAGATGTAGCATTAAATACAAGTATATCGTATTTCTCTGGTTTCCAATAACTTGGATGTGCAAATTGCCGTAATTGGCGTGCTTGATTCAGTTGCCCATCCGATAAATCTGTTTCAAAAAAATCAACGGCTTCTCCGCTACCAATCGGAAATGTGTGATGAAGGAAATCAAAGTAAAACCGTTTGATGAACTCCACGCACTGGTATTGAAGTCCATACACATACCCGTTTGGTGACTTACTGATACCTAAGACGTTATCTGGAGACCCATTGTAAAATATAGGAATATTTTGAAAAGTATCGAGTGTGTCTCCCAATATATACTTTTTACCTGCTGTATGTATTGAATTTGGTGAAATAAATTCTTGTTTTCTGAAAGAACGATATTTGCTAATAGCAACCATTCCGACAAGGAGGAGGACGGATACACTACCAATGAGAAATTCTGAACGGGCTTTCATTTGGTATTTTGTAAACCGCGAACAAGCTCAATGGCACCAAAAACCCCTGCGCTATCACCCAATAAAGGCTTCAAAAACTGAGTTTGGACGTCTCCTGAATTGAAAATGTATTTTTTCAGTTCTTCCATTCCATCAGTGTATAGCTCTTCGATTTGTCCGACCCCACCGCCTATCACGACGACATCTGGGTCAAGTACGTTGATAATTCCTGAAATGGCACGCCCGAAACTAGCAGTTAAAAATTGAATCGTCTGCGTAGCGTAAGGATCGATTCCTTCTTTGTGACGGGCGTAAATAGCTGGTAAACGCAAAGAATTGCCACTAAGTTCTGCGTATTTTTTTTCGAGTTTAGGTCCAGAAAATACCATTTCATTGCAGCCGCTTTTACCACAATAACACGGGTCGCCGGCGGGGTCAAAGAGAATATGCCCCCATTCTCCACCAATGCCGTGTTTTCCATGAATCAATTGGCCATTGACAACAACACCGCCACCAACACCCGTGCCAAGAATTACGCCAAAGACAACCTGTGCATTGGGTGCATAGGTAGCCACGGCACCTTGGTGTGTTTCAGCCAAAACAAAGCAATTGGCATCATTAGCTAAAGCAATCGGAATACCGAGGAGTTCTTCCAAATCTCGGTGCATGGGTTGACCGTTCATAGCTGTCGTATTACAATTTTTCATGGTTTGTGTACGTGGGTCTAAAGTACCCGGAGTACTAAATCCAACGGCACTAGGCATAGATTGGAGCCCGTGAGCGACTTCTGAAAGTAACTTTTTAATTTGATTCAATATATGCGAGTAGCCAAGATGGGCTTCTGTGGGTAATCGTTGTTTATAAACGATTTCTTGACTGGAAGCATGAACAACAACACATTCAATTTTGGTGCCGCCGAGGTCAATTCCCCATAGATAATCGGAGGTTTTCGTCATTTTTTTGTTCAAAGGGTTAGGTTAAGGTTACAAATATGCCGAAACTTTCTCATCTCGCAAAACGGGAGGAAGCGTACCAGAGAATGAGGAAATAGATGTTGTTTTTGAACGGATTTAGTATATTTGTTACTCTTACTTAACCAAATAGAACAATGGCAAAACGGGTCGCTTTTTTTCCAGGGTCTTTTGATCCATTCACCAACGGACATGCCGATATTGTGCAACGTGGCTTGAAACTATTCGACGAAATCGTCATTGGGATTGGTACAAATTCGGCTAAAAAAAGATATTTTGATCTTGCCTTCATAGAAAAATCCATTCGTGTTACTTTTCAAGATGAAGCACGCGTTCGGATTGTATATTACGATAACCTGACAGCACAAGTTGCCACTGAACAAGGGGCTCAATTTATCCTGAGAGGATTACGAAATACAACCGATTTTGAATACGAAAACACGATTTCGCAGGTAAACAGAAAGCTAGCCTCTGGTCTTGAGACCGTTTTTCTAATTACCTCACCGGAGTATGCGCCCATTAGTTCTACCATAGTTCGTGAACTCCATAAATATGGGGCAGATATTTCGCCCTATTTGCCTTTTTCTGCTGAAATAATTCCTTAAAGGTCTAGCTTTTGCGTCTCTTGCCAAACAAATTGTATGGAGCAATAAGTATCTTGGAATAATGAAAGTATATTCTCAGCGGCAACCCACTCCACTTTTTCGATGTTCTCATCAAGTTGTGGGGTCATCTTTTTGTCATCAAGCGCTTGCATAGCATACCATTTCGTCTTTTTCAATGTCGGTTTTCCTTTGTAAGTATATGTATGCCAAGTAGTTGTGATTTTACTTTGAAGTACAGCCAAAACACCACATTCTTCTTGCACTTCTCGGACGGCAGCCTCTTTCATTTTTTCACCTTTATCACGTTTCCCTTTGGGTAAATCCCATTTGCCCAATCGATGAATTACAAGAATATCCGTTTCTTTGAACACAACACCTCCCGCTGCATCAATCACTGAAAAATAGCGTTTTAACTCTTTTTTTACTTGTTTTTTTTCTTCTTTTTCGTGGATAATGTACGTAAGCTTGGTGAAGTGAATGGGTTGTTCTTTTTTAAAAAACTGAATTAACAAACGGCCAAAAACTTGCGGTGAAACCCCAAGAAGAATGATTTCCCCTCTCCATGCTTGTACGTCGGAAAGAGAGGAAATAGCCGCGTGCGTAGAAGTAGAAGCTGTAACTTCATCCGCAGTCTGAATGCAAAAGAGAACGTCGTGAATAAATAAATTCATGCAAAATGAAAGATAAATGAATAGCTGCAAAGTTCGGTAAAAAAAGAGGAGGAAATACACACCAAAAAAATTATCTCTTTAAAATAGGATTTCAATTTGTAAAATGGTTTATTTTGCAAATTAAATCATGTGTGCTAATCGTTAAATTAGCCAAAAAATCTGAATGGACATTGTCATAATATTCTTATTAATTATTTTGAACGGGGTTTTTTCGATGTCTGAAATCGCACTCGTTTCATCCCGAAGGACGAAGCTAGAAATTGCCGCTAAAAATGGAGATAAACGGGCAAATGCCGCACTCCAATTATCAAATTCACCCAATCGTTTTCTCTCTACAGTCCAAATCGGTATTACGCTCATTGCCATCTTGACAGGTATTTTCTCCGGCGAACAATTTAACAGCTACGTACAACCTTTCATTGAGCAGTTTCCTACGCTCCAGCCTTACGCCAAGACGATTTCTGTCAGTATCATCACCATCATCGTTACGTATCTTTCGTTGGTCTTCGGAGAATTAGTTCCGAAACGTATCGGAATGGCGATGCCTGAAAAAATTGCACAACTCGTTGCCAAACCAATGAATATGCTGTCTAGCATTACTTCTCCTTTTATTTGGCTCTTGAGTATTTCAAGTGATACACTGGTCAAAATCTTGGGAATTCGAGAAAACGATAGCTCTGTAACAGAAGAGGAAATCAAATCGCTTATTCAAGAAGGCGCAACTGGCGGAACAATTGAAGAAATTGAACACGAAATTGTGCAGAACGTATTTCATCTTGGCGACCGGCGTATTACGTCTTTGATGACGAGTAGCAACGAAGTTACCTTCTTAGATATGGACGACGAACTGGAAGAGAACCGAGCGAAAGTCATGGACAAAAGACATTCCATTTATCCTGTTTGTCGGGACGGAATCAATAATATGGTTGGGCTGCTTTATATCAAAGATGTATTGGATCTTGGTTTGGATAACGCACTCTCTAGTCTTGAAAGTCTGGCAAGAGAAGCGCTTTATATTCCTGAAAACAATCACGCATACCAAGTACTTGAAAAATTCCAACGCGAAAAAATTCACTTTGGTGTCATTGTAGATGAATACGGAAATGTTCAAGGCGTCGTGACGATGAATGATATTTTAGATGCACTCGTTGGTGATATTTCTGAAAACAATGAGTTTGAATTTGAAATTACTGCACGCGAAGACGGCAGTTTCTTGATAGATGCCGCACTTCCTTTTGATGATTTCTTGCAAGAGTTTGAAATCGAAATTCAGAACCGTAAAGAGTACAGTGGATTTGATACCATGGGCGGTTTTGCCCTCGAAATCCTAAAAGAAATTCCAGATACAGGCGATAAATTTACGTGGGAAGGCTACGATTTTGAAATCGTCGATATGGATAAAAATAGAATCGATAAAATTTTAATCAAAAAACAAGAATAGGAAGCTCAAAAGGCTTCCTTTTTACAATTTATGACTACTGCTCGCAAAATTGCTACGTATTTACTTGAAACACAGGCGGTTAAACTAAGTCCAGAAAAGCCTTTTCAATGGAGTTCCGGTTGGTTGTCTCCTATTTATTGTGACAATCGGATTACCCTATCGGATCCAACCGCCCGCACATTTATCAAAAAAGCATTGGCAAAAGTGATTCAAAAACAGTTTCCGGAAGCGACTGCCGTAGCCGGCGTTGCCACAGCGGGTATTCCACAAGGTGTTTTGGTGGCTGATACGCTCCAGTTGCCATTCGCGTATGTTCGTCCGAAACCCAAAGAGCACGGCATGGGAAATCAGATTGAAGGAAGAATTGCTCCAGGTCAAAAAGTGGTAGTTATCGAAGATTTGATTTCCACAGGTGGTAGTTCCCTGAAAAGCGTGGAGGCACTTCGTGCTGCGGGCGTAGAAGTAGTCGGGATGGTTGCTATCTTTACCTACGGATTTCAAATTGCAGATGCTAATTTTGAGAATGCAGGTGTGCCGTTAGTGACATTGAGCGAATACAAATACTTAATTGACGAAGCTGTTAAACAAAATTATATTCCTGCAACGACTGTAGATTCCTTGAAAAAATGGAGGAGAAATCCAGAAAAGTGGGGTAGATAAGTCAAACGTATAAAAAGGAAGGTCTGGTGCAAGAAACATGTGATATGTATGTTTTTTTCACCAGACTTTTTTTGTTTCATGTTGTGCTGATGAATGGAATATTAAATACCCATTTCAATTTGAAAACGAACATACCAAGCCGTCTTTTGTGCTGCACTGAGGAATTGATATTGGTCGAAATTGATTTCAGATTGAATTTTGAAAGCATGCTCCCAATAATACTTAGTGAGTCCAAGTGTCCATTGTTGTTGTTTGGGTGTGGCTGCACGAATTTCTTCGGTCGGTATCAAGTAGCTATACCGGGCAATAAGTTCGTAATTGGAAGGAAAATGATAACTAGGTTGTAAGTCAAACCCTTGACCGGTATAGACAAAATTAGATTTGCCATCTACTGCTGGAACCCACGCAGATTGGTGTCCTATTTGTCTGTTCATGTAAGCAGCTTGCCAAGCAAAACCTTTGTATTTGAACATCATGTCTGCCAAGAATGATTGGATATTTCGGCGTTCAGCAAGCAACTCACCCAAAACACCTTGTGATTTTCTTGCTTTGTGATTGTAATGATATGCAGCTGATACGAGTAATTTCGGGTTTGTTTCATAGGCCAAATCTCCTTCGAAAAAAGTACCATTAGCCGTGAATGCACCTAGCGGAAAGACTTCTATTTTGCCTGTGTAGGCAAGTCCGTCATCAGGACTATCTGTATAATTCCTACCTTCACCTGTTGTGATGGCTGTTTTTAGCGCATACGAAAATACATCTGCTTGTTCCTGTTGGTAATAAACTTGAACACCAAAATCACGGTCAATATTGAATCGTGCATTGTTGATAGTACGGTCAGATAATTGAAGTGCGCCACTTGAATTGATACGTTGGCGATTTCCTGGGATTTTTGTTTGGCCGAAAATAACATTCCATTGTTCATTAGGGCGGTAGATAAAAGCTGCATCGCGAATGACGTTCAGGTTACTGCCTTCTTCAATTGTTCCGACATCTCCGGGGGCAAAAGAAAGTTGAATGACATATAAAAATTGAGGGTTTCCGACGAATCCATCAAAACGTAGGCGTAAACGTCTGATTTGAGCATCAACGGCATTTTCACCTGCCGTATTTTGAACAAAACTTGCACGGTTTTGCATTCGGAAACGAATATTGAATTGAAAAAGACTATCTGGCGAGGTAAGTCCTACGCCCTTTCCGAAATTATAGTAGGGCAGGGGGGAGAGTTTTACATCGTTGGTTGGTGCAGTAGATTGCGCCCAAGCCCCCAATTGGAAAAATGAAAACAAGAGAATTTTCCATTTTGTATATTTTGTGGGCATCATCTTTTTGTTACAAAGTTATTGGTTTGCTATTTAGTTCGCAAATAGACTTTTTTTACTCATATTGTGTGTCTAGCATCCATTTTTATCCCGTTAGGCCTTGCATACCCCTGCTTGGTTTTTCAAAAAAATAGGTAGCTTTGTGTTTCAATTTAATGTTACAACATATAAATAAACCCAAACAAAATGAAAAAAGTAATCATTGCCGCTTTACTATTGGCATCTTCTACTGTTTCGATGGCTCAGGGAATCAAGATGCCAGCCCCGAGCCCTACACAGATAATCAAACAAGATTTTGCACTTTCATCCATTGAGGTGGCATATTCACGTCCTGCCATGAAAGGGAGAGTTATTTTTGGTGACTTAGTTCCTTTCGGTAAGGTTTGGAGAACTGGCGCAAACAGCGCAACGAAAGTTACTTTTGGCGAAGATGTGACCATTGGTGGGGTAGCTGTAAAAGCAGGAAGTTATGCTTTGTATTCTATTCCTGATAAAAATGAGTGGGAAATTATCTTGAATAAAGGGACACAAAATTGGGGTTCTTCGGGATATGCGACTTCGGATGATGTTGCCCGATTTAAGGTGAAAACGAAAGCATTGGCACAAGCAGTTGAGTCTTTTACGATTCAAATCGCGGATGTCTTGTCGAACCAGGCAGCTATCGAAATCATGTGGGAAAAAACGGCAGTGAGCATTCCTGTTGTAGCAGATATTGATACAAAAATTATGGCACAAATAAACACAGCCATGAATGTGGATAGCCGTCCGTATTTCCAAGCTGCCTCGTATTATTTTGAAGCAGGTAAAGATATAAATAAAGCGAAAGAATGGATTGTAAAAGCGGTAGAAGCACAGCCTAAAGCGTATTGGGTAGTCTATCTTCAAGCGCGTATTTTAGCAAAAGCTGGAGATAAAGCGGGTGCAAAAGTAGCTTCAACGCAATCGATGAATTTGGCGAAAGAAGCAGGTAATGATGATTATGTCGCATTGAATCAAAAGTTAATGGCTACATTGTAATCCTATTTTAAACAATAAAAGCTCTTCTGGAAGGAAGAGCTTTTATTGTTTAATACGACTTTGATTAATCGATTTTTGTGAACAACCTCTCTGCTGGCGTACGTACTTTTTTAAGATTTACTAACCAATCGTTGGCTTCGTCTCTGTAGCCTAGCGTAAGAATGGCAGCACTGCGCAATCCTTTTGCAGACAATCCAAGTAATTCGTCTAGCTCACTTGGTTTGAAACCTTCCATCGGTGTTGCATCTACTTTTTGTTCGGCTGCTGCTACCATAGCGATACCCAAAGCAATATATGCTTGCTTGGCTGCATGTTGGAAGTTTTCTTCTGTCGTTTTAGCCTGTAAACCAGCTAATAGATTCGTTCTGTACGCATCTGTTGCTGAACTTGGTAACCCACGCTCCGCATTGGCTCTTTCAAAGAACTCATTTACGCGCTCTTCTGTATAATTATCCCAAGCGGCAAAAACAAGTACATGCGAGGCATCTACTATCTGTGTTTGACCGTATGCAATTGGTTGAATTTTTTGCTTCAACTCCGCATTCGTAATTACCAAAACTTCGTAGGGTTGTAAACCAGATGATGAAGGTGAAAGCTGAATCGCGTCCAAAATGTACTGCACAGTCTCAGCTGGAACAGCTGTTCCATTCAATTTTTTTGCGGCATAACGCCAAGTTAAATCACTTACTAAGCTCATATTTAATTTGTGTGTGGTTTCGTGTACCCAATGGTGAGTACGTCTCTTATTACATATTTTTGGAAAGAAAAGTTTAATGAGAAGGCTTTGGTTGCTAAACAACACCCAAAGTGTTTATCGATAATTCCTTTGGTTTAGTCCAATTTTCTAATGAAAACCCACAAAGTCCATACCTTCTCCTCACATTTTTACATT
The DNA here is from genome assembly GCA_964399465.1 of uncultured Cytophagales bacterium. Lineage (GTDB taxonomy): Bacteria > Bacteroidota > Bacteroidia > Cytophagales > Spirosomataceae > CAYNRA01. Next base: position 18,077 of record CAYNRA010000040.1, read on the forward strand.
ATATTGCAGCACAAAGGATTTTTCTTTCGCGCTGATAAATCTAAACGAAAGTAATTACTACACAAATCAACTTCCATATACAAAATAAAATACCCAAAGTCGAATTGAATTATGAAACTGAACATTACTTGGAAAATCTTTATCGGGATGGCACTCGGGATAGCTGTTGGCTACGGAATGAACCAATTTTTGGCTAATGACCCCGAAACACTTGCCTCTTGGAGTACCTACCTGAATTTACTTAGTAAGATTTTCTTGCGCATGATTAAGATGATTGTTGGCCCTCTCATCTTCTCTATTTTAACGGTCGGTATCGCCAAACTTGGTGATTTTAAGCAAGTTGGCCGCATTGGTGTCAAAACGTTAGGCTATTTTTACTTCGCTACTGTTGTTTCACTAGTAACAGGTTTGGTGGCTGTGAATATCATGAAACCTGGTAAAATGATGCAAATACCACTTCCTGAGTCGGGTGCAGATACGGGTATTGAAGTGAAAAAGATGACACTTGAAAACTTTATTACACACTTATTCCCTCAAAGTTTCTTCGAAGCATTGGCAACCAATGAAATCTTGCAAATTGTTGTTTTCTCACTTTTCTTCGGAATAGGGACAGCAGCTATCGGAGATCACGGAAAAATATTGATTCGTGCGCTAGACGCTGTATCTGAGGTAATGTTCAAAATTGTTGAATATGTCATGGGTTTTGCTCCTTATGGTGTGTTCGGTGCAGTTGCCGCAGTTATCGCAGCACAAGGTTTAGGCATTTTAGGTGGCTATTTTTACCTTGTTATCTGTTTCTTTGCTACTCTGGCTTTCTTTATTCTCGTTATTTTACCCGCCATTTGTTTGGTTGCTAAAGTTCCGTATTGGAAACTGCTTTCGTATGTCAAAGATGCTTTGTTTTTATCGTTCAGTACGGCAAGTTCAGAAGCTTCTATGCCACTTCAAATTGAGCAACTTAAAAAATACGGTGTATCAGAAAAAATCGTCAGCTTTGTATTGCCTTTAGGCTACTCGTTTAATCTTGATGGTTCTATGATGTATATGACCTTTGCGACAGGTTTTATCGCGCAAGCGTATGGCGTTGAGCTAAGTATTGCACAACAATTGACGATGATGCTCACGCTTTTGATAACCAGTAAAGGAATTGCTGGCGTACCAAGAGCCTCGTTGGTCGTCATCGCTGGAACCATGTCTATGTTTAATCTTCCTGCTGAAGGACTTATTTTACTTTTTGCCGTCGATTGGCTGTTAGATATGGGACGTTCGGCTACTTCTGTCGCTGGAAATGCCGTAGCCGCTGCCATTGTCTCAAAATGGGAGGGCGAAACACCCGTAGCTGCTTAATTAGTTGGATTTGTATAAATTTTCTCCAAGATAGCTTCGATACAAAAATCGAAGCTATCTTTGTATATGTACGTTTCTTTCCCTTTATCCCAAAATACCTATGCAAGCACACAAAATTAATCAGCTGTTTAAAAATACCATCGCGCTGTATCACACAAACCCTTCCAAGAAAGAACTTCTTTCTGCATCTTCCCAAATGGACAAATTTAGTCAACTATTGGTGTTGAAAAATTGGATTGATTGTTTTCAATGGGATTTAGAAGATAGAATCCGAGTTCCTGAACTTCCTGCGCAAGAATTTATTTATATTAAAAGAAAAATCGATAGCCTGAATCAGGAAAGAACCGATACCGTTGAAGAAATAGATGTTCTTTTTTTTGCGCAATTTAGTTCTGTTGTACGCCAGCCCCAAGCCACATTTAATTCAGAAACTCCTGCTTGGCTACTGGATAGAATGTCGATTCTTCAACTTAAAATCTATCATTTCAATAGATTGATAACCGCTTCAAAAGAAACGACTTCATTGGACGTGCTTCAGGCGAAGTTGGCTGTCTTGCTTGAACAAGAAAAGGATTTGGTTTCCAGTTACGATGAACTGATGAATGATCTCCAACAAGGTAAAAAGTACATGAAGTTGTACAAACAAATGAAAATGTACAACGATTCTTCACTTGTAGTCTCTAGCAAATGATTCCACAGAATAAGGCAAGAAAAATAGCTGTCGTTCTTCGTTTCTCTGCTATGGGAGATGTTATTTTACTTTTGCCAAGTCTTTATCAAGTTCTATCAGAAAATCCTGATTTAGAGATTATTGTCGTAAGTAATTCTGCATTTTCGTCCTTCTTTACTGGTCATTCTAGACTCCATTTTAAAGGGATTTCTTTCAGAGATACGTACAAAGGTTTTTTAGGAACACTCCGTCTAGCTACTTTTATTTTGTCTCTTCGTCCTTCACGAGTGATTGACCAACACCAGTCTATTCGTTCGACGATTTGCCGTTGGTATGCCGCAATTTATGGAATTCCTACGGCTGTGATTCGGAAAGATAAATGGGCAAAAATAGGTGCAACACGCCGTTTTTGGAAGACAAAAAAAAACTTCACTCCACTGATTGAGCGTTATGCAGACACCTGGCGGAGAGCTGGCTTATTGTCTGCGGTATCTTTGGATACAAATAAAACGTTCATTCAACCTGCTGAATACATAGAACAACAAATTCCCCGAAAAAATGAGGGAGAAAAATGGATAGCCATCGCACCGTTCTCCCAACACAAAGGAAAAAATTGGCCTATTCATTATTTCGCTGAATTGATGGAAAAAATATTAGAGTCAGCACCTAAATCAACACTTTTTTTGGTGGGCGGTAGGGCAGAGGAGGTATTTTGGAAAGACGTATTACCTCGTTCTTCACGCGTTCATTCATTGGCATCGTATTCTTTCGAGGTTCAGTTCGCGTATTTTAAGCAGTTTGATGTACTGGTTTGCCTGGATTCTTCCAATTTACACTTGGCAAATATGATGCAAGTACCCACATTGAGTATTTGGGGAGCTACGCATCCGAGTTTGGGATATGCCCCCTTTTCATTGGTTGAAAATAGGATCGTACAAGATAACACGCTTGATTGTCGGCCTTGTTCCACGTACGGAAAGACACGCTGCCACCGGGGTGATTTTGCTTGTTTGTATCAAATATCGCCCAACCAAGTGTGGGAAGAACTGAAGGGCATGATTGATTCATCAAAAACGCCCTTATACGACACATAAGGGCGTTTTTGATAAATGAAAAAAGAGTAATTAATTAGCAAATTCAGATAAGAATTTGATGCGCATCAAACGAATTTCCTCTTCGGTGATATCGTCTTCGTAATCTGCAAATTCCTCCATCGCTTGTTTGATATTATCAGAGTCAGCGTGCATAAAATATTCATAAATATCTGCCTGCTTGTCCTGGTCAATCATTTGGTTGATGTAGTAGTTCAGATTGAGTTTAGTGCCAGAATAACAAATATGTTCGATTTCTTGAATCAACTCTTCTAGAGTCATGGATTTTGACTCGGCGATTTCGTCTAAATCTACTTTTCTATCAATTTGTTGGATGATAAAAATTTTGGTTTTCGACTTATTAACGGTTGTCTTAACCACTAAATCTTGCGTTGTTTCAATTTCGTTGTCTTCAACATATTTGGTGATTAACTCAAGGAAGGGCTTACCGAACTTTTGAACTTTCCCCATACCTACGCCATTGATTTGTGCTAAATCTTGGGCTGTGGTTGGATAAGTGGTTGCCATTTCTTCGAGAGATGGATCTTGGAAGACGACATAAGGTGGAACATTCTTCTCTTTCGCGATTTTCTTGCGAAGAGATTTAAGTAATTCCATCAACGCCACGTCGTAAGCGCCACTTCCAGATGTAACTGGCGCATTTTGTATCTCGTCGTCTTTACTACTTTCTGTATTTTCGTAGTTATGATCTTCGGCAAGTTCAACTGGATAAGGGTCCTCGAGGTATTTTTTACCTTTTTCAGACAGATAAACGACACCGTAATTTTCAATATCTTTTTCTATAAACCCAAAAACAAGCAATTGACGTATAACAGATACCCATTTGTCTGCAAGCGTTATTTTCTGGTCAATGTTTAAATCTGCCTGTGGGGCTTTAGGCGTTTCATCGTCCTCGTCGCTATCATCGTCTTCTTTTTTCTCTTGGAAATACTGCAGCCCTTTCCCATATACATCAAGTTGATCATGTTGATAGCTTGCAATATATGCATTGGATTTACTAGCCGTCAGGACATCTGCAATGTGATTAACCGTAAAACGCTCACCTGTTTGCAAGATAGCTTGAAGTGCGAGCGTAACTTGTTTTTCCACTTTGATTCGCTTGGTTGGCTTGAGGCAATTATCACAGAAACCACAATCTTTTTCCATGAACTCACCAAAATAGCTGAGTAATTGACGGCGGCGGCAAATGCCGAGATTAGAGTAAGCAACCATTTCAAGCAAAAGTGCCTTGGCATTGTCACGCTCAGAAACGTTTTTATCTTTATTGAATTTTTCGAGTTTCAGGATGTCGTCAAAGCTGTAAAACATTAAGCAGTTTCCTTCCAATCCATCGCGTCCTGCGCGTCCTGTTTCTTGGTAATAGCCTTCCAATGACTTGGGTGCGTCATAGTGAATCACGAAACGCACATCCGGTTTATCAATTCCCATTCCGAAAGCGATGGTAGCGACAATCACGCTACATTCTTCGTTTAAGAAGGCATCTTGATTTTTCATGCGTTGGTCGCTTTCGAGTCCTGCATGATAAGGAAGTGCCTTAATGCCGTTTACATTGAGAAGCTCGGCAATTTCCTCTACCTTTTTTCGGCTCAAGCAATAAATGATTCCAGATTTACCTTTGTTATTGGCGACATATCGGATAAGTTGCTTTTTGGCGTTGGTTTTAGGCCGGATTTCGTAGTATAAGTTCTTACGATTGAAAGACGATTTATAGACAACTGAATCGTCCATGTTTAAATTCCGTTGAATATCTTGCTGAACTTTCGGTGTCGCAGTGGCTGTGAGGGCTACAATAGGAAGTTCTGGATTGATGCTTTCGATAATACTCCGAATGCGACGGTATTCAGGTCTGAAATCGTGTCCCCATTCAGAGATACAGTGGGCTTCATCAACGGCTACGAAAGAAATCATTGCTTTTTTCAGAAAGTCGAGGTTTTCGACTTTGTTCAATGATTCTGGTGCGATGTAAAGTAATTTACAAGTGCCACTCAATACGTCATTTTTTACCTTCGTAATTTCGGATTTATTGAGTGTAGAATTTAAGAACTGCGCGTTAATTCCGAAGGCAGTCATTTGATCTACCTGATTTTTCATGAGGGCAATCAAGGGAGAAATCACAACGGCAGTCCCTTCTTGAACAATGGCAGGAAGCTGGTAGCACAGCGATTTTCCTGCACCAGTTGGCATAATCACAAACGTGTTTTTACGATCAAGAACACTCTTGATGATAACTTCTTGATTACCTCTAAAATTATCAAACCCAAAAATCTCTTTGAGCTTATCCTTGGCTAGTTGCTCTATCGCGGTTGTCGGCATAAACGGTTTGTTTTGTTAGAAATCTAACAGCTGATTAAGAATGTATAGTGGTTATGTTGTATGCTAATGTACAAAAATCTTTATCATTACACTCCAAAAAAATCAGTCTATCTAAAATGATTTTTTTGTTATTTATTGATAATGAAATAGTTAGTTCTTTGTTTTTTATCGCTTCTTCTTGTTCGGACAGAGCTCTTTGAAAAAACTTCCTGAGAACACGAAAGAAAGTGTAAATTTGTGTGCATCATCTTTACAAAAAATAGGAAACGAAGTTAGAAAAAAAAATGGTACTTATTTTAAAAAAGTCGGTTTAGCTAGGTCATAATCAATTTTATCTTTGAAAAATACCACAACAAGAACCGCATAATCCATATCTGTCTATTTATCATTCGTAACTCTTTTTTGTAATCGTTATCTTGAAATAATATTTCAAAGAAGCACAGAAAGGAAACTTATTTAACTTAAAGAATAACGATTTCTTAAACTTAGGTTTGATTACTTATTTTGAATCCACAATTCATTATGCAAAAAACTGATTTTTTGGTCATTGGTTCAGGAATCGCCGGATTAAGTTTCGCACTCAAAGCAGCACAAAAAGGGCATGTGTTGATTTTAACTAAAGTAACCGCCGATGAAACAAATACCAAGTATGCACAAGGAGGCATTGCAGCTGTTTTTGACCCTGAAACCGATAGCTTTGATAAACATATTCAAGATACATTGGTGGCGGGCGATGGACTCTGTGACCGTAAAATCGTTGAAATTGTCGTTACTGAAGGGCCAGACAGAATCAAGGAATTAATCGCATACGGTACACAATTTGATCGCCAAGATGATGGAGAATACAATCTCGTTCGGGAAGGTGGACATTCCGAAAACCGTATTCTTCATTACAAAGATATAACTGGAAAAGAAATTGAACGCGCTCTGCTAGAACAAGTGCATCAAAATCCGAATATCACCCTCCTCACGCACTATTTTGCCGTAGAACTCATCACACAACACCATCTAGGGGTTGAAGTCACGCGTGAAACCAATGACATTACGTGTTTTGGCGTTTATGCCCTTAATATACACACCCAAAAAGTGGAAACTATTTTATCCAAAGTGACACTGATGGCAACGGGTGGAGCTGGACATATTTATTCTTCTACCACCAATCCAGTTATTGCTACTGGTGATGGAATAGCCATGACTTACCGTGCCAAAGGGAAGGTGCGTGACATGGAAATGATGCAGTTTCACCCTACGTCTTTGTATAATCCGGATGAATATCCTAGTTTCTTGATTACTGAGGCAGTACGAGGAGAAGGGGGCGTTTTACGCGATAAAAAAGGGCGTGAATTTATGTATGATTACGACGAACGGGGCTCGCTTGCCCCTCGTGATATTGTAGCACGTTCTATCGATGCTGAAATGAAAAAATGGGGAGAACCGCACGTATTCCTAGATATAACGCATCGATCTAAAGAACATATTCTCGAACACTTTCCGACAATCTATGAAAAATGTTTAAGCGTTGGCATTGATATCACGAAAGAACAAATTCCGGTCACGCCTGCTGCGCATTATTTATGTGGTGGAATTTTGGTAGATGAATTTGGTCGCTCCAGTATTCAACGGTTATATGCTTGTGGTGAATGTACCTCAACGGGCTTGCACGGTGCAAATCGACTCGCTTCCAATTCTTTATTAGAAGCAGCCGTTTTTGGACATCGAATCGCGGAAAAAGCGCTCCAGGAAGTAGAATCTCTCTATTTTCAAGAAAATATCCCTGATTGGGACGAGTTCGGCACGTTGCAGTCAAACGAAGAAGTTTTGGTGACACACAACCTGCGGGAGCTTCAAAAAACGATGTCTGATTATGTCGGAATTGTACGAAGTGATTTCCGCCTTGAGCGAGCTTATAGAAGGGTTCAACTTTTAAAAGAAGAGACGGAAGAGTTTTATAAAAAAACGAAGTTGTCCGTTAAGTTGTGTGAGTTACGGAACTTGATTCTTTGTGCAGATTTGGTTATTCGGTGTGCCATGCAACGCAAGGAAAGCCGAGGTTTGCATTACACCACGGACTATCCGTATAAACTAGGTGGAAAACCGCAAAACTCTATTATAGGGTAAATAAAATAATGAAATTCTGAGGGAAAGTTGACAAAATATTCTTTTGAAAAAGTATTTTTTGTCAACTAAATCCCATCAAAAATTGAAAACATCCCAAGGTAAAAGCCGCGTTGCCAAAAATTATTTGGTAACGCGGCTTTTATCCTACAGGCTATTTTTGTGATTTTATGTATCGATATTCTTTAAAATAGTCAATTTTTTCTATAAATTATTTTAATAAATAGAAATCCTTTCTACTTTTGTCGGGCATTTTTGCAATTATACTTCAGAAAAGATAAAAGATGGAAACCTACGCAAGTATTCTAATCATGGCTATGCCTGCTTTTTTCGGGTTGGTTATGATTGAAAAAATCTACGGTTATTTTTGGAGGAAAGAGTCTTTCAAGCCGATGGATACGATTGCAAGTCTGAGTTCCGGGTTTACAAATGTCATCAAAGATGTGCTCGGTATAAGTGTCTCTATCATGTCATATGATTGGTTGGTTTCGCACACAGCGATTGTTCGCATAGAATCAACTATTTGGGTGTATCTTGTTGCGTTTATTGCATTGGATTTTGCGGGGTATTGGGTACATCGGCTCAGTCATCAAGTCAATTTCTTTTGGAACAAACACGCAGTTCATCACAGCAGCGAGGAATTTAATCTAGCGTGTGCGCTTCGTCAGAGTATCTCTTCTTTTGTTAATTTGTTTACTTTCTTCCTTCTTCCCGCGGCTCTTTTGGGTATAGATTCGAAGGTCATTGCTATTGTAGCTCCCATTCATTTGTTTGCTCAGTTTTGGTATCATACCACCTATATCAACCGAATGGGATTTCTTGAGAAAATTCTCGTTACGCCTTCGCACCACCGCGTACACCACGCCATTAACCCTGAATATTTAGATAAAAATCATAGTCAAATCTTTATTATTTGGGATAAACTTTTTGGAACATTTAAGGAGGAAGACCCTGCTATTCCGCCTGTTTATGGGATCACCCGACCTGTTCGTACGTGGAATCCATTTAAGATAAATTTTCAACATTTGTTTCTATTAATAAAAGACGCGATTTATACACGTTCTTGGAGAGATAAGCTACTTATTTGGTTTAAGCCAACTGGTTGGAGACCGGCTGATATGGAAGCGCGTTTTCCGGTTCCTAAAATTGAGAATCCGCACAAATACGTAAAATATAACCCGTCTAGCTCAATCAAATTAATTACTTGGAGTTGGATACAGTTCTCTTTTACTTTGGCTTTGATGATTCACTTTTTTAGTCGAATTGGTCAATATACACTTTCTGATAT
>CAYNRA010000041.1:0-26706 GCA_964399465.1 uncultured Cytophagales bacterium
GCCAAACATGTTGCCGTGGTCGGTAATCGCCATAGCTGGCATTTGGTCCTTTTGCGCTTTCTTGAACAACTTATCTATGTTGGAAGCCCCGTCAAGTAGCGAAAATTGGGTGTGATTATGTAAATGTGAAAATTGCATAAGAAGTTGGGAAAGGCATAGATGGAAGAAATAAATGAATTGCAAAATTAGAAGGATAACAAAGAAAATGAAAGAGAATGAAGCCAATATTCCCAACGGAAAGTTAGATAGTTGATGACCAAGTAAATAGATAGAAAGGTTATGTTTTTCTCATAGGTAGTCAGATTTTGGAGATTGAAGTGGAATAAATGAAAATAAGAAGTGAGATATAGGATATGTTATAAAAATTTGCGAAATTTGCATCCTATTTACTTTTTCATACATTTTAAACCTGTTTAGTACGATGCCAAAGCAAAAGACAAACTCAGGAGCGAAAAAACGCTTCAAACTAACAGGCACCGGAAAAATCAAGCGTAAACACGCATTCCACAGCCACATTTTGACTAAAAAGTCAACAAAGCGTAAGAGAGTACTTGCATCTTCGACTCTAGTAAGTCCACAAGATGAAAGTAGAATCAAAGCTTTAATCCACGCGTAATTTCGCGTAAGGTTCCCTTGTTTCACCCGACAATCGGCCATAAAAGAGGCAATAAGCCCGCCGTAGTCAAAAAACGTACAAAATTATGCCACGTAGTGTCAATCACGTTGCTTCAAAAGCAAGAAGAAAAAAAATTCTTAAACTAGCAAAAGGGTATTTCGGTCGTCGTAAGAACGTTTGGACTGTTGCCAAAAATGCAGTTGAAAAAGGTCTCGTTTACGCGTACATCGGTCGTAAACAAAAGAAAAGAAGTTTCCGCAGACTCTGGATTGTTCGTATCAACGCAGCAACTAGAATGAACGGCTTGTCTTATTCTGTTTTCATGGATAAATTAGCCAAGTCTGGAATCGAACTAAACAGAAAAGTTTTAGCTGATTTAGCTTTAAATCACCCTGAGGCTTTCAAAGCGATTGTTGATAAAGTAAAATAAGGATTCTCCGTGAATCACAAAAAAAGCTATCTGTTTTCAGATAGCTTTTTTGTTTTGTGCTTATTTCTTCAACTTGAAAATAGCCGCTCCAAGTGGAGGTAAAGATATTTCCATTGAATATGATTTTCCGTGCCAAGGCAATGCCTCCGATTTTTTATTCTGATTCACCACACCGCTTCCCCAGTATTCAGACGAATCTGAATTGAATAGCTCTGTATAGACACCTTCTTCTGCCACACCAACTCGGTAATTATAGTGTGGAACAGGCGTTAAATTCAAGATAATGTATAAATTATCTGCTTCTTGGAACCCTTTTCTGCTATAATAGACGACACTGTTTTCTCTGTCGGTAGTATCAATCCATTCAAAACCTTCGTGACTGAACTGTTTATCAAAAAGTGCAGGTTCAGATTTATACAATTGATTCAAACCTTGCATCAAACGAGCCATGCCTTTGTGTGATTCGTGCTCTAACAAATGCCAATCCAAGCTATTTTGGAAATTCCACTCTTCGCGTTGCCCAAATTCGCCTCCCATAAATACCAGTTTTGACCCCGGATGGGTAAACATATACGAAAACAGCAAGCGTAAATTAGCAAATTTTCGCCAATCATCTCCAGGCATTTTATTCAAGAGGGAGCCTTTTCCATATACCACTTCGTCATGGGACAAAGGGAGCATAAAATTCTCCGAAAACGCATAAACAGTACTGAACGTCAAGTCGTCTTGGTGCCATTTTCTGTACATTGGATCTTTGGCAAAATACCGAAGTGTATCGTTCATCCAGCCCATCATCCATTTCATTCCGAAGCCTAAACCGCCTGTATAGACTGGTCTTGAAACTCCTGGGAAAGCTGTTGATTCTTCAGCAATGGTCTGTGTATCAGGAAATTCCTTGTAAATGACTTCGTTTAATTCTTTGAATAAAGAAATGACTTCTAGGTTTTCCCGTCCACCAAAAATATTCGGGATCCACTCGCCTGCATTGCGGGAATAATCTCGATACAACATAGAAGCTACGGCATCTACGCGTAGCCCGTCTGCATGGAATCTATCTAGCCAAAACAAGGCATTACTAATCAAAAACGAGCGAACTTCGTAGCGACCATAGTTGAAAATATAACTTTTCCAGTCAGGATGATAGCCTTCTCTTGGGTCTTCGTGTTCGTACAAGGCTGTGCCATCAAAACGGTAGATACCATGCGCATCACCTGGATAATGCGAAGGAACCCAATCCAAAAGAACGCCAATGTCATTTTTATGCAGTTGTTCAACCAAATACATAAAGTCTTGTGGAGTTCCAAATTGGCTTGAGGCAGCAAAGTATCCAGTAATTTGGTAGCCCCAAGAAGGTTCGTACGGATGCTGCATAACAGGCATGAATTCGACATGTGTAAAGCCCATTTCTTTTACATAAGGAACCAATGTATCCGCAATTTCACGGTAGGTGAGGCGTCTTTCTGGGTTAGAAGGGTCTCTTTTCCAAGAGCCAAGATGAATTTCATACACAGAAATAGGTGAAGTCAATGCATTTTTACTGCCTCTTTTCTTCATCCAATCTTGGTCATCCCATTCGTACCAAGTATCCCAAATAATAGAAGCCGTTTGTGGAGGAATCTCCCAACGAAGCGCATATGGGTCTCCTTTCTCTAATTTACCTCCTCCATTATTCGTGATGATAGAATATTTATAAACTTCACCATTCCCGATTTGCTGAATCCAGCCCTCCCAAATACCAGAGCCATCCCATCTTGGATATAAACCATGTGATTGGTCATTCCATCCATTGAAATTCCCGATGACGTGAACAGAGGCAGCATTAGGTGCCCAAACTGCGAAATAGGTACCAGTGACTCCTTGGTTTTGAACCACATGAGAACCCATTTTTTCGTACAACTTGTAATGTTTCCCTGATTGGAATAACTGGATGTCAAAATCAGTAAAGAGTGTGTAAGGTTCAACTGCTTGAAAAATAGGAGTTGATGGAACAGGTTGCGTTTCTATTGACGCATCTGTTTTCTTTTTTGCCATAGGTTAACTTGTTTTTGGTTAATAGTGGGCATAAAAGGAAACCCACTATCTTTTTTGCAAGATATTGATATTTTTTGAACTCACATAAAACCTTAACTAGATTTAAGAGCCAGAAATATAATTTTCTAAGTACTGAATATGTTCTTTTTGTTCGGAGATTATCTGTGTGACAATATCACTGATACTCAAAACTCCGATGACTTCTTCACCTTCCATGACAGGTAAATGTCGAAATTTGTGCGTACTCATCAGATTCATACAGTCACGTATTGTTTTCTCTCGTGTTACTGTAAAGACGGAAGATGTCATTACGTCTGAAATCTGAGTAGTAGCTGCTTGACGTCCCTGAATAACTCCTTTTCTTGCGTAGTCACGTTCAGAAAAAATCCCCACTAATTTGCTTTGTTCTAAAACTACAACGACCCCGATGTTCTTATCAGACATGAGCTGAAGGGCATCAATGACTAGTGTACTTGGAGTAACAGAGAATACTTCATGTTGTTCCTTTTTTTTGTTTAAGAGTTGGTTAACAGTCGTCATACAAATTGGAGTTAATATAGTGAAAGAAAAGATACGATACGAATAAGCTTAGGTATGGTTCAATTCTGAAATTAAAATTTATTCATGATTAATCCAATTTTTTCGGTAAAAAGTTATAGATTTTTGCATTTAAAAGAAAAATAGTCCAAGGAAAATCCCTGGACTATTTTGTTTATCTAACTCAAAACCTCTATTGTTACGAGCTGACGACTGTACAGTCTATCATCTAATGCAACAATTTAGTCCACAAATTTACATTATATTTGAATTAATGGTACTCCATTTACTAAAAATGGGGGATATTCAGCACTAATTGGTGATGAAATGCTTTTTTGTACACGAAACGCACTTTTTTTCTCAATAAAATTCATGTCAAACGAAATTTACACGACCCAAGAACCGCTTTCTGAACGAATGCGTCCTACTTCCTTGGATTCTTTTGTAGGACAGAAAACACTTCTTGCTCCTGATAAACCCCTTCGAAGAGCAATTGAAAATAAAATGATTCGATCCTTGATTCTGTGGGGACCGCCAGGTGTAGGAAAAACATCTCTTGCATTGTTAATTGCTCAAACGCTTAAGCGCCCATTTGTAGCCTTAAGCGCCATTAGCTCAGGAGTAAAAGATTTGAGAGAGGTTATTCAGAAAGCAGATGGTTTGTTTCCACCTCTTTTATTTATTGATGAAATTCATCGTTTTTCTAAATCACAACAAGATTCTTTGCTATTCGCTGTCGAAAAAGGACAAATTACTCTCATCGGTGCAACTACAGAGAATCCGTCTTTTGAAATCAATGCTGCTTTGCTCTCCAGATGTCAAATTTATGTGCTAGAACCACTCGAGATAAAAGAATTGGAAGGATTGCTGCATCGTGCTATCACATCGGATGTATTTCTTAAAACGAAAGAATTTCAAGTAGAAAGCACTGTTGCTTTGCTACGTTTGTCGGGTGGTGATGCAAGAAAATTATTAAATTTATTGGAAATCGTGGCGTTGTCCCAATGGTCTGAGCCTATAATCACGATTTCTGATGCGCTCGTTGAAGAAATCGTTCAAAAAAATGCAGTAAAATACGACAAATCTGGCGAACAGCACTATGACATTATTTCCGCATTTATTAAATCTGTTCGAGGTTCAGACCCACACGCAGCGCTATATTGGTTTGGTAGAATGTGGAACGGTGGTGAAGAGGATACTTTTATCGCCCGTCGATTACTGATTTTAGCAGCGGAAGACATTGGTTTGGCGAATCCAACGGCTTTAATTTTAGCCAAAAATTGTTTTGATGCTGTCAAAGTGATTGGAAAGCCCGAGAGCCGAATTATTTTGGCAGAGGCAATCGTGTATTTAGCTAGTTCACCAAAATCAAACTCCTCGTATTTAGCTGTAGATAAGGCAATTGCATTAGCTAAAGAGACAAGTGATCTGCCTGTTCCCTTGGCGCTTAGAAACGCACCCACCAAATTAATGAAAGATCTAGGTTATGGTGACGATTATTTATATAGTCACGGTTTCAAGGGGCATTTTGCTAAACAGAATTTTCTGCCTGAACAGTTAAAAGGCACAACAATTTATACACCCGCAGACAACACCCGAGAAAAAGAAATAGCTAGCCGTTTAGACCAGCTTTGGAAAGATTGGTACAAGTAACTACTACTGGTATGATTTCTTTAAAAAATAATGACTTGAATAGGACTGAACGGAAGTCTTAAATAAGTCATTCAACGTGGATGCAAAGCTATCTTTGGAGGAGATAAAGTCCATGTACATAAATAGTTCTTCTTTATTGACTAGAAGCTCAATTCCTTCTTCTGAAACCTCAACTTTAAAGAATAATTGCAAAGGTTGGTTATCTGTAGGGTCATTGAAAGATAAGCGCATAATCCTAGTGGAATCATTCAATGAAAACTGACCTGAGAATGAGAAGGTTCTTGCAGTTCCATCAGGAAATGAAAAAAGCATTTCTTGTGCAATAAACCTATTATTACTTGAAAAAGTGAGTTTCGGACATCTCTTTTTAGACTCAGGTATGTCTTGCTTTTTCAAAAGTTCTCCGTCAACAATGCTTGTACTTTCAAATTTGGTTATTACCCAAGTGCCTTGTATCGACTGTTGAATGAAAGGTATTCTTTCTTCTGCATAGGATTTAGTAGCTATGCTAAGAATAAAATAGAGTAGGGAAGCAAAGTGAATTTTTTGCATCATTATTTTTTGTTTTGGGACTTAATGCAATTTCAGTAAAAAAGATTATTATGTCAAGAAAGCATAAAAAAATAACCACTTATTTTTAGTAAATGGTTATTTGTAAGTAATACGTAGAACATGAACTTATACTTCTTCTCCTACGGTATATTCATCTTTTGTAATAGAGTGCTTTACGGAAAGTTCTCCAATGAATCCTGCCAAGAATAATTGTACGCCTACTACGATAGCTAATAGGGCTAAGAAAAAGAGTGGATTATTGGTAACATCTCTGTACGCTTGGTTCATCCAAATATTGTAAAGTTTTACGAAAATGAGCGATACAGTAGAAATTGTTCCAAGAAAAAAGGAAAGAATCCCAAGTGTTCCAAAAAAGTGCATGGGTCTTCTTCCAAATTTATGTAGGAATGTGATAGAAAGTAAGTCTAAAAAACCATTGATGAAGCGGTCAAATCCAAATTTAGTTGAGCCGTATTTCCGTGCTTGATGTTGCACAACTTTTTCTCCGATTTTACTGAATCCATTCCACTTGGCGATAACAGGGATGTACCGATGCATTTCACCATAGATGAGTATATTCTTGACAACTTTAGATTTATAAGCTTTTAATCCGCAATTAAAATCATGTAGATATACGCCAGAAATTTTCCGTGTCACTGCATTAAACAACTTGGTAGGAAGTGTTTTACTCAGTGGGTCATACCTTTTTTTCTTCCAACCAGAGACAACGTCGTAACCATCTTGGGTTATCATCCGGAAAAGATCTGGAATTTCCTCAGGGCTGTCTTGTAAATCAGCATCCATCGTAATGACAACACTACCTTTGCTACAATTAAATCCTGTTTGTAGAGCCGCTGTTTTTCCGTTATTTCGTAAAAATCGAAACCCTCTAACATTTGGATTTTTTGATTTCAAATCACAAATAACAGACCAAGAGGCATCTGTACTACCATCATCCATGAATAGGATCTCGTAGCTGAATTGGTTTTTTTTCATTACCTCTACAATCCAATCATGCAACTCTGGGAGTGACTCTGCCTCGTTGTACAAAGGAATCAACACGCTGATTTCTATATTCTCCATGTTCGTTTTCTTTTATAAAATTTCCTTTTTCTTCTAGAATAAGGTGTTCAAATACAAATGTCTAAAAAATTAGATAAAATTCTTTCAATACGTCTTTAATTCTAGAAGTATAGGCTCCATCCGTTTCAAAAATAGAGAGCTGTTCAATTTCAATTGGTATATCTCTGTTATTCCTTTCAAAACAACAAATTTCTCGAATGATCGGCTTGCCCGGTTGATGTGAAATAGAGATAGATTTGGTTTTGAAAAATGATTTTTTTGTAAAGATACGGGAAAGCTTTTCCATTTCAGTAGGAGGAAGTAAAATCCAACAAACTCCTTTGGGTTCCAAAAGTCGATGAACGGCATCTACGAGCTCATTAAATGTGAGCATGGTATGGTGATGTGCCACATTTTTTTGGTTATTTGTTGATTTTAATGCATTTTCATAAAAAGGTGGATTACAAATAATTCCTGAAAATAAGGCGCTCCCATCGGTATAATAATCTTGCACTGGGGTTTGCAAAATAGTTATTCGTTTTGCAAATGGACTTTCAGCACTGTTTTCTCTCGCCTGCTGTACTGCATTTTCGTCAATTTCAAGTGCTGTAATTTGACTTGTGGGATAGCGTTGTGCAAGCATCAAAGAAAGTAAACCGGTTCCAGTACCAATATCTAAAATAGTCTCTGCACTCGGAAACATACTGACTGCTCCAAATATACAAGCATCTGTACATACTTTCATTGCGGATTTATCTTGGTAAACCGTAAATTTTTTAAATTGAAAAAAAGTATTTTTTTGTCGCCTAGCCATTATTTCCGTCCAAAGTCTGCGGGATTTTCTCCCCATTGTTCTGTTATCCATTTAAGAACTGGATTAGAAAAAGTATGGTTATTAAGCCAATTTTCTGCTCGTTCTATCAATTCAAAGACTTCTTTATTCCTCTCTGTTGCTACTAATTTTGTATTGGCTTTTTTACGCTTGACCCAGCTAATTGCTGTCATGGAATCAGA
Organism: uncultured Cytophagales bacterium; assembly: GCA_964399465.1. GTDB lineage: Bacteria > Bacteroidota > Bacteroidia > Cytophagales > Spirosomataceae > CAYNRA01. The sequence continues at coordinate 7,896 of CAYNRA010000041.1, forward strand.
ATAGATTGGGATATTTCCTAAATTACTCTTTTGAGCAAGAGCCAATGCATGCACAATCGCTAAAAATTCTCCTATATTATTGGTTGCATCCTGAAAGGGACCTTTTTTAAATACCAATTGACCTGATTTGAGATGTCTGCCTTGATATTCCATATCTCCCGTTTTTGTATTCCATGCAGCATCAACTACGAGGGCATGTTGTGTGGGATAGCCTACAGCAGGTGTGGTGCCTGCTTCTTGCTTCTTTTTTTTAGCTAGTGTTTTATAAAAACCATCTTCAAGTGCTTTTTCAGCCTCTTCTCGAGATTCAAACGACTTATATTGGGCATTTTCTACATTTTCAACTTGCTCTCTACAGGATTCCCAAGTACTAAAAATACCCGTTGAACGCCCCTGCCAAACAACATAAAATTTCTGTTTCTTCATTTTATAAGGTAATCAAACGGTCTTCTTTGACGTAATAGACAGCCTGAAGTTCGTCTATAATGTTTTGTTCTTCCCATTTGGTAATATCCAAATCCATAGATTGACTTACGGTATTGAGTATCGAGAGTAACTCTATTTTTAAATTTTCAATCTCAGGTGTATTTTTCTTGCTTAAAATATATGCAAGTTCTTCAAATGAGTCAAAGTTCATCCATTGACTCGGTATTTGGAACATCAAGCCATTGGCAGCCAAGCAGATCGCAATGGGCTCTATCTGCTCGCCTTCTTTTTTTCGAATGGCTTCGAACCAACGTGATGCTTGTACATATTGGGTACTATTTTCTTCAAATAATACACCTATTTTAGTCTTTTCAGCCAGTTTATTGGTTGAAATTGCTACATGCAAACGTGATAGTAATTGGTCATAAATTGGTAGAATACCCCCATTTTTCTTTTTGGAAGCTGTTCCATATATGATTTGTGCCGTAAATAAATCTTGCGGAGTAAATCCAAATAGAGATAAGATTTTTTTTGCTAGCGAGAGATGAGTCAATAAGGGTTGTGGGTAAATTTCCTGAAAAACAATTCGTTTGTCTGGGGTAACATATCCCCTAAAAAAAGTTAAAAAATCTTGTTTAGTTTTCTGAAAAAGTGTGGTGGCCATTCCTCTTATTTGTCTGGTCGTTTCTTCTGAAGTAAGTAAAAGAGGCGCTTCTATTGCCAAACCAAGCTCAGACTCAGTGGATACTTCAATGGGAGGTAATGCAATGATTTTCTCATTCATATCACTCATTACGGCACAAATAAATTCTTGGCCGATTGTAAAGCTTTCTACGAATAGTTGATTTTCAATCTTATATGAGTGTATTGTAATGGATTCGTTCGTAGGTATCTTGAAGTACTCATTCAAGTAGGTAGCCAAATCTGCAGGGTGCTCAATGAGTTCCTGTTTGGGTGTTAATACCGGTAAACCAATGCCATATTCGATGTTTATAAGCCGCTCAATCGCATTTTTCCGTTGTTTTGTGCTCGCCTTTTTCCAGTCTTTTTGGTAAATGGTTACTTCCTGAAAGCATTTTTGAACAGAACGAATAAATTCTTCAAGACTTCTTTTTTTGATGATTATATGGTTTTTCTCAAAGCTTTGCGAAGCGGGGCTAATGATAAAAGGGAATCCAATTTGGTTGATAATATCTTGAAAAATCTTCCCTTTGTCAGCGTGTGTCCATTCTGTATAAGAAATAGTTTGGTACTTCTTTTCTGAATACGTCGAAGCATCAAAAATGGTATGTAAAAAAGCGCGATCAGATTGAATAGCTGCACCCAACAAGGATGGCCCTGAATATGGAATATGCAACCAGTCTAATATTCCTTGAATTTGCCCTGATTCTTTGACAGAGCCCTGAATCGCCAGTAATCCGAAGTCAATTTGAGAAGCAAGATTTTCTAATTTAACTTGTCTACCAATCTTATAAATAAGTTTGTACAGCTGTGTTTCATTTAATTTGCCAAGATGTTCAATGTAAATTCGATAGCCTCGGTTTAAATTTCTCGACGGGTAAAATCGACGAATGGACTCTTCTTCGAGAATTGTTTCTTCTACATGAATGATATTTCCCAAACTATCAACAAATAAAAGAATGGGTTCGAATAGTTGTAGATCTAGATGACGTAGGATAGATTTGGCCCAGCGAAAAGACTGTTCTCTTTCTTTGGAAATCCCCCCGAAAAATACCCCAATTTTCAACTTTTGTATCATAACACTCAAATAAATTAATGCAGTAATTTTGAAAGCACAAGACAAATTAACAAAAAAGTCGCTAATAGGTAGCGACTTTTGAGATTATAACTGATTTCAAGGGCTTGATGCCTTCAAGTCGATTGATTATTTTGTCGTGGTCAGGTTTACAGCGATGACCTTGGAAATTTCAGGTACAGCTTTTAGAATAGCTTCTTCTAAACCTGCCTTGAAGGTCATGGCCGACATAGGGCACGAACTGCAAGATCCCACTAATTCTAACTTTACCACCATGTCATCTGTCAACTCGATTATTTTGACATTCCCTCCATCTGCCTCTAAATAGGGTCTTACTGTATCTAAAGCAGCTTCAATGCGTTTTGTAATTTCTTGCATGGTTTTTCATTTTCAGAATGTAAAAATACATATCTATCCGCAAATAGTCTACTTTCAGATAGAATAAGTTATCTTCCCCCTTTTTTAAATTTTATTGGACAATGACTCGGTTGGTTTTAGGTTCCTGAGCATTCCGAATCGCCACTTGCTGAGCTAAAGCGGACGCTGCTTGGCTGAACGCCACAGTTGTTGGATTTTCACTTTCCATCATAATAGGTCTTCCCGAGTCGCCGCCTTCCCGAATACCTTGTACTAAGGGGATTTGACCCAATAGTGGAACTTCGTATTTGTCCGCCAATTGCTGCCCGCCACCTTGACCAAAAATATAGTATTTGTTGTCTGGAAGTTCCGCAGGCGTAAAGTAAGCCATGTTTTCAATCACCCCTAAAACAGGCACATTGATTTGAGGTTGCTTGAACATCGCCATGCCTTTCATCGCATCTGCCAAGGCCACTTTTTGTGGTGTTGTAACGACAATTGCCCCAGTTACCGGAACCGTTTGTACCAAAGTTAGGTGAATGTCACTTGTCCCAGGAGGTAAATCAATCAATAGATAATCCAATTCTCCCCAATCCACATCTCCAAAAAATTGACGAAGTGCTTGACTTGCCATAGGCCCACGCCAAACAACAGCACTTTCTGCAGGTGTTAGGAATCCGATAGATATCATTTTAATCCCATACTGTAGGATAGGAGAAATCATATTCTTCCCCTCTTTTTGCGTAATCAAGGGTTGTAAATCTTCCCCACCAAACATCACTGGAATGGAAGGCCCAGAAATATCAGCATCAATAATACCCACTTTTGCCCCTGCTGCTTTTAAAGCCATGGCTAAATTCACAGTTACCGTTGACTTTCCAACGCCTCCTTTTCCTGATGAAATAGCGATGATGTTTTTTACGCCCGGGAGTGTAGGGGATTGGTCACGTACAGAAGTAACATCAGCAGTCATTTTGATGGAAACTTCAATGTCAGCACTTAATTGTGCATGTATTGCTTTTGTACAATCACTCTTTATTTTTTCCTTGAGCGGACAAGCTGGAGTGGTCAATACCACAGTGAATGAAACTTGATTGACACCAACCTCGACGTCCTTAATCATGTTTAACGTAACCAAATCTTTTTTTAAGTCTGGCTCTTGCACCGTGCCAAGGGCTAAAAGTACTTTCTCTTTCGTTATGGTCAATTCTCCCATGCGTTGTTAGATTTATTTTGTTGGTAGAGTTCCTACGTTTTTCAACAAGTAAACTGAAAAATTAGTTTAATCCAATTTCCTGCGAATTTCTTCTAGTTGACTTTCTACATTTTTTATTTCTGTAGTTACATCTATTTTTTCATTTATTTGGCCTAGTTTTTTAACCAAATTTTCCAAAAAATGAAGGTGACTTATTGTGCCTGTGTAAAAGGGTTTATGCTGTAATGCTAATTTTATTTTTTGCCATTCGTCGTGTAACTTCTGAAGACTTTCTGAAAAATAAGCAGTACGGAATCGTTCATAGATATATTCAATCGCTTGTTGATTTGGGTGAATCAAATCTTTTTCATAAAATCTGTAATCACGTAAGTCATCTTGCATGATTTCTAAAACAGGAAAATAAGATACATTTTTGTAAGATTCTTGTAAGCGATGAGAAACTACTCGAAGAATACTTTTACTTAGTGCATTAAACGTGAGCGTATCTTTTGTATGTCTTACAGGGCTGATCGTAAGAAGAATATGTAGTGATGGGTTCAGTTGTATTAATTTTTGGTAAACATTCGAAAATGAACTTATTATCTCCAAGTCTGAAAGTAAAATTTTCTCAAACGAAGAAGCAGGTACTTTATGACAATTAGCTATATATTCTTGTGTTTCCTTGTGTCGATAGACATAGGATGTTCCGAATGTAATCACTAATACGTTTGCGTTTGAAATAGCATTTTTTAATTCAAACTTTGCTTGTTGTATTTGAGTGATAAGGTCAGATTTTGATTCACTCCAGAAAGATGAATGAAAATTAAAATGATGCCAAATAGTTCCTTTATTCACAAATAACTCCGAATGAGGTTCTCTTGATTCAATTCCCGCTTGGATAGCTGCAAAAATAGAAAGGGGATTGTAGATAGTACCCATTGGGTTTTTGATGCAATCTATTTTATTATCCTGTAGAAGTTGACCAATATGATCCGAAAAGCACGAACCGATGGTAACAATTTTACTCTTCGGTTGTAGTTCAAAGTTAGAGAGAATCGGTTCTAATTCAGTTCGAAGTCTCATATTTATATGCTATCTGAATTACGAATGTATGTTTTTATTTTCTGAAAAAAAGTTTTTCAGCATAACAAAGATAAGTAATATGAGATAAGTTCATGTGAGCTAAGGCTCGTTTCTTGTTGGTAATGAAAGAGAAAGCGGAACATCAAAAGAATCGAAGCCGTTCATGTATGTTATTTTTAGGCATTGCTATCATGAAAAATTTATATCTATAAACAAGCCAATAAATATATAATTTGCTAATATACGTGCTTGCGTTCTTCTTTTTGTGTTATTTTGCATATCGTAATGAATAAAGAAGATAAATTAAGGTATGAAACTGTTTAACGACTACGAGACTATTTTCACGGAGGATAGACTCGAAACCATTAAAAAAATTGTTGGATCTGAAGCTGGTGACGTGGATAAGGCAATCAAAGGAATTTATTTTACACTTGTCGCAGGTCTGATACGCAGAAGTAACAGTAATATGGGAGCAAACCTCTTGTATTCTCAAGTCGTTGGCGGGGTTCAAAGCTCACCTTTCATTGAAAACTTTGATGCTATTTTAGCTGACAAAGAATTATTGGACGCTGTCGTCGAAAAGGGAAATAAGTTAATTAGTCAGGTTTTTCCTGCATTTAAAAGCCCATTAGTTAGTACCATTGGTTCATATGCGGGTGCAAATAAGGTTTGCTCGACGATTTTTATTGGCTTAGTTACTACTTCGTTGGTTGACTCGCTTGCACAAATCGTTTCTAAAGAGAAAATGGATGTTTCTGATTTGGTATATTTCATGCAAACACATCACGAAGCACTCTTAACGACTGCACCTCCCGGGCTATTAGACAAAATGGTTCCTGCACTTGGTTTACAAGACCTTATCAGTTACAAATTCGCATCTACACAACCAAAGAAGCTTAAAAAAGAAGATTTCCCTCCTCAAGTCGCTACTTCTTACACTACAAATGCGGATGTACAACATTCTTCAAATGCTGGAGGTGTATCTATTCAAACAATTCTGGCAATTGGTATAGCTGCCGTCTTGGTTGCTGCTGGTGCTTATTGGTATCAGTCTCAACAAAATATTGCCTTATTTGATGAAAATAGTACGGATGAGGTCGTGGAAGTAATGGATGATCAAACTATTACACCTGATCAAATTGATAGCATGATGACCAAAGAAACGGTGCCTGTACCGAATGTAGTGGAGGAGGCGGAAGTTCAAAAAGTTGATTTATATCCTGCTCTGACTAGTTATGTGAAGGATGCAACTCAGCCTGCAGGTAAGAAATTTGTCCTTCCAGAAATTACATTCGCGACAAAGAAAGATGTGGAACCTAATGCAAATAGCAAAGAAGCTATTGCATCGCTTGTAGAGACAATGAAAAATAACCCAAATCTTCAAATTAGATTTGAAGGATTTGGTAAAACAAAGTCAGAACCAAAATTAGCTAAGAAAAGAGCATTTGCCTTAAAAAGAGCTCTTCTTGCCGCTGGCATCGAAAACGAACGTATTGATGCAGATGCAGGGACAACTTTTAAGGATAAGATGAGTATTGTGGTAATTAAGAAGTAATTAGCTTCTGTCGAAATAATCCGTCAACGTTAGACACAATTGAGTGAAAATCGTTGGCGGATTCTTTTTTTGCTTCTTCTTTTACACGATATAAATAAGCCCCTTTTTTAGAAAATCCACGCTGTTTTTCTTCCAATTTTTCCAAAATATCGAGGGATAATATCTTTCTACTAAAGTTTCGTTTATCAAAAGTTGTCATATAAATTGCCTCATAAAGTGCTTGTAATTGAGGTAGCGTGAATTTTTCGGGTAAAAGCTCGAAACCGACAGGGTAAAAAGCTGCCTTTTGTCTAAGCGCCTGTATAGCTGTTTGAATAAACTGATGGTGGTCGAATAGGAGAGGAGGTAGTTCGTTTAAATCAAACCATTTTGCGATGAAATTCTTATTCCTCTCTTCTTCATACGCATGCACGTTAATGAGAGCATAATAAGTGATTGACACAGTTCTTTCAATAGGGTCACGCATTGGATTACCGAAGCTATAGAGTTGTTCTAGAAATACATGATTTAATCCTGTTAATTCAACAACAATACGGTTTGCAGCCTGATCGAGACTTTCATCCGGCCGTAGCCACCCACCCATCAGTGACCAACTTTCTTGGTCTGTTTGGATACCTCTTTTTACAAGTAAACATTGTAGTTTTTCTCCATCAAACCCAAAAATGATGGAATCTAATGCAACCAAACACTTCGTTTGTTGCTTATACTGTTCGAGCATTTGTCCGTGATTCTCCATAATTCTCTCAAATCTACATATTTTTGTAAGATCAAGTAGATTCATTTTGACAATTGTCATGGGTTATTTTATCCCTCATACGTTTTAACTAAGCACAAACTGTTCAGGTTTGTATAAATTTATCCTTGTGTGTTTCAATTAAATCAACTTTCCTTTTCTATTGCAGACCTACAATTGGTTCATCCAGTCTCCAAAGTACTATTGCCTTCCTCTGTTTGGGCGATTGTAGGTGAAAGTGGGGCTGGGAAATCTACATTACTGCATTTACTCGCTGGACTGGAAAATCCATCAACAGGTTCTCTTTTTTTACGTGAAGAACGAGTGAAACCACCTAATGAAAAATTAGTTCCTGGGCATCCAGAAATCAAGCTAGTCAGACAACAAGATGGTTTATTTCCCAATATATCTATTCGTGAAAATATCGCGTACGAACTTCGTTTCTTTCAAAAAGAATATCAGATGGAGCGTACAGAAATGTTGCTAAAATTGTCTGGTTTAGAAAATATTGGACATCGTTTACCCCGCGAGGTGTCAGGTGGTGAGCAACAACGTGCAACCATTGTGAAAGCAATGGCGGATACGCCAGACGTACTATTACTTGATGAGCCCTTCAGTCATCTTGATCCTTTAAACAAACGCCATTTGCAGAATACATTGCGGGAATTTGTCGAAGAGGAAAAAATCGTCTGTATTTTCGTTACCCACGATGTTACAGATGCCTTTGCATGGGCAGATGAAATTTCTGTTCTTCAAAATGGCAATTTAATTCAAACTGCCCCACCTGAAAGTCTGTATCACTCTCCTATCAACGAATATGTAGCCGGTTTAACGGGCATTTATACCCTCATTTCCCCCGATTTTCAAGAGAAATACAAACTAAATTCTCCTTTTCTTCGTCCTGAAATGTTGGTATTATCACTAAAAGATGGACAATTTAAAGGAATTGTTCAGGAGTGTACTTTCAGGGGGAATCACTATTTAATTCAGGTTTTTGTACAAGATGAAAAAAAGTCCTTCTACCTACAATCATCCCAAAAGTACAACGTAGATGATATTATTTTTTTTAACTTAATCGAAAGATAAATAAGGGAGAATCCGCTGAATAGTGCTTTCATTTAGTGTTTTGATTGCACGTAAATCTTGTTCATTTTTATAGGAACCATGTTGTTTTCGATACGAAATCAAGGAATTTGCTTGTGCGTAAGTGAGGTAAGGATGTGTAATTTTTTCTACTTTATTAAGTGCAATTTTCCGGACTTCTTTTTGTACAAAACATTGTTCTGTAATACTTTGAATGGCTAATTCACTCAGTTGATAAGTTTCGGAGACTTGCTCAACTTCTATGAAACCACCCAGTTTATCCCGATAAGCAATAATTCTTTTCGCATATCCACTGCCGATTCCAGGTAATAGTTTAAGTTGCGTTGTATCTGCAGCGTTTAAATCAAAGCGGATGGTTTTTGATTTGGAACTGATAGTTCGTTCGTTTCCAACATTGTTAGTTTCATTGGGGATGAATGTAGATGGAGTAGATTCTTTTTGGGTAAATTCTTGTTTTTCTAGATATTTTTGGTTGGAAGAGGGAGATGAAAGTTGGACAAAAGGGGCAATTTTACCCCATAGCTTGGGTGATAGACCATAAATTTTTTGAAGATCTTCGGCTTTTCTGAATTTCCCTCCCTTGTTTCTGTATTTGTCTATTCGTTCAGCTAAATAGGTAGGAAATCCCAAGGAAATGAGGGTAGGGACGGATGCTGTATTGGGGTCAAATGGGAATTTTTTACTTGCTTCTTTCGTGTATTTATATTTTGAATATGCCTTGCTTTCTGTGCGTTTGAGTATTTCCGTGGTTTCTTCTAATTTTTGTATGTGTTCGATTGTTATTTCAGGTGGATTACCGGTAAAAAAAGCATCGCTTAGGTTCATTAGAAGGACAAAAACAACAAGCAATAGCAGCAGTAAGAGTGCACCGCGTGCCTCATTTTGCGTGAAAGAAAATGCTTCTTTCAAGTAATTTTGTATTTTTTTCATGGCTTTTTTGATTAGAAATATTCACAAGTAAATGTATTTACTTGTGAATTCAAAAATAAACCTAATTTACTAGTTTTATTTTCTTTATTTGAACGTAGCTAGGATATTTGAGTAAAGACAGAAGATTAGTCCCAAAGCACCCAAATCATGCCAAGATGGTAGGTATCGTGTTGGATAATTCCGTGAAGTAAAGTATAAAAATCGTAGTGTTCACCTGCTACGCGTTGGCTGAGAAGCGTATCGTCAAATTTCTCAAGCTCTTGGAGGAGTTTTGAGTGAGCTTCTTTTAAGTCATTTACGAGATTAGGCCAATTTTCTTCAGATACTTCCGTGGGGTTTCCAAAGTTATCCGTTTCTGTTTGGAGAGAGAAATGGATATTATTTTGTAATTTCTGAAACACGAAAACACGCCATGCTTTTAAGTGAAAGACGAGTTCTGCGATAGTGTGTTTGGAGTTCCCACTTTTCTTTGTGACAGCATGGGGGGGGAGGCTATTCAGGATTTCCATGACGGATGGACCGTGCCAAGCATCGCCTCTGAATACGGTATCCATGTTTTCGATAATTCTATCTAGCTCACTATTTTGCATTGTTTGATGAAGATGTACTGGTTGTAATAGGCTACAAAATTGAGCATTTTCAATGAAAGAGAAAAAAAAAGAGTAAAATCTTATTTTAAAAAGAGAAAAAGCGAGCCCTTAGAGAAGGAGCTCGCTTTGACGTATTTTGTAGTACAGAAACTAGATTTATCGATTTACAGCGTACACGCTATTGAAATCAACATATCTAAATCGTTTTTCGATATCAGCGGGAAGGGAAACATCAGCAATACTCGCATGTAAGTTCGTATTTTTGATGAAGAAAGAGGCAGCACGTGTCACCCATCCAGGGTATTCTGCTGACTTCTTTCGGGTGTGATAGTAATAAATTCTGTACTTTACGTACGGATTTACGACTTGTTCGGCAAAATAAAAGGAGTTGGCTCTTTCAATATCTTTTAAAGAAAGGACACCGTTTTGTGGTACTCCAATGATTGCTTCGAACGCCTTAATATGCTCATTTTCTTTACCAGGCCCTGCGTTAATTAGGTGGTCAATAAGAACTTCCGCTACTTCTTGGTGCTTGAATGCATTTCCGTGGTATTTATCCCAATACTCTTTACGGAGAATTTGCAAAGCTTGAGACTTGGTAAAGTCTTTTTCGCCCCAAACAGCTTTATGAATCCCGTAGCCCTTTCCTTCAAAGCGAAGTAATTTAGGGGCGTACTTTTCAAAAGAGGCTGCTTTCACACTGAAAACAAAAAACAAAGAACAAACGACAACCGAAATGAATACACACTTCTTACATTTTAACATTTGAAAAAAAGATGGTGAAATCTTCTCTCGGGGTTGTCAGCCAAGATTGGCAAAGGCCAAATATATTTTGTAAGTCTATTGCAAGACTTTTTTCTATTTCTAACGCAAAGGTAGTGATTTTACCCTAATTACCAAAATAGTACAAATTGAATTTATTAAATGGTCAAATAATATACTATTAATAAGTATATTAACGAATTTCATTTTCCTTTTCGTATAGTTAGAATACAAAATTATTTGCTGCCAATACGTGTTAATAGATCATCAATATTCTGTTCACTAATGGGAATAGTTGCATTTTCTATCATAACTTTTAGATTTCTGATAGAAACTATTTTATCTAACGATATAATGAATGATTTGTGTACACGCATGAAATTATAAGGAATTAATTTTTCCTCGATACTTTTCATTGTCATTCGGGTAATAACAGGTCGAGTAGTAGCCTTTAGATAAATTTTAATATAGTCTTTTAGCCCTTCTATATATGTAATGTCATCGTATTTCACTTTTACCAAGGAATATTCAGAGTTTACAAAAAAGTACTCGTTGTTTGGTGTTTGCAATGCAAGTTGAGCAACACTGTATTTGTCTAGCGCTTTGTTAGCCGCTTTTAAAAAGCGTTCAAACGAAACAGGTTTTAGTAAATAATCTACTACGTCTAATTCAAAACCGTCCAATGCATATTGTTCGTATGCTGTAATAAAAATTACCAATGGACTGTTGCTAAGACTTTTCAGAAACTGTACGCCTGTCAATCCGGGCATTTGTATGTCCATAAAAATAAGGTCGACTTTTTCTGTTTGTAGGATTTCTAGCGCTTCAAAAGCATTGCTGCACTTTCCAATTAAGCGTAAAAAAGGGACTTGTTTGATGTTGTCTTCTAGGAGTTCGAGCGCAAGCTCTTCGTCATCAACTGCGATGCAATTCAAGGTCATTTATTTTTCAAAATTTAAGTGTAATTCAGAGATGTATATGTCTTTTTCTGTACGTGTGTCTAACGTGTATGCATTAGGATATAATAAATCAAGTCGCCGGCGAACATTGGCTAGCCCAATTCCAGAGCTAGAATCTTTGGCATCCACGGTTTCTGTCGTTACTTTATTAACGACTTTAAAATACAAACAACAAGGCTGTGAACTTAGGGTGATTTCAATAAATGGTTCTCTCACTAATCCAGTACCGTGCTTGAAAGCATTTTCTACGAATGGAATCAACAACATGGGTTCAATAAGATGATTATCCTGACATGCCGAGTGGTCAAATTGAATCGCAATTTTTTTTCCAAATCTTAGTTGTTGCAATGCAATATAGTTGTCAAGATATTGAATTTCTTTCTCAACTGCTATTTTTGAGTCGTCCTTTTCGTAAAGCATGTAGCGAAGAAGCTCAGACATTTTTATTAAAGAGGGCTCTAAAATATCGGATTTTTTCCTTGCCAAAGACACCATGCTGTTCATTAAGTTAAACATAAAATGGGGAGAAATTTGCGAGCGAAGGAAAGAGAGTTCAGAACGCAATCGCTCGTTTTCTTTGGAACGAATGAGTTCCTGTTCTTTTTGGTAGTCTGTAAAAAAACGGTACGACGTACTCAAAGAAAAGATAAGCAAATAAGGAAGTAAGGCGTTAAAGTAGAAATAATAGGTGAGACTCGCGCTTCCTGTAATATTGATACGCATAATCACCCGGACGATAATGAATAAGCCGATAATGATAGACAGAATCCCAAAGTACTGTAAGTTTTTCTTTTTCTTGAAATAATTCGGGATAAGTATCTCTGAATTTATATAGAACAAAGAGACAGAGGAAGCAGAAACAAATGCCCAAAAGTAAGGATTATTAAATGTGGACTGAGAGGCAAAGCCAGGATCACTGGATATCTTTTGTATCGTGTAAATAACAGGTAGAAAAGTGTAGCATATCCATAAAATAACATGCGTGGCGAATTTGACAGATTTGCTCGTTTCCATTGTACGAAAGTAAGTATGTATCGTTTAATTTCCTCATTTTTAATGAAACAACCTCCTACAGTAGACCAAGTAGGAGGTTGCATGGATATGTATTTTGTATTTATCGATGACAAAAATGGTAATTTAAGCCAAAACTACATCATCTTTATCTTCTACATTTAAAACAGAAATAGCAGCTAAAAGTAAACAAACACCACCCATTACTAAGGCTAAAATAGCTTGGTTTTGAAACAAATTTTTAACAATTAGTCCTCCAACAATCCCGTTGGTAATCTGTGGTAAAGTGATGAAAAAATTAAATATACCCATGTAAATTCCCATTTTTTGGTGAGGAATTGATCCCGCCAGAATGGCATAAGGCATCGCCAGAATACTTGCCCATGCAATTCCAACACCAACCATAGAAACCAAGAGCCATTCAGGAGAAGGCATAAAATAGATTGAAATGAGACCAACTCCACCCGCAATTAATGAAAACGCATGGGTTTTTTTACGTCCAAATCGATATGCGATAGCGGGTAAAAAGAAGGCATAAATAGCTGAAACTAGATTATAAACCCCAAATATGACACCCACCCAATTGGCTGCATCATTGTAGGTTTCAGATGAATTATCCCCTGTAGGTAATTGATAAATATGTTGTGCAATGGCAGGTGTTGAGAATACCCACATTGAAAAAAGTCCAAACCAAGAGAAAAACTGAACCAAACCTAACTGTTTCATGGCTTTGGGCATGTTTTTTATATCAGCAAAAATAGCGCTGAATTTTGCTTTTTCGTGTACAGTACTTTCTCCATTGTAAATGGCCTGTTGTTCCGGACTGTATTCGGTTGTCTTGGCAATTGTCCAAACAATCGTACCAACCAATAATAGTGCGCCGATAACAAAGGAGAGTATCAAATTGAAAGGTATTTCGCCCGCCAACGCGACTTTCGTTACGCCGAACCACTCCGCTAAAATATACGGAAGCCAAGAGCCCACCACAGCACCAATCCCGATGAGAACCGTTTGAATAGAAAATCCGAGTGTCCGTTGGTCGGAGTTCAGTTTATCTGCAACCAATGCTCTGAATGGTTCCATTGCTATGTTGAAAGATGCATCCATAATCATCAGAAATCCAGCGCCAATCCATAATGTAGGAAGTAAATGCACAAAAATTCCAGCATTGGGCATGAGCACAAGTCCAACGGCTGCAAGAAGTGCACCAGTTAAGAAGTAAGGCCGCCGTCTTCCCATTTTTGTCCAAGTTTGGTCGCTATAATGTCCAATAATCGGCTGAACAACCATACCGGTAATCGGAGCAACGAGCCAAAACCAAGACAAATGCTCGACGTCTGCTCCAAAAGTTTGTAAAATTCGACTTGCATTCGCATTCTGTAAGGCAAAACCCATTTGTATGCCCAAAAAGCCGAAGCTCATGTTCCATATATCCCAGAAAGATAAAGCCGGTTTTTGTGAAGAATTTCCGCTGTTCAACGGTGCTGTACTAGATGCCATAGGATTAAATTGGTTAATTATTGGTAGGTAAGGGTTATTTTAATAGAAAGACTTGGTATGAATTGGGAGGACACTCAACGGGTAATCCTGTCTCGTACAAGGAGCTCCATGCCCGTTTGTTCCGTCCCTTTTTCTGCTTCCCTTGGGTAATTGTTGCCGTTTCAGAAGTTTCCTTCAATACTCCCTTGGGTAGCTTGACTACCGTTTTATAGGTCTGTGACAAATCAAAGTTGACTACAATAAGCAGTTGTTGTTCGTCATTGTAACGCAAATAGCTGTAGATTTTTTGCTCGTTATAATTGGGCGATAAGCCGTGGTGATTCAAATACTGCAAATCATGGAAATGTCCATTTCGGACTGCCGAATTATTTTTTATAAATTCATTGATTTCTAGATATGCTTGACGTAAGTCTTTCTGTTCCGTTGTTAATTTTTCGTCGTTGAATTGCCCGTTATTATTCCATGCTTGAATTTCTGGTACACCCCAGTAGTCGAAAATAGTTGTTCGGCCGTCATCTCCTTGGAAACCTTCAGCTTGGGTGGGGTTTACACCCAATTCCTGCCCAAAGTAATACATGAGTGGTCCACTGTGTAACGTTGCTGAAAGGAACATAGCTGGTATTCCAATTCTGGCATCTTTAGCAAAAAAGCGTGAAGCAATGCGTTGTTCATCGTGGTTTTCCAAGAACCGAAGCATTCGATTGCCGAAGTCGCCAGATTCTTGTTGCCATACACGGGTAATGTCTGCCGCATGTCCACCGCCTTCCATAAGCCGTCTGAGGGCATCATAAAGCCCTACTTTGTCGTACAAATAATCAAACTTCCCTTCAAACAAATAAGTGCGATAGGCAGCTGGATTGTAAATTTCAGCGATAAAAATGACATGAGGAAATTCAGATTTAATTTTCGGAATTACCCAAGACCAAAATTCTACAGGTACCATTTCTGCCATATCACAACGGAAACCATCGACATTTTTTGCCGCCCAATACTGTAGAATGTGGTGCATTTTATGCCATGTATCTGGGATACTTTTGAGGTATCTCCGTTGATTTTCTCCATAATGTATCCCATAATTCAATTTGATGGCTTCATACCAATCGTTGATGCTTGGCTTTGCAGAAAAAACATCATTGCCCGTCGCTTTCGCTGGATATTCAATGTAACTTTCCGTGAATGAAACGGGTGGATTTACTTCTTTAGGTACTTCAAATGCCGTATTGGGCAAATAATAAAAGTTATTATTGGGGTCAAAAAATACATTTTTATCGTCTTTTTCACCAAAATCTTCGATGCCATCTGGCTTTTTATCAGAATAATACGAACGTGCTACATGATTGGGTACAAAATCAATGATAACTTTCAATCCCTCTTGGTGTGTGCGTTCAACAAGTGCATCAAACTCTTGCAATCTGTTGGGTACATCAACGGCTAAATCTGGATTGATATCATAGTAATCTTTGATAGAATACGGTGAGCCTGCAATCCCTTTTACAACACTCGGATGATCTTTTTTGATACCAAAAGAGGAATAATCTGTCATGGTTGCGTGTTCAATAACACCCGTGTACCATACATGTGAAATGCCAAATTCTTTCAAGGATTGTAAACTTCTCGGCGTAATATCATTCAGTTTACCTGTGCCATTTTGTGCCAAAGTACCGTTAAAAGCATTGGTCGAATTTGTATTTCCAAACAGACGTGTGAAAATTTGATAGATAATTAATTTGTCATCTTTGGTTTGGTTGGCCACTTGGGCATTTGCAGTAGTTAAGGTAGTCATAAGGGCAAGATTCAATAATAAGCGTTTCATTTTATGGTTAAAGTTTCGCGTGAATTTCAAAGGTAAAAATGTTTTTTTTATGAAAAAACTCACTAATTGCTTTATTTTGCTTTGTCGAACAATACTTTGAAACCGAATGAAATTAAGAAAAACCGTACTATTTCTCGTAATAGTACAAATCTTCGTGTGTGGCTACAGCTACGCTCAGACTGTCTCTTCTTTAAGAATTAACCCTACAAATTGGTGGGTAGGGATGAAAAATCCGGAAGTTCAGCTCCTTATTCATGGTAAAAACATCGCGGAGCATTCTGTTACTATGGATGCTTATAAGGGCGTAAAACTTAAAAAAGTACATAAAGTGGAGAACCCAAATTATGTATTTGTCGATTTACTTATTGACTCTAAAACGAAGCCAGGTCAAATTGTTTTTCGGGCACAAACAGAGGAAGGTGCCATTCGTCAGTCTTTTGATTTACTACCTCGTTCATCTTACCAACCTCAGGGACTTTCGCCTGCTGACTTTATTTATTTGCTCATGCCTGATAGATTCGCCAATGGAGATGAATCCAACGATGCATTTCCAGAAATGGCAGATCCAATCGCGGATAGAAATAACCCATTTGCCAGACATGGAGGAGATTTACAAGGCGTTCAACAACATCTTGATTATTTTACAGATTTAGGGGTGACAGCTCTTTGGTTAAACCCTGTTATCGAGAATGATCAAGCGCAAACTAACGAAAATGGTACGATGCGTAGTGCCTACCACGGTTATGGTTTTACAGACCACTACCAAGTTGATCGGCGTTTAGGAGGTAATGAAGCTTATAGAAACCTGATTAACGAAGCACACAAAAAAGGTCTGAAAGTAATTCAAGATGCTGTATATAATCATGTGGGTATCAATCACTGGATTCTGAAAGATTTGCCGATGAAAGATTGGTTGAATCAATGGGATACGTTTACCCAAACGTCTTTTAAGGAACCGGCTATCCTAGACCCAAATGCATCTGAATACGATAGAAAAGTAATGACAAACGGTTGGTTTATGTCTTTTTTACCAGACTTGAACCAAAAAAATCCATTTGTTGCTAATTTTTTGATTCAACATGCTCTTTGGACTGTTGAATACTTTGGGATTGATGCATGGCGAATTGATACGTACATGTATAATGACATGGATTTCATGAATCGTTGCAATGATGCCTTGCTTGCAGAATACCCAACTCTTCTTTTATTCGGTGAATCTATTGCGACTCCCGTTGCCAATCAAGCGGCATTTGTTCGCAATAATTTGAAATTACCTTTTACATGTAATTTACAGTCAACTATTGATTATCAGTTATTTGTAGCTATAAAGACAGGGCTAAATCAGGCATACGGTTGGCATGATGGTGTAAACCGAATTTATGGAACATTGGCGCAAGATTATTTATATCAAAATCCAGAACTTTTGGTTACGTATTTAGATAACCACGATGAAGACCGTTTTCTATCTGTGATTGGGGAAAATCACGCGAAATACAAAATGGGACTCACTTGGTTAATGACCCTTCGAGGTATTCCACAAATTTATTATGGAACAGAATTGGCTGTAAAGAACTTCAAAAATCCGTCAGATGCGGAGGTTCGTAAGGATTTTGTAGGTGGTTGGAAAACAGATGTACAAAATAAATTCAATGCTTCCGATCGTACTCCACTAGAACAGGAAACCTATGATTTTGTAAAGAAATTAGCCACTATTCGTAAAAATTCTGAGGCGATTACGCAAGGAAAATTCAAGCAGTTTGCGCCTTTCCAAGAGGGAGTATATGTGTATTTTAGATATACAGATAAGCAACGTGTGATGGTTATCTCGAATACAAGTACACAAACGCAAAAAATTTCGATGAGTCGCTTCCAAGAAATCGTAAAAGGAGCGAACAAGGCGAAAAATTTACTTACAGGTGAATTAGTTGATTTAGAGGGGATTACGGTCGAATCAACAGGATTTTTACTTTTAGAAATACAGAATTAATGAAAATAAATGCCTTTCTTTTTGACCTAGATGGGGTCATCGTAGACACTGCCGTTTACCATTATCAGGCGTGGAAACAATTAGCCAATAAACTTGGCTTTGATATTGATGAAGAATTTAACGAAACATTAAAAGGAATCAGCCGCGTAGATTCACTCAAGGCTATTCTTGCTCACGGGCAAGTAAGTTTGACTCAAGAGCAATTCGATTACTACGCAACTTGGAAAAATACGCTCTACTTGGAGTTAGTTGAGTCCATGACACCAGCAGACGTTTTGCCGGGTGTTTCAGCTTTTTTTGCTGATTTTAAGTCAAAAGGAATCGTATGTGCTTTGGGCTCAGCAAGTAAAAATGCGGTAAAAATCTTAGATAAGATCGGGATGCTCTCGCAATTCGATGCCATTATTGATGGAAACTCGGTAAAAAATAGCAAACCAGACCCTGAGGTTTTCCTAAAAGGAGCGGAGGCATTGGGTGTGGAGGCAAGTTCTTGCATTGTATTTGAAGACGCGTTTGCTGGACTTCAAGCTGCAAAAGCTGCCAATATGTTCACCGTTGGGATCGGTGATCCAGACGTTTTAGCCATAGCTGATGTCTTAATTCCTTCCTTTACAGGTTTTACAACAGACGAATTATTCACGGTTTTAGAACAGTAATACTTTAACTATACTTTACGACGAAAAATGAAAAATTACATAACTATTGACCCTTGGTGTGTTATCGAAGAGGGTTTTCATGCTGCCCATAACGAAGTTACAGAAAGCTTGATGAGTCTAGGAAATGGACGAATGGGGCAAAGAGGAAATTTCGAAGAGTATTATTCAGGACATTCATTGCAAGGAAATTATGTAGCAGGTGTTTGGTTTCCTGATAAAACACGCGTAGGTTGGTGGAAAAACGGTTATCCAAACTACTTTGCCAAAGTTATCAATGCTTGTAATTGGATTGGCCTAGATATTCATGTAGATGGTACACGCCTAGATTTAGCAACGGCGGAAATTCATTCGTTCAAACGTTCACTAGACATGAAAAGAGGCGTTTTGGACAGAC
>CAYNRA010000042.1:0-19371 GCA_964399465.1 uncultured Cytophagales bacterium
TACAGTTACCCGTACGTCAGTTTAGCAAACTGGTGGTTTCAGCCACTCACCCATCTCTCCGTTTCCCCGAAAAGGTTTGCAAATATAGTACGCTTATTTTTATTTGTCAAGCCCTTTTCAAAAAAAAATCATTTATTTATTTAATCTATTTACTTTCCACATACTAACTAATTGACTACTAGCAACATGTGTTTTTTTACTTTTCTTATTTTTTTTGAATAGTTCTACAGCGAATGCTGCGGCAATTTGATTTTCTACTGTCTTGCCTTGGTCGATTGGTTCTTTGACGTCTTTAAAATGTATATCGATAAAGCGTGTATCGAAGTCTCCTGATTGAAATGCCTCGTTTTGCATCACAAATTTCCCGAAAGGCAAGGTTGTTTTTACCCCCGTAATCTTAAATTCATCTATTACACGTACCATTTTCTGCATGGCCTCTTGCCGAGTTGCAGCATGAACAATGAGTTTGGCAATCATTGGGTCGTAATGAATTGGGATATCCATTCCCTGTTCAATTCCATCATCTACCCGAACACCATTTCCTTGCGGTCTTATATAGGTATCTAAGCGGCCGATATCTGGTAAGAAGTTATTGTACGGATCTTCTACACATATTCGAAGCTCGATAGCGTGTCCATGTATTTTCAGGTCTTCCTGTCTTATGCTAAGTGGATGGCCCTCAGCTACTCGAATCATTTCACGTACCAAATCAATTCCAGTGATTAATTCTGTAACAGGATGTTCCACTTGCAATCGAGTATTCATTTCTAGAAAATAGAAGTTAAGCTGGTCATCTAAGATAAACTCAACCGTTCCGGCACCGTAATATCCACATGCTTTAGCTACTTCAACTGCACACTGACCCATGGCTTCGCGGAGTTCAGGTGTCAAGACAGCTGAAGGTGCTTCTTCTACTAACTTTTGGTGTCTTCTTTGAATGGAACATTCACGTTCAAATAAATGCACGACATTTCCATGCTTATCAGCCATGATTTGAACCTCAATATGTCTTGGTTTAGTAATGTACTTTTCAATGAATACAGAGCCATCACCAAAAGCTTGAATCGCTTCTGATACCGCTCTATCTAATTGCTCGTCAAACTCAGACTCAGCTTCCACGATACGCATTCCTTTACCACCCCCTCCAGCACTTGCTTTGACAAGTACGGGAAATCCTACCTCAACGGCTACGTGTTTAGCTGCCTTTTTGTCGGTGATTGCTTCGTCAACGCCAGGTACGAGCGGGACATTTGATTTTTTTACAGTTTGTTTTGCTGATATTTTATCACCCATCAAGCGAATACTTTCAGCGGATGGGCCTACAAACAAAATACCCGCCTCTGCTACGGCTTGTGAAAAAGCAGCGTTTTCAGACAAAAAACCGTAACCAGGATGGATGGCATCTACTTGCAGTTGTTTGGCTACTTCTATAATTTTATCACCACGTAAATACGAATCTTTGGAGGCAGCAGGGCCAATGCATACCGCTTCGTCAGCAAGTAAAACATGCGGGAAAGATCTATCGGCTTCACTAAAAACAGCCACTGTCTTGATTCCCATTTCTTTGGCAGAGCGAATAATGCGTACAGCAATTTCACCTCTATTCGCAATTAATAACTTTTTAATTGTTGAGGAAGTTGTCATCTATTAATTGTACTTTAGTAAGAAAAATATAAATTTAAAGCAATATATATAGAACTTTTCAAATAAGAAATAAAATATTTTCCTCATTCAAAAGGAAAGGAACCGTTTACTTGAAAAGTGTGTAATAATTATCTAATATTGCGAAGTTTTTTCATACGTATTTTAATTATTTTATTCATTATGAGCGACTTTTTGGTGAGTAAACACGAAAAAGCACTTAATTAACTGATAGTATGGCACAAGATATATTCGAAAAAGTTGTAAACAACATGGGGCCAATCGGCTCGCACGCACATTACTCGCATCACTATTATTCATTCCCTAAACTAAGTGGTGAATTAGGTCCAAATATGGTTTTTAAAGGGCAGAAAATGCTCAACTGGTCATTAAATAATTACCTTGGCTTAGCTAACCATCCGGAAGTAAGGGAAGCCGATGCACAAGCTACCGCTGATTATGGACTTGCTTATCCGATGGGTGCGCGGATGATGACGGGTAACAGTGATTTGCACGAAGAATTTGAAAGACAATTAGCGGAATATGTAGGACAGGAAGATGCTTTTCTACTAAATTATGGTTACCAAGGTGTCATGTCGGCAGTTGAAGCCATGGTGGATATGAAAGACGTAATTGTCTATGATGCTGAAAGTCACGCGTGTTTGATTGACGGCGTTCGCCTGCACAGAGCAAAAGGAGGAAAATCCTATATGTTCAAACACAACGACATGGAGAGTTTAGAGAAAAACTTAATACGTGCAACTAACTTAGCTAATGAGCAAGGAGGCGGTATTTTGGTCGTAACAGAGGGCGTTTTTGGTATGTCTGGTGTTGTAGGGTCATTAGATAAAATTGTTGCGCTCAAGGAAAAGTATTCGTTCAGATTATTAGTTGATGATGCACACGGATTTGGAACAATGGGTAAAACAGGTTCTGGTGTTCCTGAGCATTTTGGAGTACAAGACGGTGTAGATTTGCACTTTTCAACATTTGCGAAGTCGATGGCAATGGTAGGTGCATTCATAGCAGCCAAAAAGGAGATCATCATGTACTTAAAGTACAATATGCGTTCGCAAACATATGCAAAAGCACTTCCTATGCCTTTTGTCGTTGGTGGATTGAAACGATTGGAGTTAATCAAAAAGCATCCTGAGCTGAAAGATAAACTTTGGGTTATCGTGAACGCACTTCAAGATGGCTTTAGAAAGAGAGGTTTTGATATTGGTGCAACAACTTCTTGTGTCACGCCCGTCTTCCTTCACGGTGAATATGATTTACCTACAGCTACCAATCTTATCAAAGATATGCGTGAAAATATGGGTGTTTTCTGTTCAATAGTTGTATATCCAGTTGTTCCAAAAGGAGTAATTCTTCTTCGTATTATTCCTACAGCTGTACATACTTTGGAAGACGTTGAATACACAATGAATTGCTTTGAAAAAGTTCAGGCAAAATTGAAAAATGGCGAATATGCTCCAAAGCAAAATGCCTAATAAAATGGTTTGAATTATAAATTTTGTAGTTTTTTATTGCACATTACTGGTTTTTTTATAAGTTTTGTTTTTCATTTCACCCTTAACTAAACTTATGGAAAAATTAGTAGAACTAAAAAACTTGGTGCTTTCCGCTGAAAAAGACGCAGAAAAATTTTACAGTAGTGGAAATAAAGCTGCTGGTACAAGAGTCAGAAAGGCAATGCTAGAAATTAATGCATTGACGAAACAGATTAGAGCTGAAGTCCAAGAAATGAAAAACGCAGAACAATAAAAAAAAGACCGCTGTAAGCGGTCTTTTTTTTATTGAAATAAAACGTGGATTATACTTTCCAAACCCAGCCAAAAGAATCTTCTACTTTACCTGTTCGAATGGCATTTAAAGCATTTTTTAGTTTAGTAGAAACCGATTCCTCTGTAATTGAAGCTAATGCGTAGTCTTTCCCGTTATCTCCTATTGCAGCAAAGGGTGAAACCACAACGGCTGTGCCGACTCCAAATGCTTCTGTAACTGTACCGTCTGTAATTCCGTCTAATATTTCTTGTACAGATACTTTTCTTTCTTCTACCTCATAACCTAAAGATTTTGCAATTTGAATTAGGGTATCCCGAGTAATTCCTTTTAAAATCGTTTGACTTGTTGCAGGAGTTATTATTTTCCCATCTTTCACAAACATTACGTTCATTGTACCAGACTCCTCAAAAAAGGAATGAGTAGCTGCATCTGTCCATAAAAGTTGTGTGTATCCTTGCTCTTGTGCAAGTTTAGCAGGGTATAGCGACGCAGCATAATTACCAGCACATTTCGCATAACCTACACCTCCCTCGGCAGCACGAATGTATTCTCTTTCGATTTTCACTTTAGGTGGATTTGAATAATACTTTCCAGCTGGACTCATGATAATCATGAATCTATAATTGAGTGAGGGCCTAACGCCTAAATACACATCTGTTGCAAACAAAAAGGGTCTTAGATACAATGAGTTATCTTCCCCTTTAGGAACCCATTCTGCGTCAATTCGGAGTAACTCTTCCAATCCACCAATAAAAATTTCTTCAGGAACTTGTGCCATACACATGCGTTCCGCTGAAATATTGAAACGTTTGAAGTTTTCTAATGGTCTGAACATCAAAACTTCGCCGGCTTCATTTTTGAATGCTTTCATACCCTCAAAAATTGATTGACCGTAGTGCAAAGTTGCCAATGCAGGGTTGTAATTGATATCTCCGTAGGGTAGAATTTGAGGAGTTTGCCAAACACCATCAATGCAATCTGCCACTAGCATGTGGTCTGTAAATAAAGATCCAAATACAATGTTGTTGGGGTCAAATTCCGTGATTCTACTTTTTTCTGCACGGGTAATTTGAATGGTTGTAGTGACGGTATTCATGTAAATTGCTCTTTTTTTGAATGATTATGCAATTTATTGAAAATATGAATATAATCTCAATGTATAATCCAAAAATACTTGTTTAGACAAATAAATTTTCTCCTATTTTTTTGGAATCATTAACCAAAAGCATGAGTTGTCTGTTTATGTATTCGTTCATAGATTTAGTTTAGACCATCTCATTCATAACATACTATAATTTTAAATGAAAAACCTCAGTGTAAATCAGCACACGCCGCACGAAATAGTGGCTTTACTTGACATGTATATTATTGGGCAAAAGGAAGCAAAAAAAAATGTAGCCATTGCATTGCGAAATAGATGGCGTAGAATGAACTCTTCCATTGAGTTACAAGGTGAAATTGTGCCAAACAATATTTTAATGATTGGTTCAACAGGAGTTGGAAAAACTGAAATTGCACGCCGTGTTGCTAAAATATCGAACGCCCCCTTTGTAAAGGTTGAAGCGTCAAAGTTTACGGAGGTAGGGTATGTAGGTCGAGATGTAGAAAGTATGGTACGTGATTTAGTAGAGAATGCTGTTCATCTTGTAAAAAACGAGAAAAAAGAGTTTGTGAAGGAAAAGGCAATAGAAATGGTGGAAGAACGTATTTTGAATATTTTGATACCACCTGTGAACCAGGGAATTTCTCTCGGTTCTGATTCGATTTTGAATGATGCTACCCGTGAGGCATTTAGAGAAAAATTAAAAAACGGCTCCTTAGATGATAAATTAATTGAGGTGGAAATTCAATCCAAAAATTCCCCTGAGATTGGCATATTTGGAGGAAATATGGACGATCCTTCGATGTCAAGTATGTTAGAAAAGTTTGGAAATATATTTCCTAAAAAAACAGTTAAAAGAAAGGTTACTATACAAGAGGCGCGAAAATTGTTTCAAGAAGAAGAAGTCAAAAAATTAATTGACATGGAGGTTGTCAAAAGTGAAGCTATTTGGCGTGCCGAAAATTTAGGGATTATTTTTATTGATGAGATTGATAAAATTGCGATTTCTTCCGGAAAGACTAGTGGGCCTGACGTGAGCCGCAGTGGTGTTCAACGTGATTTATTGCCGATAGTTGAGGGGTCTACAGTCAATACTAAATATGGAGTTGTTAATACCCAACATGTGCTTTTTATCGCTGCTGGAGCTTTTCATGTATCAAAACCGTCTGATTTAATTCCTGAACTTCAAGGGCGTTTCCCAATTCGTGTAGAATTAGAATCTTTGACTGAACAAGATTTTTATCGTATCCTTACGACGCCAAAAAATGCATTAACTAAACAGTACGAGGCATTATTAAATGCGGAAGGAATCACTCTCTCATTCACGGATGAGGCAATAAGAGCGTTGGCAAAGGCAGCTTTTGATGCAAACGTGGAAATGGAAAATATTGGAGCTAGAAGATTACAAACCGTTATGAGTAGATTGTTAAACGAAATATTATTTGATGTGCCAGAAAAAATCAAACCGGGTACGCATGTACAAATTGAAGCAAGTTTAGTTACTGAAAGGTTGGCAAGTTTAATTCAAAACAAAGACTTGAGTCAGTATATACTTTGATTCAATATGCATTAAAAAAGAAAAAACTCCCGAAAAAACGGGAGCCTTTCTCAACTTTATAGCCATGAAAACTAATATTTTATGCGAAAGAAAGACGCATATCTGCTAATCTTTTCTTTACGGATGTATCAATCTGTGTGTCATTTACAGTTAGTACGTAACCACCGATTAATGACTT
Source organism: uncultured Cytophagales bacterium (assembly GCA_964399465.1). Lineage (GTDB taxonomy): Bacteria > Bacteroidota > Bacteroidia > Cytophagales > Spirosomataceae > CAYNRA01. The sequence continues at coordinate 6,268 of CAYNRA010000042.1, forward strand.
ATCAATCTTTTCGTTCAAAATTACTTCTTTATTCAAAGCTTGAGTAATTTTTGTGATGAACATTTTTTTCTGATCTTCACTTAGAGCTTCAACAGAACTTACAGTAGCTATCTGTATATTATTTTTTAAATTATACAGCTTTCTAAATTCCTGTGCTATACTTAATATAAAACTTTCTCTATTCTTCTTTGTAAGAATCGTAAAGATACTAAAAGTTACATCGTGAACTTTACCGAGGAAAAGAGCTTTTAAAATAGCTAGCTTCTTGCTATGGCGCACGATAGGATTTTTAAGTACAGCAACCAACTGATCATTTTCTTGGCAAACGGATATGAATAAATCCATATCCTTATTAACTTCATTAACGACCCCAGTTTCTGTTGCTAAATCTATTAAAGACTTGGCGTATCTATAAGCTACAATCGATTGTGACATAAATCTTGGTATTTTGTAACTTGCTGTGCAAAATTACAATAGTTGTTAGTATAAATGCAATTATTTGATATTTTTTTTTCAATATTATTGAAAAAAATTAATTCAAGTTTGCTTCGGCAATAAGAGAAGAGACAAATTCCTCTTGTGTTTTCTTATCCTCAAGCTCTTTACGAATGATTTTTTCAGCGATTTCAATGGACAACGTAGCAACATCTTGCTTTAGCTGATCAATAATCATAGCTCTTTCTTGACGCATGGTTTCACGTGCATCTTGAAGAAGACGGTTACTTTCTACTACAGCCTTTTCTTTTGACTCTGCAATAATTGCGTCTGAAGCAGCTTTAGCTTGTTTTATAATTGCATCTCTTTCAGCTCTTGCAGAAGCAAGTAATGTGTCGTTCTCTGCTTTTAATTTAGCCATTTCAGCACGAGTCTCTTCTGCCATACGTAGTGCAGAATCAATAGAGTCTTCTCTTTCTTTAAGTCCGCCCAGAATAGGTGTCCAAGCAAATTTCCAAAGTAAGAATACCAAAGCGCCAAAAACGACGAGTTGCCAAAAAATAAGGCCTAGATTAGGTTGTAAAAGTTCCATTGGACGAACAAGTATATTAGTGTTTGAAATGTAGTTTTTTTAAAATAAACCATTATTGACACCTAATGTGAACAATAATGGTTTACGGAATTCTCTGTGCCTATTAATTATAGGTTGAAAGAAATCAAAAGACAGATTACTGCTGCAAATAGGGCAACGGCCTCGATTAGGGCAGCGATAATCAACATCATTGTTTGGATTTTACCAGCTGCTTCTGGCTGACGAGCAACACCTTCCATTGCGCTACCACCGATTTTACCGATACCCATACCTGCACCGATAGCTGCAAGACCTGCACCTAAACCTGCACCAAGAGCGATAAGACCTCTACCTTCAGCTACTGCTTGTAAAATAATGTTCAATAATGACATATTTTTATCGAATGTATCTCCCTTCCCCCATAGAGATGATTAATGTTTGTAAGCCCTCCTAGGGGAGGAGGGATATTTTTAGTGATGATCGTCGTGTTCTTCGATTGCTGTACCAATGTACATCGATGAAAGAAGGGTAAAAATAAATGCTTGCAAGAAAGCCACGATTAATTCAATAGCGTTCATAAATAGAGCAAATACTGCTACAAGTGGTGTAACACCCCAGTTTTCAAAAATGAAAATAAGACCAAATAAACTCAACATGATGATGTGACCAGCAGTAATATTGGCAAATAGACGAATCATCAATGATAATGGCTTCATGAATACGCCTACAATTTCTACCGGCAACATAATAGGAAGTAGTGCAATAGGTACTCCTGGTGGTCTCAAAATGTGCATCCAATAGTTCTTGTTTGCACTGATGTTTGTTATCAAAAAGGTGATAAATGCTAAAACGAGAGTAATAGCTATATTTCCAGTTAAGTTTGCTCCCCCAGGGAACAAACCCAAAAGATTATTTACAAAAATGAAAAAGAAAAGTGTGAGTAAATAAGGGAAGTACTTCTCGTATTTTTTACCAATAGATGGTTTAACTACTTCATCTCTCATGAAAACAATCAGAGGTTCAAGGAAAGATTGAACACCTTTGGGTGCCTTTCCTCTATTAACTTGGTATCCCTTAGCAACCGCAGTAAATAAGAAGAACAAAATAACTGCACTAAGAATAAGCGCTGCTACATTTTTCGTGATAGAAAAGTCTGTGACGTGAATTGTTTCATCAACTTCACCTGCTTCATTAACACGGTGAATGTGTTCATGATGATTTACGTAACCTTGATAAGTATGTCCATGTTCTAAATGAGATGAGGAGAAAACTTCAAGACCTCTATCAGAGGTGTACAAAATAACAGGTAGTGGGAGTTTAAAATCATGTGTGAATGCCCAACCATGTTCGTCAGAAATGTGGTGCATAATCATCTCACCAATTTTGAAGTCCTCTTTGACTTCTTCCCTTTGGTGATGTTCGTGTCCTTCACTCTCTTGTGACTTTGCAAAGGTTGTCGTGCAAAGGAGTATTCCAATTGACGCACCTAAAAGTATTTTTTTCAGCATGGTTCTATTTGTGATGAGAAAAATAGTTGGTATTCTTTAAAAACGCCGCAATTTACGATATAAAATGGTTAATTCAAATAGAGTGAAAAATAAATAAAGTACAAAAAAGGTAAGAATAAATGTTTTTTTATCTCCAACTCCCAAGTACAATTCAATACCAATGAAAATAAGCGATGCTATTAATCGTATAACAACCGTTGAAAGATAAAATTGAATAAAGTTTTCCCGATTATTTCTCATTCCTTGTTCTACTAGTGTATGAAATAAATAGGAGATAGCTACAAAAAAACTAAGTATAATCCATTTATCAGGATGAATAATTTCCCCAAATCCTAGATAATCAGCTAGAAATAATACAATTGAGATTGCTAGGGTGAAAATGATTGTTTTCCACATTTCTATTTATTGTGACGTACACACATTTTTTTTAATAACAGATATGCAAATTTACATGATTTAATCTGACCTTTATCTATTCATTTAGATGAAAGATATCAATCCTTTTTTTCGATAAGTGACAAAGGTAAAGAACGGTTAGGTAAAAAAGTAACTTCATTTGAGAAGTTAGGAATTTCAAAACTCTCTTCTTCGATGTATTTATTCACACCGACCATTACTTTATTTTTTTGAGTTATTCTATTTCTGTGTGAATCAAGTAGAGTGTTACTCATTTCCCCTTTGGCGTATAAATCCCAAAAGCCACCTTTAGATTCATTCATTATAAATAAATCCCATGCTTTTTGTATCAGCTCGTACGACAGAGATTCGATAAAATAACTTCCATCTGAAGGGTTCTTTGAAGCATCAAACAGTGCTTCTTCTTGAATAAGGTGAAATGTGTTTAATGCCACTCTTTGTGCTAGCTCATTGGTAGATGTTTGATTTTTTATTTTATCCCAAGTAGGTATACACACCGCGTCGAGTCCACCAGTGAGGCCGCTCATTGTAGCCGATGTTGCCCTCAACATATTTGTATGTACTGAAAAAGGACTTATATAGTATTCAGAAAGCCCACCGATTATATACGGATTATATGTATGTACATTTAATTCATACGAATTGTGAATTTTATATAGTAAGTAACGTAAAGCGCGAATTTTGGCAATATCAAGGAAATAGTTGGTGCTCAACGAAGTTTCAAAAATTGTCTTATTGACTATGACGTCAATGGAATGTCCTAGGTCTGTTAGTTTGTCTAGTATGTATGTCCATTGGCTGCAAAAAAAAGCAAGCTCCTGCACTGCAGTACCACCTGCTAGGGCAAAAGGGGATGTAGAAGCGTGTATAACTTTGTAGGAGCTTTCTTCTTTCGTTTGTAGCAATAAGTGATGGATATTACTTACGTTCCCTTGCCAATTTCCTTCTTTTGTAAGGTAAGTGAGCGATTCTAAAATACCTCCTTTTAGTATATGAGGAGAAAATGATTTTTGATGGGTATAAATTTCTTTCGAATCAGTTGTTTTCCAATAAACTGGTACTTCAGAGGTTTTAATTCCTTGAATTAGTTTTTGTAGTTGGTTCGCGGAAAAAACGATAGGAGGGAGTTTAAATATGAATGAGTTGACTCCTTTTGATCGAAAATCCAATGCTTTTTTATTCGCTAATTGGATGGTTTCAGGTTGATTATCAGACACATAAACAGTTTCTATTAAGTCCCTCTTCTGGTCATTCACACGATTTTGTGCAGCACCTATTTCATGTATTGGGATATCTTGGATATCCTCGGAGGTATAGATGGGTCTCCAATCAATATTCTCTTCTGACAACCAAGTCAATGTTTCAAAAGGGTTTTCTCCTTTTAAATCAATTGTTGCCTGGGCTTCCCAATTTTTTTTTGACTTATATGCAAATTCTGATATTTGTAACATGCTTGTTTTCAGTTTGTTGATGGATAAAAGGCAAACTCTCAATTGCACTGATTAAAACGACTTTAAGAGATTTGTAAATTTAATAGGAGAACTTTGGATTGACAAAGTTAATGTGCTAAATGAAGATAGGTAATCATTGCTAGCTCGATTATTTAAAAACAGTTTAAAAATTAAATACGACAGATTGATTTTTTTACTACTTTTGTCGTCCCGTTTTTTATACAAATTACCTGAAATTTACAGAACAAGTGGTCGACGAATCAGCTGAAATATCTTGGCAGAACTGCCTTAAGCTTATTCGGGACAATGTCTCAGAACAAAGTTTTAAAACTTGGTTTGAGCCCATTGTGCCTCATAAGCTCGTAGATAAAAAGTTGACAATACAAGTCCCAAGCCAGTTTTTCTATGAATGGCTAGAAGACAATTACGTGCATTTATTGCGGAAAGCACTCGATTATTCAATTGGTCGTGAAGGTACATTGGAGTACTCAATTATTGTTGATTCTGGAAATACTACACAAAATCAACCTCCAATTGGGTATCAAGTTCCAAATACAAGGAAAGTTGAAAATGCACCGAATACTGCTGCTGATGAAAAGGCATTTAAAAGCCCTTTTGAAGTTAAAGAACTTCCTAGTGGGCACGGTGATTCATTCTTGAATCCTCATTACACATTTGACAATTACATTGAAGGTGATTGCAATCGTTTGGCACGTGCTGCCGGTTTTGCTGTTGCACAAAAACCCTCTGTTACAAGTTTTAACCCCTTGATGATTTACGGTGGCGTAGGGCTTGGTAAAACTCATTTAGTTCAGGCTATTGGGAATTATATTAAAGGAAAGTTACAAGATAAATTTGTGCTGTATGTTTCTTCTGAAAAGTTTACAAATCAGTTCATTAATGCCATCCGCGATAATAGTCTCCAAGACTTTATGAATTTCTACATGCGTGTAGATGTGCTCATTTTAGATGACGTTCAGTTCTTATCAGGAAAAGAAAAAACCCAAGAAACTTTCTTTCATATCTTCAACCATTTACATCAATCAGGTAAGCAAATTGTGATGACTTCAGATCGTCCTCCACGTCAGTTGAAAGGGGTAGAAGACCGTTTGCTATCTCGTTTTAAATGGGGACTTACAGCTGATTTACAAACGCCCGATTACGAAACAAGAATTGCTATTATTCAAAAGAAATTAATCAATGAAGGAATTCATATAGATTATGAAATAATTGAGTATTTAGCACATAGTATTGATTCAAATGTACGTGAATTAGAAGGTGTTATTGTTTCCTTGATTGCTCAGGCCTCGTTAACGCGAAGAGAAATCAATATGGCCTTGGCGAAACAAACATTGAACCACCTTGTAAATGAGTCTGAAAAGGAGACTTCTGTTGATACAATTATTGAGGCAGTAACAGCATTTTTTGATGTTCGTGTAGCTGATATTAAAGGGAAAGGACGAACTAGATCTATCGTAGTTCCTCGACAAATTGCCATGTATATTGCTAAAGAATTAACAGATTTGTCTTTAAAATCCATTGGTTATCATTTTGGAGGTCGTGATCACAGTACGGTTATTCATGCCATTCAGACGGTGAGCGATATGATTCATGCAGATCAAGAAATGGCAGAAAATATCAAAAAAATTATAAAGTCATTTGAACATTAAATTTGCATAGTTACAGTAATTTTTTGTTGATGTAAGAGCTTTTCATTAATAAAGTGAAGAGAATATCCCCCCTGAATATTTATTTTTTGGGATTTAAGCGTATTCAAAAGTAAATCTAGTCTTGCATAATTTGCGTACTGATAAAATGGATCTCCACTGTAGATAAAATGACTTTCTCCTCGTTTCAACGTGTGTTTAAGTTCTAAAAACTTAGTTGAAAGGGTATTTTCAATCAATATACTTGATGCAGAACGGGTGGGTGAACCATTTCGAACTCTCTCTAGGGAATGAAGCAAGGAAATGGCAGTTTGATAGTTCCAAGACTGATTCAGTTTGATATGATATTGAAAAGTAACTTGGTTCATTAATGACTCTTCCAATGGTTTTCTTGGAATATTGTCCGCATCATTTGCGAGATGAGATAAGAGTGAGTAAAATTGGATTGAGAACTGTTTCATGTTCATTTTTGAGAAAATACCAATATGAAAATGCTCTCTTTGAACGGTGGTTTTCTGTGCAGTCCAATCAATCCAGCTTGAAAAAAAGTGATTGCCTTTTTTACGTCTAAAAGATAGTCCAGTAATATTAGGTCGATAATACGTAATTGTATCGCTAAATAAAGCTCTAGGTAGATAATCTATTGTGTATGTTCGTGGAAAAGAGCCAAACAAAAATTGATAATTTCTCCCTTGTTTTTGGACATATATAGTTGATTGTACGAATGAAAAAAGCACAGGAGACCCAAATTCTTGAAGTGGATTGATACCAAATGTGAAGGATAAGGTGGAGTCAATGTGAAAGTTAGCGGCTAACTCAATTCGATGACCAAAAAAAGTAGTTGGTAATTGGTTTTGAACATTATTGAATTCACGGTTATCGAAAAAACCTTGATAACCTACATAGAAATGAATTTTTCTTGCAGAGTCTGGTTTAAGTTCATCTATGTATGCATAAGCACTTGCGAATAAAAACTGGAATAGAAGCAATAGTATTAGCCCATTTGTAAACTTTCCCATAACTTTAAAATAGGTGGAATAAGTAATGATTTATTATCATTTACTAAAACATGGGTAGCTATTCTTCTGAATTCAGCATCTGTTTGTTGCTGTTTAATTATTTCTTTTGTCACCTCGAGAGGGCGGAATGCGTCTCTATGTTGCAAACGTTCGAGTCTTACTTGCTCAGGAGCAAATACATAGATAATGGCATCGTATCCCTTCACTTCATAAAAAATAGCAGCTTCTTTTGCGACTATCGGAGAATGAATTTGGTTTTTTTTCCAATTTTCAAAATCTATATATACGAGTGGATGAACGAGTTTATTTAAAGCCTCTTTAAGAACTGGGCGTGCAAAAATCTTTTCTGCCACCCATTTTTTTTGATACTCACCAGAGTCATTATAGGCTTCTTCACCTAGTAATTCAATGATCTGTGCTTTCAAGTCTTGATCTTCATGTATGAGTCTTTTAGCTTCTTTGTCTGCATAATAAACAGGCACTCCAAGGTGTGAAAGAATAGAAGCTACCACTGATTTACCAGAGCCAATTCCGCCAGTTATTCCAATAACTTTCATTTCCATTTTAGTTGATTAAATGTCTTTTTTTTCAAACCAAAAAAGTCCCACAAAATACTTTTTGGATACATTGTAGAAAGTTTTATATGGTAATTTCCGTGTCTTTTTAATGAAGGTAGCATTTTATAAAATCCTCCATGGGCTTGAATAATGGCCCAAGTGAGTTTAGGTTTACCTTGCAAAAGGAGTCGAATCCCAGCTATTCCATCAAGACACAAACGGGCAAAAATGATAGGTACAAGTGCATGAATTGCCAAATTTTTATATAACATAGCTAAATTGTTCCTAAAATTCAGATATGTTTTAAATGGGTTGTCAACAGATAAAGTCCCTCCACCCACATGATAAATTGTACTTTTGGGTTCAAAGTAAATTGAAAAACCAGCTCTTTGCCATCTCCAACAAAGGTCAATTTCTTCCATATGTGCAAAAAATAACCCATCGAAGCCACCAATTTCTTGAAAGGCATTTTTCTTAATGAACATACAAGCACCCGTTGCCCAAAAAATAGGTAAAGCATCATCGTACTGATTTTCATCTTTTTCACAAACATCAAAAATGCGTCCTCTGCAGAAAGGATAACCTAAAAAATCGATACTTCCACCTGCGGCGCCAGCATACTCAAATTCACTTGGGTTATGAAAACTTTTGATCTTAGGTTGTACAGCAACTATATTTGGACTACTATTTAATCGGTCAAGACAAGGGTCGATCCAATTTTCTGTTACCTGGACGTCTGAGTTCAGAAGAATGATTTCCTCTTCAACAATGTGGCTTAATGCTTGGTTGTAACCTTCAGCAAAACCAACATTTTTAGCTAAGGAAATAACAACGATAGATTTTCCGAAGGTGGATAGTACTTCTAATGACGTATCTGTAGAAGCATTATCTGCCACATATATAGAGTGTCCTTTGCTGTATGAAATAACAGTAGGTAAGAATTCATTCAGATAAGTAGCACCGTTATAGTTAAGAATTACGATTGCTGCCATTTTATTTATTGAATAAGCTGCCTAAGTCCATTCCTGGAATAGATGGTAGCAATCCTTCTGTTGCTTTTGCTAGGTGTTCTTTGGCGACATCTTCTGCATTTTCTTGTGCTTTATTGATGGCTGCAACCAACAAATCCTGTAAGATAGAAAGTTGCGATGCATCGACAAGGGAAGGGTCAATCTGGATAGACTTAATTTGTTTTTTTCCATTAACAATAACTTGTACCATTCCTGCTCCAGCTTCACCTGTCGCTTCTACTTGTAGTAATTGATTTTGGGCTTCCTGCATTTTCGTTTGCATTTCTTTTACTTTACCCATCATGCCTAACATATCAAACATATTCGATTTTTATTTTTTGTGTGAAAATTAATATAATACTAAGAATGAGCCTTGTTGGGTTTGTATAGTACCATTTGTATTTGAAACACGAATCAGGTAGGTATACATACCATTATCGACTTTTTTGCCTTGTAGGTTTAACCCATCCCATCCTAAATTAACATCTTGAGTTTGAAAAATGAGGTGTCCAAGTCGATTAAATATTAGTAGTTCTGCTTTTTGTCTTATGCGGCTAGCCGATTTGAAAATATCATTTACGCCATCATTATTGGGTGTGAATGCATTCGGGAAAAACAAAGCTAGTGGGCGGACAAGAGTAACTGGATAACTGTAGGATATACCACTATTTCCTGCTAAACTTGGTGCTTGTCTAGTGAATACACGTACAAGAGCCGTATTTACATCTGGGTTGTTTAATAAAATAGATTCCAAGTCTGCTTCTAAATCTTGTGTTGGCGAGCCAAAAGAAATAGGAGTACTGAAAGTTGCGTCTTTTTCAGCATCTGTCCATTCAATATCATAAAACAAGGGTAAAGAAGTAGGTTTGGGTTGAAAATTTGTCCAGTTCATGAGATATCCTTCTGTTTGTAGTTCACTTTTAATGGTGCAGAAATTATCACTTGGGTCAGATATTTGATTACAGATTTTTTTGGTATAAGAATAACAATATTGAGCTGTTGGCTTGGTTAAGTCCTTATGTTTTTGGCTAATCGAGTTTGATTCGCCTAGAGAAATATAAGTGGCGGATTCATCGGTATTATATTGAATTTCATACAGATTGTTTACTGGTATATCCAAGATGGTTATATCAATTTCTGGTGCACCGTTTTGTGCAAAAGAAACCAAGAGTGGTGAGGTAGGAACTGGTATGCGAATATCATCTAATGGGATTGCGTTTGATAATATTGTTACATCAAAGGTCTCTCCAACAGAGGTGGATTCAAATAGCTTTTGTGAAATTTGTGATGTGTTCGGGTCTGCACAATTCGCCGGGAAATTAGATTCTTTAAAAGTGGTAGATGAGGGAAATACTGGGCTGCCAAATTTATCATTTAGGTTTAGTATTTCTGTAGAAATTATTTTTGATGTATTTGTTGTACTTACATTCCACTCATGTCGAAGTCGATATTGATTTTTATTCCCAGATAAAAAATTTGTTTTTAAATGAATACTACAAACTTCATTTGACTTTATTGGAGGAGATGGTACACTCCCAAGTGCACAAGCATTTGCTTCCCAAGCATAGAAACAATATTGTTTGTTAACATCAAGCGAAACTTTATCAAGATTTAATGTTTGAGGTATCGGGTCTCCAGGGATTGAAAAAACTACTGTAGGAGACGAATATTCATCGTATAATTGGTATGAAGTTTCATTGGAAGCTCTGTAATCAATTTTAAAAGGAGTTTTTTGTTTTTGGTGCTCTAATTTTAGAGTAACTGTTTTCTTATCATTACTTGTTGCAAGTTCAGTTATACGAATAGGCTTTTGAGCAGGTGAAGCAATGTAATCTCTCCAACTTCCGTTACATGTGAATAATGGATTTTTTTTAGAAAAAAAAGTAGAAATAATAGGGACGATAATTGGTTCTGACTGTGTAATATTTAATTGGACATATCTTTTATTCCCGTTTTTGGCAAGCTCTTCTTCAGTGAATGAATTTAAGACATTACTTGGATGATTTCCAAAGACAGGAATAGACTGTATTCGATGAATGATATTTACTTCTGAATTAGTTGGGGTATTTAGAGTAACTACTGCATTACCTCCTGAACTAAGATCACCACAAATTGCAAATTCAAAGTTTGGTCTTTTGGTTTCTATAATTTCGATGGAAGCACATTTTATAATGTGTCCACCAGAAGCACTTGGGTTAGGTCTTTTACTAATTACCCAAATTTCTCCATGTGTATCAAGCGATTTAGACTGAGAACTTTCTTTAATGTCACTGATGGTTGCATTTTGTTGTGCATCAAAAAGGAAAGTTAAAGATGGATCAGATGAAACATCTAATGCATTTATTGTAATAAATTGCCCAAAGTCCTTACATCCGTGTGTTGGGTTATTAGCAGCGGATAGAGTAAGTCCGGTTGTCTCAAGAATAACACCAGCAGGTTGGGTAATGCAGATATTTGGTTTTTGCGCTTGAACAGAGAAATCGAAAAATAAGGATAAGAAAGCAAGTGTGTGATAATATATCTTCTTCATGTAAATGAACTAAGAAAGATTTGGTTAGATATCTGTACTGCAAATATCCAAGAATATGCCAATTTAAACGAATTTAGGTGGTAAATATTGATAAAATAAGTTGCTGTCAAACTTTTTTTAGAAAACATACTACAAATTTATTTAATTTTTGTTGGTATATAAAAGGTACAAATTAGGAGTGTCATTCGGCTTGACTAAAATTTAGGCGTATCTTTGCGAAAAGCAACAAACATTGAAACAAAAGCAAATAAATATATGAATGATATTAAGTTAGATAGTGTAGAGGAAGCTGTTGAAGATATTAAAAAAGGTAAGATTATTGTTGTCGTTGATGATGAGGATAGAGAAAACGAAGGAGATTTCGTGTGTGCTGCTGAGTTGATAACGCCAGAAATGGTCAATTTTATGGTAAAAGAGGGCAGGGGGCTGATGTGTGCTCCTTTGACTGCAGAGCGTTGTGATGAACTTGGGCTAGATATGATGGTAGGAAAAAATACGGCGGAATATGAAACGGCTTTTACTGTATCTGTTGATTTATTAGGACATGGTTGCACTACGGGGATTTCAGCATCTGACCGTGCAAAAACGCTCAAAGCATTGGTTAATCCAGAAACAAAAGCGACTGATTTAGGACGTCCTGGTCATATTTTTCCATTGAAAGCAAAAAAGGGAGGCGTTCTACGTCGAGCAGGTCATACTGAAGCATCGGTTGACTTAGCGCGTTTGGCAGGTTTAGCACCTGTAGGTGTACTCATTGAAATATTGAATGAAGATGGTACCATGGCTAGACTACCAGAATTGAAGGTTATCGCAGATAAGTTTGGTTTGAAACTCATCAGTATAAAAGATTTGATTGCTTACCGTTTGGAAAAGGAATCACTGATAAAGCGTGAAATTGGAGTAGAAATGCCCACAGAGTTTGGGAATTTTGATTTGATTGCATATCGCCAATTAACAAATAACCAGCTTCATCTAGCCTTGATAAAAGGGAGTTGGAAAGAAAATGAACCTGTTATGGTTCGTGTACATTCTTCATGTGTAACGGGGGATATTTTTGGATCCTGTCGTTGTGACTGTGGCCCTCAGCTACACAAGTCGATGGAAATGATAGAAAAGGAAGGCAAAGGAGTCATTGTATACATGAATCAAGAAGGTAGAGGAATTGGTTTATTGAATAAGCTAAAAGCATATAAATTACAAGAGCAGGGGCGTGATACTGTGGAAGCAAATATCGAACTTGGATTTGGGGCTGATGAGAGAGATTACGGAGTTGGTGCACAAATTCTCCGAGATTTGAATATTTCTAAGATTCGTTTGATGTCCAATAACCCAAAAAAGAGAGCTGGATTGATTGGCTATGGATTGGAGATAGTGGAGTGTTTAAAAATAGAAATTGAAGCTAATCCACACAACGAAAAATACTTACAGACGAAGCGGGATAAATTGGGACATAGTATTTTGAAATAAGTCTAATTTGAGAGAGTTTACAATTTGATAATTTTATAAATTGTGAAATTTCAAGACAGGATTGACTTTTTTTAATTTAAAACACTAAATCACTCATAAAAAGTGATTTAGTGTTTTTTTTGGGAAAAAATTATCCACAATTTTGCACCGCAAACTATAAACCAGTTATGGATTTATATTTCTATCACAAAATCACCAAATCATTTCAAGTTATGTCAAAAAAGTTTACGCTTTTACGACTAGCCTCTACGCTAGTTGCGGTTATGCTTTTTGCTTACTCTTCAATTGCTCAGGTTACTTCTTCCGCTATTAGTGGTCGTGTAACAGACAGTAAAAATGAAGTACTTCCAGGCGCAACGGTAGTTGCAGTTCACACTCCTTCAGGATCTAAGTACGGCACAGTTACAGATGTAAATGGCCGTTTTTTTTTACCGGGCGTTCGTGTCGGTGGTCCGTATGAAGTTAAAGTTAC
>CAYNRA010000042.1:19381-25731 GCA_964399465.1 uncultured Cytophagales bacterium
CACAGTATTTTCAGAAACCTTGCTTGGAGGTTTTTAAAGTTACTTTTATTGGTTTCCAAGATCAATCTAAAAGTGGCATTATTGCAAACTTAGGTTCTACTGCAAACGTTGATTTTTCTCTTACGGATGAAGGAACAACTTTAACAGAAGTTGTTGTTAAGTCTAGTAAATCAGACATTTTTAGCTCAAACAGAACAGGTGCTGCTACCACCGTTGGAAAAGAAGCAATCAACGCTCTACCAACAATTGGTCGTACAATCAATGATTTTACTCGTTTAACTCCACAAGGAAACGGTCGTTCGTTTTCAGGTCAAGATAGCCGTTTGAACAATATCACAATCGATGGTGCGGTTTTCAACAACGGTTTTGGTTTGGGTGACCAACCAGGTGCAAGAACGGGTATCGCTCCAATTTCATTGGACGCTATTGAAGAAGTTCAAGTAAACGTGGCTCCATTTGATGTTCGTCAAACAGGTTTTACTGGTGCAGGTGTGAATGCAGTAACACGCTCAGGTACAAACCAATTCCAAGGTTCGATCTTCACATTGATGAGAAATGATAGCAAGGCTTTCATTGGTCGTAAAGCAAATGGCGAAGACGTTTTCATTTCTGAGTTCAATAAGCAAGTACAAGGTTTCCGTGTAGGTGGTCCAATCATCAAAGATAAATTGTTCTTCTTCGCAAATGGTGAATTTGAAACAATTACTTCACCTGGTACAACTTGGCTAGCTAATAGAGGACAATCAGGTTCAAATGTAACACGCGTTTTGGCTTCTGATCTTGATAGAGTTTCTGAGCGTATGGGTCAATTAGGTTTTGTAACAGGACCTTACGAAAACTTCAACTTCAATACAGTTGGTAACAAGTTTTTAGCGCGTGTTGACTGGAACATCAACGATAAACACAAATTCAATATTCGTTACTCTTTATTGGATGGTGGTTCAGACAATCCAATCTCTAACTCATCTTCGGCTGGTTTTGGTAGCCGGACGAACAGTGCAAACTCAATGTCTTATTTGAATTCAGGTTATATTTTGAATGAAGATCTTTCATCAACAATTGCTGAATTAAACTCTACTTTAAGTAATAAATTAGCCAATAATTTAATAGTTGGTTATACCGTAAATAACGAAGATAGAGCGTACATGGGAGGAAATGGTTTATTCCCAACCATCGATATCCTAGATGGTAACAACAGGACGTATATTTCTGCTGGTTTTGACCCATTCACACCAAATAACTTATTGAACTATAATACGTTCCAGTTATTTGATAACTTGACGTATTTTGCTGGAAAACACACTGTGACAGCGGGTGTTGCTTTGGAGCGTTTTGTATCCAATAACTCATTTTATGCTGCTTCTAATGGAGTATATGTTTATAATAGCTTGAATGATTTCTTCGCAGCAACAGATGCATACCTTGCAAATCCAAATAATCCAGCTGTAGGAGCTTCACCTTCTATCTTCCAGTATCGTTTTGACTTTGCTGGTGGTGCTGCACCGCCTTTGCAAACAATGAAAGCAACAACGCCTGGTATCTATCTACAAGATGAGTTCCAAGCTTCTACAAAATTGAAGTTGTCTTTGGGTCTACGTGTAGATATTCCATTCGTTGAGCAAACTGCATTAGAAAACACTGTAGTGACTGGTTTAACTTTCAGAGATGAAAATGGTCAACCTGCCAAATACAATACAGGCGTTTTACCTTCAGGAAATCCACTTTGGTCACCAAGATTAGGATTTAACTATGATGTGAAAGGAGATAAGACTATCCAAGTTCGTGGTGGTTCGGGTATCTTCACAGGTCGTCCTCCATTTGTTTGGTTGTCAAACCAAATTGGTAATAATGGTATTCTTTCTGGATTCACAGATTTGAGAAATGCGAATGCCGCAAGTATTCCATTTACATTAGATCCTTCACGTTTCCGCCCAGCAACTGCTGATCCTTACGCTGCTTCAACATTTGATATCGCGGTAGCAGATGAGAACTACAAGTTCCCACAAGTTTGGAAAACAAACATCGCAGCTGACGTGAAACTTCCTGGTGGTATTATTGCAACGGGAGAATTTATTTTCAACCAAAATATCAACGCAGTTTATTATATCAACGCGAACCAGAAAGAAATTACAGCAACATTCAATGGTCCTGACAACAGACCAAGATATGCAGGTAATGCAGCTGCAAACCGTTTGAACAACAACATTACAAACAATATTGTATTGAAGTCAACAAACCAAGGCTATTCGTACTCTGCTACTGCTAAGTTAGAGAAACCGTTTACGAATGGATTTTATGCAATGGCTGCTTATACATTCGCTGAAGCAAAAGACTTGACAAGTGCAGGTTCAATTGCTGCAGGTTCTTACACAGGTAATGCCACAGTTAGAGGAAATAACTTCCCTGATTTAGCATTCTCAAATAACGATGTAAGAAATCGTGTTATCGCATCTGCAAGCTATAAGTTCAACTATGGTGGAGAGTTTGGTGGTTCTACACAAATCAGCATGTTTTATGAGGGTCGTAACTTGAGTCGTTACTCTTACAGATATGCAGGTGACATGAACCAAGACGGAATCTTTAACAATGATCTTCTGTATGTTCCAAATAAAGCATCTGATTTGATATTCTTACCATTAACAACAGGTGGAAAAACATTCTCAGTTGCAGAGCAACAAGCAGCTTTTGATGCATTCATCAATCAAGATCCTTATTTGAGCACAATCCGTGGAGGATATGCGGAGAGAAACGGTGCTAGACTTCCGTTCTATAACAGCATTGACTTAGGTATCGTACAAGAATTTTACTTGAAAGCCGGTGCAAACCGTCATACACTTCAAGTTCGTGCGGATATCACAAACTTCGCAAATATGTTGAATAACAAATGGGGAGTATTCACAAATACAGCAAACCAGCAGCCGTTATCAGCTGCGGGTGTAAATGCTGCAGGTGTTCCTCAGTACAGAATGGCTACGCAACAAATTGATGGTCAAACACAATTGTTGAGAGATAGCTTTGTACCAAGCATTTCAACAGGTTCACTATGGCAAGCACAACTAGGTCTTCGTTATATCTTTAACTAAGAAATAGTCCTTCCCAAAAAAAGGCTTTCTCATCTCGAGAAAGCCTTTTTTTATATGTTGATGTTACAATCTAGATTTGTTTAGCCATAAAAACTTTGTAAGTTTGGTTGATACTTATTCAACCAAACTCTATGAAATTTCATTTACCTACACTCCCTACCAGCTATTTAGCTGTGGTTTCTTCTTTAGTTCTTTCTTGCGTTAGTATCAAGTCTGATCGTTCTACATTGACTATTGAGCAAGGTGCGGCTTCCATGCAACTAAAAGACGAAGAAGCACGTGCCAAAATCCCCATAAAATTAGCCGATGGACTCAAGATAAATCTATGGGCATCAGATTCTCTCGCTCCAGACCCGATTGCCATGTCAATCACAGACGATGGAACAGTGTATCTAACTCGTACAAACCGTGAAAAAAAATCTGAGTTTGATATCCGTGGCTATCAAAATTGGATGACGGAATCCATTGGCTTTCAGACGGTTGATGATAGAAGAGCCTTCTTACGAAAAACATTCGCACCTGAAAAAAGTGCTGAAAATACATGGTTCCCAGATTTGAATGAAGATGGCTCTCACGATTGGCGCGACCTTACTGTACAAAAAGAAGAAGTTTGGCGTATTCAGGATAGAAATAAAGACGGCTATGCTGATGTTTCTACCCGAATTTTGTCGGATTTTAACGAGGAAATTACAGATGTAGCACTAGGCCTACTCGTGCGTGAAAGAGATGCTTTTATTTCTGTTGCTCCAGATATTTGGCGACTTCAAGATTCAAACGGGGATGGAAAATGGGATAAAAAACAAGTCATTGCTTCGGGCTTTGGTGTACATATTGGTTTCGGTGGACACGGAATGTCTGGTATTATAGAAGGCCCAGATGGTCGGATTTATTGGGGAATAGGAGATATTGGTGCCGAAATTACAACCGTGGATGGTAGAAAAATAGCATTACCAAACGAGGGGATGATTGTTCGTTGCAATCCAGATGGAACAGATTTAGAAGTATTTGCCTCCGGTTTAAGAAATACACATGAATTTGTATTTGATCAATACGGAAATATCATTTCATCTGATAACGATGGAGATCATCCAGGAGAGAGTGAACGGTTGGTTCATTTGGTGGAGGGCTCAGATGCAGGTTGGCGCTCGAACTGGCAATATGGAAAATACACGGATGCTAAAAATAATGCGTACAAAGTATGGATGGATGAGAAACTGTATGTTCCACGCTGGGATGGTCAAGCCGCCTATATCATTCCTCCTATCATGAATTACCACAACGGCCCGACGGGTATGCAGTTTAATCCTGGAACGGCTCTTGGTAAAGAGTGGTTGAATAAATTTTTTCTTGTCGAATTTGTTGGTTACGGTGGTGGATCACATATTTGGTCATTTGGCCTCAAACAAAAGGGAGCTTCTTTTGTACTTGACTCAGAGAAAGATATGCTGAGTGGAATTTTACCAACGGGCATTAAATTTGGTCCAGATGGAGCACTTTATGTGGCAGACTGGATAACAGGTTGGAATGCCAAAGATGCAGGTCGGGTTTGGAAAATAGATGTTGCCGACGACAAGCAAGACCTTTTCAACGAGCGAATAGAAACACAAAGGCTCATGCAATTGGCTTACAGAAAGCAAACATTGACAGATTTAAAGCAATTGCTGGCATACTCTGACATGCGAATTCGGCAAAAAGCCCAATTTGAACTTGTTGAGAGAGGTACAAAATCGATTTCGATTTTTCAAGATATTTTACTGAATTCTTCCAACCAATTAGCGAAAATTCATGCTATTTGGGGCTTGGGACAATTGGCTAGAAGAGGTGAAAAAGTAGAAGAGATATTATTTTCATGTTTATCAAATGAAGATGATGAAATTGTTGCTCAAGCTGCTAAAACGATTGGAGATGCTAGATTGAAAAATGCTACAGATAAATTACTGTCTCTTTTGACTTCAACCAATCCAAGGATACAATTTTATGCGGCAGAAGCACTCGGACGAATTGGGTCAAAAAAAGCGACTGAGTCAATTGTAAAGATGCTTGAGAAAAACGATGATAACGATGTTTATTTGCGTCATGCAGGTGTTTTGGCATTGAGTCGAATTGGTGCGGAAGATGATGCTTTAGCTTTAGCTACACATGCATTGAAATCTATGCGTACAGCGGGGGTATTGGTGCTTAGACGGCTAAAAAGTCCAAAAATAAGTGTGTTCTTGAGAGATAGCGACGAATATATTGTGACGGAAGCTGCACGTGCCATTCATGATGACACGTCTATTCCAGCTTCTTTACCTGATTTAGCCCAAATTTTAACACATGATAAATTCAAATCAGAACCACTTTTAAGAAGAGCTATAAGTGCTGCTTTGCGTGTGGGTGGCGAAGAGGAACTAGGGAATTTAATTTCATTTGTTCAACGTGAATCCATACCAGAGTCCATCAAAGCAGAAGCCATTGCTGCACTTGGAACATGGGCAAATCCATCTGTATTAGATAGGGTAGATGGAAGGTACAGGGGGAGTGTTAAACGGGATGAAAATTGGGTACGTGCGCGCATTGTTCCTATTATTCCGACTTTATTGAATACAAAAAACTCAACCTCATTGGTCGCTTTTGCACAAATGATAAGTCATTTACAACTGGTTGATTTTACCGATGAATTACAAGTTATTTTTGAGCAAACGAGTGAACCTTCTGTGCAAATTGCTGTATTGCAAGCATTAGCACAATTGAATTATAGACACATTGAGCCGCTTATTACGCAAGGGATGTCATCAGGTGATGCAAATGTGAGAACGAGTTCCATTGGATTACTGAGCCAATTAACAGTTTCAAAAGAACAACTTCCTACGATTGTTTCTCCCATTTTAGGAAAAGGGAGTTTGAGAGAAAAACAACGATTAATGCAAGTATTGGGTACAATGCCGGCAGATAATACACGTGTCATTTTTCAAAATCTGATTGAGGCGCGATTGCAACAAAAATTAGAAAAAGAGCTCTGGTTGGATGTCAGTGATGCTCTCGATAACTCAGGTTTAACAGATTTGAAATCTGCATGGGAAATGTCCAAACCTTCGGATGCAGATACGGAAGAAGAAGGCCTCCAATTTGGAGGAATCGCTTGGAAGGGTCGGGATTATTTCAATTATAATTCGACTGGACAGTGTGCTAGATGTCATTCAATCGGAGAAAATGGTGTGGCAAATGTTGGTCCCAATTTAGCCAAGATTGGTTCGAAATTGGACAGAAAAACACTTCTTCAAGCAC
>CAYNRA010000043.1:0-24809 GCA_964399465.1 uncultured Cytophagales bacterium
GAGTAAGATGTATGATAATCAAGGGGTTGCTCAATAGAAGAAGCAAAAATACTAGCTTTGGATGGAGTAACAGAGGATGTATTTTTTTCAAATGTACCCAATAAGTCAACAATTCTGAATTTTTCTGCTGCACCCAATACGGCGTCTACCCCTTCAATTTCTGCAATTTCCTGAGGTTTTAATTGGGCATAGCAACCAATAATGGCTACATACCCGTTTGGGTTTATTTTATTCGCTTCTCTGACAATTTTTTTACATTTTTTATCTGCATGGTCGGTTACGGAACAAGTATTGATGACAAAAATGTCTGGAGTATCATCAAATGAGACTTTTTTAAACCCTTTTTCTTCGAACATTCGACCGATGGTAGATGTCTCAGAGTAGTTTAGTTTGCAACCCAGTGTATAAAAAGCGACTTTTTTCATATCCATTTGCCTCGTCTGATGGGCATTTATATCGTGTAATTTGCCTGCAAAATTACAAATAAAAAGCCCCAACTACAATGTAGTTGGGGCCATTAATATAGTTTGCTAAGATTAAATCTTCGCTGTTTTTACTGTTTTGATGATACGCGCAGCAACTTTGTAAGGATCTGCTGCCGAGTTCGGACGTCTGTCTTCCAACCATCCTTTCCATCCTTTTTGCACTGCTGCAATCGGAATACGGATAGAGGCACCTCTATCAGAAACACCGTAAGAGAATTGGTCGATAGATTGTGTTTCGTGCTTTCCTGTTAAACGTAAGTGATTATCAGCACCGTAAACGGCAATGTGCTCTTTCACTACTGGACGGAAGGCTTCACAGATTTTCTCGTATGTAGATTTATCACCACAAGTTCTTAATGTTGTGTTCGAGAAGTTAGCGTGCATACCAGAACCATTCCAGTCTGTATTGCCGAGTGGCTTACAGTGATAGTTGATAGCTACGTTGTATTTTTCGCCGATTCTTTCAAGTAAGTAACGAGCAACCCAAATTTGGTCTCCCGCTTCTGCAGCACCTTTAGCAAAAATTTGGAACTCCCATTGTCCGGCAGCTACTTCTGCGTTGATACCTTCTACGTTTAGACCTGCTTCCAAACAAGCATCTAAATGCTCTTCAACGATTTCACGTCCGTAGGCATTCTTAGCACCTACTGAGCAATAGTATGGCCCTTGTGGCGCTGGGTATCCGTTTGCTGGGAAACCAAGTGGCTTGTTTGTTTCAGGATCCCAAAGGAAGTATTCTTGCTCAAATCCAAACCAAAAGTCATTATCATCATCCTCAATTGTCGCTCTACCATTTGATTCATGTGGAGTGCCATCTGAGTTCAAAACTTCACACATTACTAAATACCCATTTTTGCGTTGTGGGTCAGCGCAGATGAATACAGGCTTTAAGATACAGTCAGAAGAACCACCCTCTGCTTGCTCTGTTGAAGAGCCATCGAAAGACCATAAATCACAGTCTTCTAACTTTCCAGAAAAGTTATTTTCAATTTTGGTTTTGCTTCTTAGGCTTTGAGTTGGTTTGTAACCGTCTAGCCAGATGTACTCAAGTTTAGCTTTTGCCATGATAGTATAAAATTAAGAATGGTCGATTATTAGACGAGGAAATATGATTGCAAATATAGAAGCATTTGCAATATAAAATTACTTAGAATTAAAAAAATGTTATGTTTTATTCTAAATTGTTGAAATTGTACAATAATTTATTTGAAAATTCTGAATTTATTCCATTCACTTTCCCATTTTTGATAGCTTTTTTTGGTTAATTTTCATTTTTTCGATCATTTTCTAATTTTCATAATACCTCATTTGGCGTAATTTTTATTTTTTTTTGCTTTACGTCCCATTTAACAATGTCTAATGGGTGAATCTTGAAAAATAAGATTTTGTATTTTTTCAAGATTAAACAATAAAAAAACGAGGCACTGTCTCCTCGTTTTTTCAATACACTTAAAAGTAATTCTTCCAAGATGAACAGGTGTTACAAGTCAATAAAGGTTTGTTGTAACTTTTGTTGAATCGCCAATCCTTGCTGTCTGTCTTTTCGCTCAATTCCTTTGGACTGAAACACCCGTTCCTTTTTTTCTACGTTGTATAGCCAATAGCCGGCTGGTTTGATGATGCCCATTCCATCTTCCAAATTGAAAAATGCCCAGCCAGGTGTTTGCGTTTGGGTGCTATTTTTTCCCCATTTGAACTGTGCTGCCGCACCTTTCATTTTAAGTTGGCTTAACAAAATAGTAGGAAAATCTACTTGAGAATGTATGGCCGAGATTGTCTTCGTTTTTGGCTCAAGCGCGCCACCTGTCCAATACATGGGGCTTCGCATCGCTTCCAAAGCAGAACCAGACGCGCTTTGTCCTAAAGAAGTAGCTGGGACTAAGATGACCAACGTCTCGTTCCACCAGTTGCTTTGTGCTGCCTTTGTTAAAAATGCTACTAATTCCTCTGAATTGGTTTGTGAACTTGCCTTTTTCTCTTGAACCTGATTTACTGTAAGCGTCGGTTTTTCTGCCGAATGGAGTAAAATAGTAGCAAAAAACGGCTGACTTTTAATCATCGCATGTTCTACAAGAAATTGGTCAAATAACAATACATCGGAGGTGACTGAACGGACTCCCATCTCGGTCGGAAAGTCATTTTTATCAATGATTTTGGTAAAACTTCCTGCCATTAAGTAGGGTTTTAAAATCGATGTTCTTCGAATCGGACTCAAACTGTAAAATTCTGTTCCGTATCCTTTTTCAAAAAATATGCGGGATAAATAGGGGAGTTTGGTGATTTTTTGTGGGTCTTCTAATATTTGGTTTTGAGCTAATGCAGGAAAACCACTGAGAAGTGCCACAAGGCCCTCTTCAGCCTGATCTCCACTTGCATACATATTCGGAAAAGAAACGTAAGGTTTATCAATTTGCGAAAACAAACGCTCTACATTTTCAACTCCAGTTGGAATATCTTGAATCAAAATCAAAATATTGGGTTTATTTTTCTTAATGAGTGGAATTTGTTGACCCGATGAATTGAATAATCCTTTTAGCGCAGCTTGTAATTCTTCTTTAGGTAAATAGGTATATGGATTGATTTTTATCGCGGAATGAGTTATAGCGTATAAAAAATTCCATGTCGGATTTATCGCAGCAATATTGGCAAAGTTATTTTTTGAAAAGTAAACGGAGGAAGGGGTCAACTTTTCCGACTTGATTCCACCACGTATAGGTATGTACAGTAAAACAGTTGCACCAAATATTATACCCATAAATGGCCAGTTTTTAATGTAATTCCATCCGTAAATACGTTCAGCCAGAATACGATAAACAATATAAAAAGAGATAATAATCAGGGAGATAAAAGAAAGAAAAAGGGGTAAAATAGGAGACGCCTTGGCAGAAGCAAATGCCTCTTTTGTAGAAGAAAGATAATAGATGGGTGTTAAGTCTAATCGGTTTCCCCACACATTAAATACTTCTAGGTCTGTAACGATAGCAAAGGTTACAATAAAAACGGAGAGAAACGTATAGCTAAAAATTAGCCCTTCGAAGAGACCTTTTTTGAGGAAATTACTAAAAGCAACAAATAAATAAGGAACAATACATAGATATCCTGCCATGGATAAATCCATGCGAACTCCCTTCGTGAAGATTCCCCAAAGTTGTTCTAAGGTGAGAAGTTTGGTGTCTTCAATATGGTAACTTAAAAAAATGAATCGCGCAGATAAAAAGAATATTACCCAGAAGGCAAAGTACACAATGATAAATTGAATTCGTTGTTTCATATTCATTAATTATTTTTCTAAACAGATATAATGACGTATTTTTGACC
Organism: uncultured Cytophagales bacterium; assembly: GCA_964399465.1. Taxonomy (GTDB): domain Bacteria; phylum Bacteroidota; class Bacteroidia; order Cytophagales; family Spirosomataceae; genus CAYNRA01. The sequence goes on from CAYNRA010000043.1 coordinate 3,804, forward strand.
ATGAAAGTGGTTGGAAATACAGCATTGTTTTTCACTGTTTTCAGTTTGGCAAGTGGTTTAACTACAAATATACTAGGATTTAAATAAATCAGTAGGTAGCGAACGTATCATCACTTGTTAGTTCTTGAAGCAAACATTTATTCATTTACATACCAATGGCAGTTATCAGACATAAGGCTGTAGAGATGGCCCAGCAACGTTTACCCTACAAAGTAAACCTTCCTTCGAGTAAAGTCACCGAATATTTTGGTGAATATGTATTTACAAATGAAGTTATGAGTGATCGGTTAGCACCCGATATTTTTCGTGCATTTCAAGCAGCCTTAAAAACTGGAGAGAGTATTCAAGGGAAAGTAGCCGACGAAATTGCGACAGCCATGCGGGAATGGGCGGTTTCAAAAGGGGCAACGCACTATACGCACTGGTTCCAGCCACTTACGGGAGGTTCTGCTGAAAAACACGATGCTTTTTTTGATATTACGATTGAAGGCAAAGCGATTGAGGTGTTCAAGGGTTCATCGTTGGTTCAACAAGAACCGGATGCTTCGTCTTTCCCAAGTGGCGGTATTCGGGAAACGTTTGAGGCGCGTGGTTATACCGCTTGGGATATGACATCGCCCGCGTTCATCATGTTCAACGAAGCTGGAACGGGTACGCTTTGTATTCCTTCGGTCTATATTTCTTATACGGGTGAGGTGCTCGATACCAAAACGCCACTTCTTCGCTCTATTGTTGCTTTGGATAAAGCAGCGACGTCAGTTGCCACTATTTTTGATAGACACGTTGAAAAGGTAAGTGTTTCTTTGGGCTGTGAGCAAGAATATTTTCTCATAGACAAGGCATTGTTCCAAGCGAGACCTGATTTAGTTATGTCTGGAAGAACTGTTTTCGGGCATTCACCTGCCAAAGGCCAACAGTTGGATGACCATTATTTCGGAACAATCGCACCACGCGTAAATGCATTTATGGTGGATTTTGAAATAGAAGCGCTTCGCCTCGGAATCCCGGTGAGAACACGTCATAATGAGGTTGCACCTGCTCAATTTGAGGTAGCACCCACATTTGAGGAGGTCAATCTTGCCTGTGATCACAACATCCTTCTCATGGATTTGATGAAAAAAATCGCCAAAAAGCATCAATTTGAAGTACTTTTCCATGAGAAACCGTTTGCAGGTATCAACGGTAGTGGAAAGCACAATAACTGGTCAATGATTACCGATACCGGGGTTAATTTATTAGCACCAAGCACGAAACCCAAAGAATCATTGCGTTTCGTAACGTTCCTCGTAAATGTTATCAAAGCAGTGCACGACCACGCAGATTTACTTCGCGCAACCATTGCCTCTGCCGGAAATGAATATCGTTTGGGTGCCAATGAAGCGCCTCCCGCCATCATGTCGATTTTCTTAGGAACCTTGATGACGAAAGTCTTGGAAGATATTGAAAATAAGGAAATTGTGAGTATCGCGAAAGGGGAAAATGCGTATCTTAAACTTGGATTAACTCGTATTCCGTCGATTTTATTAGACAATACGGACAGAAATAGAACGTCTCCTTTTGCTTTTACAGGAAATAAATTTGAGTTCCGGGCGGTAGGAAGTACAGCCAATTCTGCTCATCCTATGATGGTCTTAAACACGATTGTGGCTAAACAATTGAAAGAATTTAGACAAGAATACGATGCTGAACGCTTGATTGATGATTCGAAAAAAGAAGGAATCGTCGTAAAAATTCTGAAAAGATATATTTCTGAGTCAAAAAGTATTTTATTCGAAGGAAATGGATATTCCAAAGAGTGGGAAGTCGACGCGGCAAAACGTGGCTTATCCAATATCCGGAATACGCCCGAGGCACTCAAGTCGTTTTTACGCCCAGAATACATTGCCGTTTTTGAAGAAATGGGTGTATTGTCACAGCGTGAAATAGAAGCTAGGTACGAAATTGAACTGGAAAATTATGTCAAGAAAGTTCAAATCGAATCTCGTGTCGTCGGTGATTTGGCGCAAAACCATGTTATTTCTACAGCAATAAAATACCAAACAAGATTGGTTCAAACGGCTAAGTCGTTGATAGATTTGGGTTTAACAAAAGAAGCCGAGCCCGTTATTCAAATCATTAAAGAAATCTCTTCCCGCGTTGCCACGATTAGTACGTTGGTAGAACAATCTGTGGAAGCGCGAAAATATGCCAATAATCTTCCTAAAATTGAAGAAATGGCGGCTGTCTATTCAACAGATGTAAAACAATACTCGGAAAAAATCCGGGTAGAGGTGGATAAATTAGAGCTAGTTATTGATGATGAAGACTGGCCATTGGTGAAGTACCGTGAATTGCTTTATGTACGTTAATTTTTATAATTGTTTATTTTAAAAGAAAGAAAGATGAATGCAGGTTTTGATCCTGAAGAAATTCAGATGTTAAAAGAAGAATGTGCGGAGGAAGGAAATTCCTTTGTATTGGTTGAAGACGAAGACATGGAACTCTCTGAAACGGGAGAAATGGCACATATTCAGTTTGTTGGAATGTACGATGGCCGTGAAGTTATCTACGATGCGGTAATTAATACCTTACAAATTTATCACAACAGTATGGTTTATGAAGCTGCGGAGAAAAAAGTAGCTGCCATTTACAAAGATTTCTTACCTCTTGAACAAAGAACTCCCGATTACAAAGTAAATGAAGAGGCTGAACTTTTGATTGAAGAACTCATCGAAGAAATGGAGGAAGAAGAAACCATCAAAGTGGCAGAATACATTGAAGTCGATACAGATTTTGAGTATGGTGTAGGTTTAGATGTAGGTCTGAATGTACCTGAAATTACGGTGGAGGTTATCGAGAAATTCATTGAAGAATTTAACGAAGGAACGATTCAATTGGATACTACTTTGTATAGCTTCAAATTATCTGATGATTCAGAGGAGTAATTTAGAAGTATGCAATTATTTTTTGAACCGCAATTACTGAAAACACAATGCTTGGATGAAAACGATTCCAAGCATTGTGTAAAAGTACTTAGAAAGAAAAAGGGAGATGAAATTCAGGTATTGAATGGGCAAGGCTCCGTTTTTACTTGTCGGATTACCGACCCTAATCCAAGGGCATGTCGCGTAGAAGTCGTGCAAGAAGAAATCGTACCTAGAAAGCAAAAACGTTGGGTTCATATTGCGATAGCACCCACTAAGAATGCAGATAGATTGGCGTATTTTCTTGAAAAAGCGGTAGAATTGGGAGTACAAGAAATTACGCTTTTGGAAACGAAGCACTCAGAAAGACGTGTGCAAAAGATGGAAAGGCTTGAAAAAGTCGCAGTTTCTGCGATGAAACAATCGTTGCAAACGTGGGCACCTATTCTTCATGAGATAACACCTTTTGAGGAATTTGTACAAAATAAAGAAGTAGCGAAAACCCGATTTATCGCCCATCTGTCAGATTCTGCGGAAGCTATTGAACATACACAGTTGTCTGACAAAGTATGTATATTGATTGGTCCAGAAGGTGATTTTTCAGATTTTGAGCTAGATTTAGCCAAACAATGCGGTTGGACAAATGTTTTTATGGGTAATTCTCGGCTACGAACAGAAACAGCTGGTGTTGTTGCGGCGAGTTTATTGACGATTTTAAATTAGTATATGAAGTACAAAGGACTTTTCTTTCTCTTTTTTTTACTCACTGCGGTTGGCAATGCCCAAACAAATGGGAGTGTGAAAATTGCGAAAGTGAAGTACGGTGGTGGCGGTGATTGGTACGCAAATAAAACAGCTTTGCCCAATCTTATCGCGTTTTGTAATGAGCAACTCAAAACTTCTATTTTAGCTGAAGAAGACCACGTAGAAGTAGGTAGTTCCGAGTTGTTCAATTATCCTTTTGTTTATTTGACAGGTCATGGAAATGTCCTTTTTTCAGAGTCAGAAGCTCGAAATTTACGGAATTATTTACTGGCTGGTGGGTTTCTGCATGTGGACGATAATTACGGGCTTGACCCATTTATCAGACGGGAAATGAAAAAGGTTTTTCCAGAGCTTTCTTTCGTTGAAATACCTTTCTCGCATCCTATTTATCGCCAAAAATTTACGTTTGAAAAAGGCTTACCTAAAATCCATCAACACGATAACAAGCCACCCCAAGGCTTTGGATTGTTTTGGAAAGGAAAGTTAGTTTGTTTTTATTCGTACGAATCAGACCTCGGAAATGGCTGGGAAGATGCCTCTGTGCACAATAACCCGCCAGAAAAAAGAAGAGAAGCACTTCAAATGGGGGCAAATCTTATTCAGTACGCTTTCTCAATTCATTGATTTTCGGCACATTTGTATTTTACTCTTTTTACACTTTTTATTTTTATTCAACGTACACCAATGGTTGCAGCAATCTCATTTTTCGTCGGACACTGGTACTTGTCCCTTTTCAGCCAAACTTTTTTCCTACATCGCTATTCTGCGCATAAAATGTTCACTATGAACAAATTCTGGGAGAAATTCTTCTATCTATTGACCTATATCTCGCAAGGTTCTTCGTACCTAAACCCGCGTGCGTATGCTGTCTTACACCGAATGCATCATGCGTTCAGTGATACCGAACACGACCCACATTCTCCGCATCACACCAAAAATATCTTCACCATGATGTGGAAAACAAAAGATATTTATAATTCTGTTTTGCATTATAAGCAAAAAGTAGAAGACCGTTTCGACCGTGATTTCCCAGAATGGAAAACCATCGATAAAATTGGTGATTTTTGGGGTAGTCGTATCCTTTGGGGAATTGGCTACATTGCATTTTATGTGGTTGGTTATATGTATTTTGATATACACTGGGCATTCTTTTTCTTACTTCCCATTCACTTTTTGATGGGACCAATCCATGGGGCTATCGTGAATTGGAGTGGACACAAATATGGATATCAAAACTTTGATAACCGCGACGAATCAAAAAATTCACTCGTTTTGGATTTCTTGATGATGGGTGAATTATTCCAAAATAATCACCACAAACATCCGATGTCTATCAATTTTGCCAAAAAATGGTATGAAATTGACCCAACTTACCCTGTGATTAAATTACTCTCGTGGGCAAAAATCATTACTCCCAAGAAAGTAGCTGTTAAATCTCCTGATACACACCACGATTTTTAATAAAAACGCATAACTTGACAGGCTATCGATACACTCGATAGCCTTTTTTGTTATTTCATTTCAACCACTAAGCAAATGGATTTATCTCCTCAACTACGTAATGAAATTTGGGAATGGCTCATCCCTCAATTAGAACAGCATTATGCCAATCCGAAAAATGTAGCAGTTGCACCCCCTTTGCAACAAAGTGAAATTCGTGATTTTGTACGATTGCCAACTGAAACAGAAAATTTACCTCCCAAAGAAGCGCTACTTCACGTACTGACTGGTTTAAATAAGTACCTTGTACATACATCGCACCCGGCCTATTTTGGACTTTTTAACCCACGTGCAAGTTTTGCTGGTATTCTTGCCGATGTCCTAACTGCGCTCTATAATCCACAAATGGCTGCGTGGAGTCATGCGCCTTTTGCTGCTGAAGTAGAACAATTTATGATCGAACAAATCGGACAGAAAATGGGCTTTGCAGCGCATTCGATTGACGGAAATTTTACATCCGGTGGGCAAGAAGCCAATCTTACAGCTGTCCTTTGCGCATTAACCTATCATTTTCCGAAGATTGGATATGCGGGAATTCGTCAACTTGACAAACAGCCTGTCGTGTATTGTTCAGAAGAAAGCCATCATTCTGTGATGCGGGCAGCGATGGTAACGGGTATTGGTTTGGACTTTGTTCGGAAAATTGCTACAAATAGTGCTTCACAAATTTCAATTTCTGCACTTGAAGAGCAAATAATCGCTGATATCGCCAATGGTTTTTATCCATGTATGCTAGTGGCTTGCATGGGTGCTACGGGTACAGGTGCGATTGACCCCATAGACGGGTTGGCGGATATTGCTCAAAAATATAAGCTTTGGTTACACGCTGATGGCGCGTATGGCGGTGCTTTGGCATTGAGCGCAACGCACAAAAAGTACATAAAGGGCATTGAACGTGCCGATTCCATTACGTTTGATGCGCATAAATGGCTGTCCGTTCCTATGGGTGCTGGCATGTTTATCACCAAGCATACGTCTATACTATCGGCTACTTTTCGGATTTTTGCAGATTATATGCCCAAAGAAACAATGGCGGAAGAAATCATCGATCCTTTTGCGCATTCTATCCAATGGTCGCGCCGATTTATTGGGTTGAAGGTGTATTTATCTTGGCTTTTTTACGGCTGGAAAGGATGGGAGGAGTTGGTGGACGAGCAGATGCGTAAAGGCGATTTCTTGAAAGAGAAATTAAAGGAAAAAGGATGGGTTTTGAAAAATCATTCGCCTTTGCCTATCGCTTGTTTTATGCCAGTAGAGGAAGTGGCAGATTCGTACCCACATGAAACCGTTCAAAAGGTTATTCGTGAGGGGAAAGCATGGATTTCCGTGTATAGTGTTCAGAAAAAACCGACAATTCGTGCTTGCATAACGAATTATTTGACAGAAGAGGCTGATATTCAGGATTTGGTGAATACGTTGGAAGCTGTTCGGTAAAATGGTAAAAAAACGACTGACAGGCGAGTAAAATACCTGTCAGTCGTTTTGTACTCATTGGACGAAATGAAAATTCTTGTTAAGAAGGATTAATTGTGAGCATCATCACCGAATGCGGTGGGATTTCAGTACTTATTTTATTATCCTGTAACTTTACTTTTTTGAAGGGTTGGACGGTGATTTTATTCGGTTCTTCGAAAGTATTATACTCATTTACTTTGGGAGATGTTACGATTTCAGCGCGAATGTTCTTCCAATTTTCTCCACGCAACGAAAATTGAAGAGCATGTGTTTGCGTTGGATCCACGTTGGTCAATGAGATATGAAGAATGCCTGCTGCATCTTTGGAAGCAGATGCAGTAATTGCTGGAATTGATTTTCCTTCAAACGAGTACATAGGCGAGGTAAAATCAAGCGGAATAAGTTGCGCGTCTTGGTGTACTTGGTACATTTTCATGACGTGGTAAGTAGGCGTTAAGAGCATTTTTTCGCCTTCTGTCAGGATAACGGCTTGCAATACATTGACAATTTGCGCCAAATTCGCTCCTCTTACTCGCTCCGCATGATTATTGAAAATATTGAGGGTCATACCAGCAACTAGCGCATCACGAATGGTATTTTGTTGGTACAAAAAACCAGGATTTGTACCGGGTTCCACATCGTACCAGCCGCCCCATTCATCGACAATCAAGGCTACTTTTTTCTGTGGATCGTATTTATCCATGACAGTAGAATGGCGTGTAATCAGTTCATTCATTTTCCAGGCTTCTTCCAAAGTTCGGAAATAATGATAGTCTGTGAAAGCCGTTGAAGGCCCTTTTTTGTTCCAATCAATGACGGCATAATGATGTAATGCAACGCCATGAAGCAGAGAATGGGGGATATTTTTCATGAGCGTTTCCGTCCAATGGTAGTCATCACCAGTTGCGCCTGAGGCAATTTTCATGAGTTTGGCGTCTGGGTTTACGTCATTCATGAAAGTAGCATATTGCTTATAAATATTGGCATAATATTCGGCTGTCATATTGCCGCCACAGCCCCAAGCTTCGTTTCCTACACCCCACATGCGTACATTCCAAGGCTTTTCGCGTCCATTTTCTTTGCGCCACTTGGCCATTGGGCTTCCTGTTGGGTGGTTGACATAATAGACCCAATCACTTAAATCCTTGACAGAGCCGCTACCGACATTACCTGCTAGATACGGTTCAGCGCCGATACGTTCACATAAATTGAGAAAGTCATGCGTACCGAAAGAGTTGTCTTCCGTTACTCCACCCCACCAAGAATTGACAAGTGAAGGGCGATTTTCTTTTTTACCTACCCCGTCCTTCCATTGATACGTATCGGCAAAGCAACCACCAGGCCAGCGGAGATTTGGCACTTTTAATGCTTTGAGTGCTTCAATCATGTCATTTCTTACGCCGTCCGTGTGAGGAATTTGGGTTTGATTTTCACCGACGTATATACCTCCATAAATACAACGACCGAGGTGTTCGGCAAAATGACCGTAAATGTGCTTGTTGATTTGCACTTTGGATTGGTCGGTGTGTAAAATAAAGTTGGTTTGGGCAGAAAGGTCGGAGAATGCTGCACAACCCCAAAGGAATACGCCCAAAGACGCTTTTTGTAGGTAATTCATTTTGTTAGGTTTGGTTGAAGACTAAAATTAGTGTACTTTCTTGATTTTACAAAGTGGATGCGTTTGAAAGCAAGAAAGAATAGTTGAAGCGTACAGCTGTGTTGGTTAGCTACGCATTGAACAGAAAGTTAGATATAAATAGAAAGGAGTAATATGTGATTTTTTGGATACCGCTTTGTGAGAAGCGTTTAGAATGACCGCTTGATAAAAAAAAGTTTGTAGGGGAGATGAGTAGAAGGTATGTTTGGGTAATTGGTTGGGTGATTTTGGCTTTCGATCAAATTATATTTTGATTGATTTGTGATTTTTGCCTAACTTATACATGAGTAGAGATTGAAAAGTGAAAAAGAATGTGTTCCCAAATAACAAAAGGCTTTTTATATACAAATTGCATTCAAAAGGTTTAAACAGTCATGAGAATAGTTTAGGGTACGAAAAAATAGATGGCAGATAAGTGATACTTTAAATTTGAAAAGTAGGAATAAATATAAGAAACTGCATGGACGACCCCTCTTTCGCATATTCGAGGGTTATATGAGATTTTTGATAAACCGTAAAAATCGAGATTTCAATGATGAGGACATTACTTTAATAACAAGCACTTACTATAATTGAAGAAACCCAGATGGTAATTACGAAGATGTCGTAGGTTTTTGCAAGGTTGAAACAATGGAAGAAACAGCCAAACTAAATTATGTACTAACTCTAGGCAAATATGTTGGCTTGGCTGATGAAGAGGATGATTTTGATTTTGCAGAACGCTTTACTCCTTTGAAAACCGAATTGGAAAAACAAATTGCCAAAATGCAGATTTGAATAATAAGATTGCTGAAAATTTAGCCCAAATTAAATTAACACCAACTATTTAAAGCTATGGAAAACGAATGAAGCAAAAATGGTTTATCTGTTTTGAACAAATTAACCATTTAGATGAAAATTGTAATGGATATTGGATGGCAAGGCAATGACCCTAAATATTGGAGTTTGCTGATTTCAGAAACTTTTCTTCCGTTATTACCAAAGTTATTATTGCTAGTAAAATAGTGGGCAGCCTATCGGCAACTACCTCGTTGAGTTCAACGAGGTAGTTGCTGTTGGTTCGGGAGCAACACATACTTTCCTAAGATATAAACTGAGTCGTTACGCCTGTTACCTTATTGTACAAAATGCCGACCCAAGCAAAGAAGTGGTACCATCGGGGCGACAGACCTATTTTGCGACACAAGATCGATTGCAAAAAATACTATGAAAATTAAATTTTAAACGTAATATAATGTCAATATTATTCAATAATAAATATAGAGTTCCTACTGCACGTTTGCAAAATTGGAATTATGCAAATGAAGCAATGTATTTTATAACGATTTGTACCAAAAACAAGGAAAATTATTTTGGTAAAATTGTTTTAGAGACGGATTGCGTAGAGACGCAATCCGTAGAGACGCAATTCATTGCGTCTCTACAACCCACCGAAATTGGACAAATTGCTCATTCAGAATGGTATAAAACGATTGAATTACGACCCGATATGAATTTAGAATTAGGGGAATTTGTGGTAATGCCCAATCATATACACGGCATTATTATTATTGGTGAAAATGAATATAATACGCAACGTAGAGACGCAATGCATCGCGTCTCTACAAACGCCAACGATATCGCATATAAAAACCAATTTGCCCCACAATACAAAAATCTGTCGTCCATTATTAGGGGTTATAAATCTTCCGTAACCACCTATGCCCGAAAAAACAACATTGAATTTAATTGGCAAACACGATTTCACGACCATATTGTACGCTCTATGGACGATTATCATCGAATTTCAAATTATATTGTAAACAATCCTATAAAATGGATGGAAGACAAATTTTATACAAACCCCAAAGACGATTTGAAATGAGTGATAACAGCATTAAAGAACCCGACTTAAAAGGCTATATTGACCGTGTGGGGATTGAGTTGTATAGTGTAGTTGGAAAGAAATACAACTAGGCTAAATCATTCATACAAAACACGGATATGCATTTATAGGAAAAAACATTACGGAAGAACCCACAAAAAATGTCTTGGCAATGTACCCTTCCTTTACTTAGCTACACTAAAACCAACTAATTCCAGTTTATAATTTCATTTATAGCGTGTTTTGATAGGGGAGATTCCTCCCAAAAAACCAACAAAAAAGCCAGAAAATAAGTCCTCGGAGCGTATTTTCTGGCTTTCGTATTTCTGTAATTTAGATTCGTCTAAAACGTACGATTCACATCAAACTTTTCTAAATAATCGGCAACTGCCTTGACAAACTGCCCGCCAAGGGAGCCATCTACAACGCGGTGGTCATACGAATGAGATAGAATCATTTTTTGACGAATGGCAATCATATCTCCTTGCGGTGTTTCGACAACCGCCGGAACCTTGACAATCGCACCAAATGCCATAATTCCCACTTGCGGTTGCACGAGAATCGGAGTACCCGAAATATTCCCGAATGACCCAATATTCGAAATCGTATAAGTGCCTCCTTGCAATTCGTGTGGTTTTAATTGGTTGTTTCGCGCACGGAAAGCCAAATCATTCACCATTTTTGTCAAGCCCGTCAAGCTATACGAATCTGCTTGATGGATGACAGGAACAATCAAATTACCATTCGGAAGAGCGACTGCTAACCCAATATTGATGTGTTTTTTCTTGATGATTTGGTACCCATCAACCTGCACATTCATCATCGGGAACTGTTTGAGTGCTTTCACGACAGCTTCTACAAGCAATGGTGTAAAAGTAAGTTTCTCGCCCGTTTCTTTTTCAAATTTCCCTTTGATTTTCGAGCGCCATTGTGCAAGAGCTGTCATGTCAGACTCTGCAAAAGACGTCACGTGCGGAGCAGTCCGCTTCGATTCCACCATTCGGTCAGCAATCATGCGGCGCATCCGATCCATCTCAATGATTTCATCCACTCCATCAACCCGTTGGATAGGCGAAGGAACTGGAATTGGTGCTGATTTTACATCCTGAGTAGTTGGTAATGAAGTAGTTATGTTTTTTTCTTTATTTGCAAGATAGGCAAGGATATCGTGTTTCGTCACGCGGTTCTCTAAACCTGTTCCGGCAATAGCATCTAATTCTTGCTGAGAAATATTCTCTTTTTGGGCAATTGTCATGACCAAAGGAGAATAAAAGCGCGAAGCAGAAGTAAGCTTTGGCGCAGATAAATCTTGAATTACCTCTATCTCTTTTAAAATATTTTCTGCACTGATTTCTTCTATCGAAACCTCACTGGCTTGTATGGGTGCAGGTGTAGCGACTTCAACGGCTTCCGTCTCAATGACACAAATAGGCTTACCAATGAGCGCTTGTTCTCCCTCTTTGACCAAGAATTGAACGATTTTTCCGGCAGAGGTTGCACCAATTTCGGTGTCTATTTTATCCGTAGCAACCTCCAAAATCATGTCATCGATTTCTACTTGGTCACCTTCTTTCACTAACCAATGCAAGACGGTACATTCAAAAATACTTTCCCCCATGGAGGGCATCATCATTTCTATTTTAGCCATTGTTGATGGATATTTGTAAGGTGATTTGTAAAAATAAGCAAATGATAAATGCACATTTTACTTATTCTTGACGCATGTTGTGTTTTGACATACAAAAATAAGTAGATATTTGCCCAAAGTATAACCTTATCTTGGCTTATTTTAAGAAATAATTGGTAATTATTGATTTTTGATCAGCTCTTTTCGTAAAAGGTTCAAAGTTAAGTAACTCGCCCACCGAATATTTGTCCCTCGTTGCGTCGTCAATTGCAATTTTTGTGTCACCGTTTCTTTAGGTCCAGCACAAGCAATCCAGACTGTTCCGACAGGTTTTTCTTCCGAGCCACCGCTTGGCCCAGCAACGCCAGTTGTCGCAAGTGCAAAATCCACTTTCATTTTTTGGCGAATACCTTCTGCCATTTCGGCCGCTGTTTGTTCAGAAACTGCGCCAAACTGTTCCAAGGTTTGGGGAGAAACGCCCAGTTCACCTATTTTAATGGAATTGTCATAACTCGTAACCGACCCCATAAAATAACGAGAACAACCTGGAACTTCACTTATCAAATGCGCCAAATAGCCGCCTGTACAACTTTCTGCCACAGCGATGGTTTTTTGTTGCTCCACTAATAATTCGCCGATTACTTCCGGCATTTCTTGATTTTTTGTACTGTAAATATATTCTGGAATCTGTTTTTCAAGTTTCTCCACTTCCATTTGTACCAACTGCTGCAAATGGGATAAATCGTCACCAATACCTGTGAGGCGAAGCTTGACTTGGCCATTTCCTGGGAGATAGGCAAGTTTTATTTCCTTGGGCAAATTATCTTCCCATGCTTCAATTTTTTCTGCTAAAAATGACTCGCCAATGCCAATCGTTCGAACAACTCGATGGTAAATGGTAGGTGCGTTGAAATGCGTTTTCAGGCGGGGAAGTACCTCTTTTTCCATCAAATATTTCATTTCATAAGGCACACCTGGAAGCGAAACAAGGATGGTTCCGTTGTTCTCAAACCACATGCCTGGCGCCGTTCCGGTTAGATTGGGTAAATACGTGCATTTGCTTGGAATGGCCGCCTGCTGCCGATTAAGTTCTGCAAATGGTCGTCCTCGAGAAATAAAATAATCGCGAATGAGTGCCTCTGCATGAGGTTCAATCACCAATGTATCGTTGAAAATTCGGGCAAGGGTAGTTTTGGTTATATCGTCCTTGGTTGGCCCTAAACCACCTGTTAGGATAATAATATGTGCTTTTTTGCTTGATTCGGTCACAATATCCTCGATTTCAGCAGCTTGATCACCGACAGACATTTTGCGACGGACTTTGAAACCGTACATATCTAGTTTTTCACTAATCCACTGTGTATTGGTGTCCACAATTTGACCGTATAGGATTTCGTCTCCAATCGTAATGACGTCAGCTAAGATAATTTCAGACATGGTTAAAAAATAAATGGTGATATTTGCGTTTCTAAATTACTTCTTTTCATTGAACAAAGAACAAGAAATTAGTTGGGTCTGTTCTCAAACGCTCAAGTTAAGATGTCTTTCAAATTATTTATCATACATTCATCAATTACTGTTCCATGCCTCAAAAGAAACGTATTTTTTTAGCCACTTCACTTTTTGTTGTATCCGCATTTTCCTTCCAAGCGTGTAGCCAAGGTATTCAATTAGGCAATATTGGGAAACTTGTTCAATCGTTGCCTATCAGTTCCACTGAAGCGAGTAGCGCGTTGAAACAAGCACTCGAAATCGGTGTAAATAAAAGTACACAACTTGCTTCTGCCACCGGTGGATATTCGGCAAATCCGTTGATTCGTATTCCAGTTCCACCTGAATTGCAAAATGTAGAAAAGACACTTCGTTCTATTGGTTTGGGCAATCAAGTAGATCAGTTTGTGCTTGCTATGAACCAAGGCGCAGAAAAAGCGGCGAAGGAAGCAGCTCCCATTTTCTTGAAATCTATTACAGAAATGACGGTTACAGACGCTATTTCGATAGTAAAAGGAGAAAAAAATGCAGCAACAACGTATTTGAATCGCACAACACGCGCCGATTTATCTAAATTATTTCAACCAATTATGGCAAAATCGCTGCAAGAAACAACAGCGAGTAAATTGTACGGGGATATCGTTACGAGATATAATCAAGTACCTTTTGTGAAGAAACTGAATCCGAATTTAGAGCAATATGCCACAGAGAAAGCATTGGATGGACTTTTTGTATTGATCGCACAAGAAGAAGCAAAGATTCGTGAAAATCCGTTGGAACGCACAACTGAACTGCTCAAAAAAGTATTTGCAAACACAACGAAACCGTAAAAAATTGAAACGATTCTCGTAAATTTGAGGTTCAATCAATGGAATCATCCATTCAAGGAAAAATAAAAATATGCGTAAATCCGAAATTAATTTTACCGTCGAATTAGACGAACATCGTGTTCCTGAACGTATTTTTTGGGATGCTACTGAAAACCCAAATGAAGGAATTAACGAGACCAAAGCTATTTCTGTAAGTGTTTGGGATCATTACCACAAAGGACTTTTAGGGATTAATTTGTGGACCAAAGATATGCCTGTCGATGAAATGAATCATTTTACGGTGGATGTCATCGGAAATCTTTCGCAAATGATTAAAGATTCGACAGCTGACCAAAAAATTATTGAAATTCTTGAGCAAGCAGGCCGTTCTATCGCCAAACATTTGGAAGAACAAGCCAAACAGAATCCAGCATAAATAAAAAAGCCGTCCTCTTTTCTGAGTGACGGCTTTTTTTACAAAATGAGCAGCCCAAACTGCCGAAGTATTTTTCCTTCTTCGCTGTCTAACCAAACAATGAAATCGCCCAAAGGCAAGAAATCCTCCTCCAATTCGCGTACCGTTATCGCATTTTCTTGCAATTTGGGTAGTGTTTCTGCCAACCAATCTCCAACTTCAGGAGAAACCAAAAAAGGATTGTCTGACTTTAAATAACTGAATATAAGTTGTTTGTATATATTAATGGTTTTTCCTTGAACGACTTCAACTTCTTCTTCGTCCGAAATCTCCCCGCCAATCCAGAAGCATTTATCTGACTTTTTAGGTTTCGAAAAAACGGTACTTGCCAAAGCTTCTTGAATATGGAAAGGGGAGAGCGTCGTTTCAGGTATATCAAAATCAAACCAGAAAGAAAGTGGTTCTTCTAGCCCAATTCCGTGCATATAATTGAAAAGCGATTTCTTTAGCCCATCTGAAAAATCTTCGTGTTCAGCTCCTGTTGGGTCTTCGTGGAATAAGTCATTTTCTGCAAATCCATCAAAATCAGGGCCTATGGTTTGTACCTGAAATGCTGAAGGGTCTAAGCCTACCGGGCTATGTGCCGTCATGGCAAACTGATGCCAAAAGCCAGATTGAAGCACACCGTTCAAAAATAATTGGCGTACGATTTCCATCGAATCTATGGTTTCTTGTGCGGTTTGTGTTGGAAATCCATACATCAAATAGGCATGAACCATGATGCCCGCTTCGGTAAATGCGCGCGCCACTTGTGCCACCTGGGCAATCGTAACACCTTTTTGCATCATAGAAAGCAGTCGGTCGGAGGCAACTTCAAGCCCGCCAGATAAGGCGATACAACCCGCGGCTTTCATCAAGCGAGCAAGATCTGGGGTAAAACTTTTTTCAAAGCGAATATTTGTCCACCAAACAACAGAAATTCCTCGTCTAAGTATTTCTATCGAAACATCGCGAAGTAATGCGGGCGGAGCTGCTTCATCGACAAAGTGAAAGCCAATTTCGCCTGTTTCCGCGATTAACTGCTCAATTCGGTCGCAAATAAGTTCTGCCGAGACGGGTTCATACCGTTGAATGTAGTCAAGCGAAATATCGCAAAAAGAGCATTTTCCCCAATAACAGCCGTGGGCTAAGGTAAGTTTATTCCAACGTCCGTCACTCCAAAGTCTGTGCATAGGATTGGCTAACTCAATGACAGACAGGTATTTGTCAAGCGGTAAGTCACGGTAGGAGGGTGTACCAACCTCGCGTTGTGGAATATCTTTTTGCTTTGCGTTCGTCTGAAAAATAACTTTCCCTTCTTTATTTCTAAAAAAGGTTCGTTTGAGTTCATTCGCTGGAATTTTACCTTCCAAGTGTTGAAGAAGTTGGAGGAGGGGCGCTTCCCCGTCATCTAGGAGGACGTAATCAAAATAATCAAAAACACGTGGGTCCGCAAGTCTTCGTAATTCTGTATTGGCATAACCACCGCCAAATAAAATGGGTAGGTGTGGATAGTTTGTTTTTATGTATATCGCCGCTTGAAAAGCACCTAAAACATTGCCCGGAAATGGGGCTGTAAATGCAATAACAGTAGGATTGAACTGTTGAATTTTTTGGTCAATGATTTCCTCTAAATAGTTTATTAGGAGTGTTTTAGGTTTTTCTAATTCTTCTAAAATAGGAGAAAATGAACTTGCTGCGCGCGCGATTCTTTCTGCATATCGGGTAAATCCAAAATGAGGGTCAATGACTTCCCGAATCAAGTCACCGAGGTCTTCGAGGTAAAGCGTAGCCAAATGACGCGCTTTGTCGTGGGTTCCCATCGTCCCGAATGCCCAAGCAAGGTCTTCCAATTGTGCAAATCGAGCAGCTTCGGGAAGATAAGTTCGGTCACAAATTAAATGGGCTAACGTTTGATTCTTATTCTGCAAAAAGGAAATAACCGGGTCAATGGTCTTGATATATTGCGCACGCATGGCGTAAATCCGAAAACTATTTTCGGAGATTTCAACGTCTATTTCATCCAAATAACGGAAAATCGCGGTGAGCCCTTTCCGTGAAAACAAGCGCAAGACTACCTCAATACCCAAATCGGCTTGGTGCGCTGCAATGCCTTTGCTATGCAAAAAACCTTGTAAATAGGCAGTTGCAGGGTATGGCGTATTGAGTTGTGTAAAGGGTGGCGTGAATAAAAGTACGTTTGAAGTCATGTTTTTTATCAATTAATGCGCCTCAAGCCAATTTTTACCAACACCCATGCCCGTCTCAAGTTTTACAGGCAATGAAATCGCCGTTGTCATGAAATGGTTTACTTTTTCTTGCAAAACCGCCAATTCATCTACATGTGCGTCAAATAGAAGTTCATCATGCACCTGCAAAATCATTTTGGAACGCATGTTTTGTTCACGCATGAATGCATGAATTTGAATCATCGCAATTTTAATCAAGTCGGCTGCACTTCCTTGAATAGGCGCGTTGATGGCGTTTCTCTCCGCGTAGCCTCGGTTTGTTTGATTGCGCGAATTGATGTCTCGCAAATACCGGCGACGACCTAAAATGGTTTCTACATATTCCTTCTCTTGTGCCGTTTGAATGCACGAATCCATGTATTCTTTTACCTTCGGAAATTGTAGAAAATAAGCATCAATTATTTCTTTGGCTTCTTGGCGGCTAATTGCTAGTCTATTCGCTAAACCAAACGGAGAGATACCGTAAATAATCCCGAAATTGACCATTTTAGCTTTTCTTCGCATATCTGAGGTAACGTCTTCCAGAGAAACAGAAAATACTTTTGAAGCAGTAGTTGCATGAATATCAACCCCTTGATTGAAGGCTTCCAACATACTTTCATCACCAGAAAACGCAGCCATGATGCGTAATTCAATTTGCGAATAATCGGCAGAGAAAATACGGTAGTTTTCATCCGTCGGAATAAACGCTTTCCTGATTTCCCTTCCTCTCGGTGTCCGAATCGGAATATTTTGCAAGTTTGGATTGGTTGAACTTAAACGCCCCGTTGCAGTAACTGCCTGATTGTAAGAAGTGTGTATTCTTCCTGTAGTTGGAGAAAGGAGGGCGGGAAGTGCATCAACGTAGGTGCTTTTCAGTTTCTGTAGTTCCCGAAAATCGAGTATATTTTTAACAATGGAATGTTCGGCTTCGTAGGTAAGCAGAATATCCTCACCCGTTGCATATTGACCAGTGGGTGTTTTTTTAGGTTTTTTATCGATTTTCATGACCTCAAACAATACTTCACCCAATTGTTTAGGCGAACTAACATTGAATTGCGTCCCTGCCAAGGTATAAATCTCTTGTTCTAGACGCGTAATGTCTTTTTCTAGCTCGGTAGAAAGCTCCTGCAAGGCATGGGTATCTAAATTTACACCTGTTCTTTCCATGTCTGAAAGCACTTGAACCAACGGAATTTCAACCGTTTCGAGTAATTTTTCTTGGTTGGTTTCTTTCAGTTTTTGAGCCAAGATAGGTTTAAGTTGCAACGTAATATCAGCATCTTCTGCGGCATACTCTTTGATTTGTTCCAACGGCACATCGCGCATATTCCCTTGATTTTTCCCTTTTTTTCCAATGAGTTCTTCAATAGAAACAGGTTTGTAATTCAAGTAATTTTGTGCCAGAGCGTCCATACCGTGGCGTTGTTCGGGCTCAATCAAATAATGTGCGAGCATCGTATCGTAAAATGGTCCAGCTAAGCGTATTCCATAATTTTGCAAAATGGATAAATCGTATTTCAAATTCTGTGCGATTTTCAGAATACCTTCCTGCTCAAATACCGGAATAAAGCGCTGAAGGGTTTCTTTTGCCTCATTTTGGTCACTAGAAATTGGGATATAAAAGGCTTCTCCGGCACGATAAGAGAAAGAAATTCCGACCAATTTCGCCTCCATTGACTCAATATCCGTTGTTTCAGTATCGAAACAAAATTCTTTTTGTGCGAGTAAATGTTGTACCAATTTTTCTTGCAGCGCAACCGTTTCCATCAATTCATAGCGATGTGCTGTAGAATAAATGGTCTTCAGAATACTCGGTTTTTCAGTTTGTTCTTCTTCGGAATATTTATTTTCCTGAGGAGTATAGGCTGGCGGGGCATCAAAAAGTGAAGTCTGTTGTTGAATGGGTTGTTTGGTAGCAACGGGTGTCGGAGCTGCCGCACGTTTTGGAGTAGATTCTTCACCTAAAAGTTTTTTTCTCAGTGTCCGAAACTCCAATTCATCCAATAATTCACTTAATTCTTCCGTATTGTAAGGAGAAAGGCGTAAATCGTCTGCATCATAAGGAACAGGAACATGTATGTCAATTCGGGCAAGTTCTTTCGACAAAAGTGCACTTTCACGTCCATCCCGAATTTTCTCTCCCATTTTTCCTGAGATGGTATGGGCGTTTTCCAAAATATTTTCAACGCTTCCGAACTCGGCAAGAAGTTTGGCTGCTGTTTTTTCACCTACGCCAGGTATTCCGGGGATATTATCTACTTTATCCCCCATAAGTCCGAGCATATCTACAACTTGGTCGATATGTTGAACGCCCCATCTATTCAAAACTTCTTGTACGCCCATAATTTCCACACCATTTCCCATCATGGCGGGTTTATACAGAAAGATATTTTCTTCAACTAGTTGCCCGTAATCTTTGTCAGGTGTGTACATATACACTTCGAAATCATCTTTTACTGCTTTTTTGGCAATGGTTCCGATGATATCGTCTGCTTCATAGCCATCAAGTTCCAAAAGAGGGATATTCATCGCACGTACTAAGCGCTTTACATAGGGGATAGCTACCGTAATGTCTTCTGGTTGTTCTTGTCTATTTGCTTTGTATTCAGTGTATTGGATGTGACGGAAAGTAGGCGCTTTGGTATCAAATGCAATCCCTAAATGTGTCGGTTTTTCTTTGGAAAGTACTTCCAAAAGTGTATTTGTAAATCCAAAAACAGCACTTGTATTGAGCTGTGCGGAGTTAATTCTTGGGTTTTTGATAAATGCAAAATGGGCTCTGTAAATGAGAGCGAAGGCGTCAAGTAAAAATAATTTTTTGCTAGGCATACGTCAATGTGTTTGAACAAAATTACAGCTTTTAATTCTTTTTTTACTAATTCATGCGTCATGTGCCTGATTTGCGTGTAATTTACAGCATGAACAAACTATATTTTTCACAGATAGTTACATAAACTCTTGCGCTTGTAATTGATTAAAAGGTATGAATGCTTTGCAGAAAAAAACATCGGTTGTGGTGGTAGGGGGTGGATTGGCTGGTTTGGTATCGGCTATTGAATTGGCTAAATCGGGCATTTCCGTTGTCTTGATTGAAAAAAATACATATCCTTTTCATCGTGTTTGTGGAGAATATATTTCCAATGAAGTAAAAATGTATCTTTCGCAATTACTTGGTTTCTCCATCGACTCTTTGGGTTCTTCCTGTATTGATACCTTACAAATTACAGATACGAACGGTCAAGAATTAATTCAAGCATTGGATATGGGTGGTTTTGGTTTGAGTCGATTTGCATTGGATAAAGCCTTGGTGGACGTCGCACAAAGGGTAGGAGTTACTGTTTGGATAAATGAATCTGTGGACGAAATTAGGCGTATTTCAGAAGATGAATATTGTATAAAAACAAAGTCTGGGCGGCAAGTAGAAGCTATCTGTGTTTTGGGTGCGCATGGAAAAAGGAGTCATTTGGATCGGGTATTGAATCGTTCTTTTTTTAAGAAAAGAAGTGAATATGTTGGGGTAAAGTACCATATATCGTATTCATTTCCACAAAATCAGATTTCCTTGCACAATTTTGAAGGCGGCTATTGTGGAATTTCAGCCATTGAAGAGGGTCGTTATTGTTTGTGTTATTTGGTAGAGAAAAAACAAGTTCAAAAAGCAGGTGGAATCAAAGAATTAGAACAAAAGGTTCTGATGAAAAACAAATACTTAGCTCATATTTTTGAAAATGCCGTTTTTTTATATGATAAACCCTTGGTTATTAGTGAGGTATCTTTTCGAGAAAAGGAAAAGGTAGTCAATGGAATACTTATGATTGGTGATTCTGCTGGTTTGATTGCTCCTCTCTGCGGGAACGGAATGGCCATGGCGATTAAGTCTGGGAAAATAGCTAGTGAATGGATTATTCCGTTCATTAATAACAAAATTGACCGACAAAAAATGGAAAAAGGTTTTGTAAAATCTTGGCAAAAAGAATTTGCCAAGAGGTTGTTTGTCGGACGTAAAATTCAGTCTCTGTTTGGTGCTTCCTGGTTGACAACTTTCACTCTGTTTACTCTGAAACATTTCCCAAAAATTGTACACAGACTGATTCATTTAACTCATGGGAAAGAAATAAAAGTAGCGAGTGAGTTGTAGAAGGAGTATTTTTTCTGTTCTTAATCAATGCATCTCTGTGCTGAATTGAATTCATTCTTAAGGAATTTCCATAAATTTGTGCGTTTGTAAACTGACTTTCCATTTCGGATTT